>JBGQKY010000033.1:0-19244 GCA_041499745.1 Gaiellaceae bacterium
GTCCCACCCATGGGTGAGCGCCTCGAGTGGAAGGTCGTGATCTGGTTCCCCTTGGATCAGGAGCGACGGCGCTTCCGCGGCGAGAAGGTCTACGTCTCCGGGATCGAGATCCCGAGCTCGCCCTCGACCTAGCGACCCCTCCCCGCCGCTCCGGGAGCGCGGTCCTCCCTCGCCGAGCGCGCTCTAGCCGGGCGGCAACAACAACATCACCCGGCGGGCAGCACGAGCTTCTGACCGGGGCGCAGCGTCACGGAGCTGAGGTGATTCCGGCGCTCCAGCTTCCAGACGCCCTCCCGGACGTCGCCGGCGTACCGTCGCGCGGCGATCGACCAGAGGGTGTCGGCGGGCTTGACGACGTAGGTGCGCTCGGGCGCAGCACCCTGTGAGCCGTGTGCGACGAGCCCCACTGCGAGCGCGGCCAGGGCGAGCACGATCAGGAACTTGGCGAACATGTGTTCGTCATGCTAGAGCGAACAGACGTTCGTGTCAAGACAGACGTACGAGCTCGTGGACGATCTCCCCCGCCCCGATCTCGAGCACGAGCATGGCGTGGAACGGCCCGCGCCTCCGCTCGGTCGGCGAGCCCGGGTTGAGGAGCCAGACGCCCTCGTGCCGCTCGACGACCGGCAGGTGCGTGTGGCCGAAGATCACGGCTCCGCAGCCGGGAAACCGCCCCAGCAGGCGTCCCTCCCGCCCGGCCGCCGGACCGGGGACGTGCAGCATCCCGATCCGCACGCCCTCGACCTCCACGACGAGCTCCTTCGGCAGAAGCGCCCGGAGCGCGGGCTCGTCGGCGTTGCCGTGGACGGCTGCCACGGGCGGCCCGAGCGCCCGAAGCCCCTCGAGCACCGACAGCGCTGAGAAGTCGCCGCCGTGGAGGATCAGATCCGCGGCACGGCAGTGGTCGAGACATGCCTCGGGGAGCCGTCTGGCTCCCCGAGGGAGGTGCGTATCGGAGACGACCGCGACCGTGGCCACGGTCGCGAGGCTACTTCTTGTTCTTGATCCGCTTCAGCTTCGGCTTCGGCTTGCCGTGCCCCTTGACGGACTTGTCACCGCTCGAGCCGAGCGAGAGCGTGACCGTGCTCGTGCGGCTCAGGTTCATGTCGGCCTTGAGCACGATCGACGCCGTGTCCGAGCCGGTCGGAATCTTGACCGTCGCGTTCGTGTTCGGTGCCGCGCCGCTCGCGTTCGAGCTCTGCGACCCGTTCTTGAAGGTGATCGCGTAGCTGAAGGCCTCGCCGGCGTCGAGGCGGATGTACTTCCCGCCGCCGCTCACCGTCGTCGCCGCGTACGGCAGGCGCTCCGCGTACGGGAAGACTTTGTAGTCCGGCACGACCTCGGTGGTCGAGTAGAGGAAGGTGCCGAGCTTTCCCCACACGCTGCCGCTGCACGAGCCGTTGTCGGCCTTGATCGCGTGCTGAAGCGAGTTGAGCGGTGCGAGCGCAGAGTCGCGCTCGCTGGAATCGGCACGCATGACGCCGCTCTGGAAGCCGCCGCGGTCCGATTCGTCGATCTGGTGGAAGATGTGGAGCGCGGTGAGAGACGGCTCGCAGTTCGCGATGTGGACGAGCTTCTCGTAGTTCTCCGCCTGCTTCGCCTCCGAGACGACCGGGACGTTCTCGCTTCCGGTGTAGCCGGCCCGGCTCTGCGTGTCGACCTGCCAGCCCGTCTCGTCCAGGAACGTACGGCTCGTGTTGCCGTATAGCGTCGAGCCGCTCGTGGTGAGCGCGTACCCGGGCGGAAGGGGTTGGGCCGTGTGGTAGAAGGCATCCCAGAGTGCGAGCTTCACGCGCGCCGCGTTCACGCAACCCGTGTTCGGCCAGGCGTAGCCCGTCTCGACCTCGTCGGTGTTCACATTCGGATAGCAGTGCCACGACCACTCGTCGAAGAGCGGCTTCTGCCGCCCCATTGCGCGATATGCGTCGCCGAGTGCCTTGATCCAGCGCACGGGCGAGATCGACGAGTTGCTCGAGGCGCCCGGGTTGTCGTTGCCGCGAGGCGAGAGTCCGACGCCGATGACGTCGAGCGTCGAGTCGAGCGCCTTCAGCTTGTCGTAACAACTCGCGAGCACGACGGCCATCGCCGCCGGCGACGCCGGCTTCGAGCCGTTCCAGATCGGCTGCCAGAACTTCGGCTGGTTCGGCTCGTTCCCGATGATCGCCTTGCGGACGTATGGATAGCGCTGCATGACATTGGTCGCGTAATTGCAGAAGGAATCGGCGGCGGCCTGGGTCGTCGGCGCCATCGTCGCCTTCATCGGGTAGATCGCGAGGACCACCTGGATGCCCTTCGTCTGCGCGACGGGAATCATCCGGTCGAGGAACGCCTGATCCTGGATCGTCGTCGGAGCGTCGGCATTCCAGAACACGGCGACACGGTTCGTCGTCGTCCCGAGCGTGCTCATCTCGTTGAACAGCTTCGCGCCGCCGTCGTCGGCGAACTTCGTCGCGTCTTCGGCAAAACCGATCTGAGGGCCGGCCGCCGCAACGCCCGTGATCACGAGCGCGAGCGCGCCGATGACCGCCGCAAGAATCTTCTTCAAAGTCCTCTTCCTCCTAAACCAGCCGGGGAAACCGCAGATAGGCAGTAACGGTCGCAGGAGGGCTCGGCACGACCCTCGTTTGAGGCTATGCGGCCGCGAGAACCGCGTCCACGAGGCGCGCCGCGCCGAAGCGGACGGGGTCATCGGCGGGGAGGCCCGTCTCGTCCTCGGCGGCCGCCACCGCGGCGCGTGCGTCGTCCTCCGAGAGCGCCCGCGTGTTGAGCGCCACCGCGACGACCCGCGCCGGCCGTGCCGGCAGCGCGAGTCGCTCGTGCAGGTCGACGAGCTCGGAGAGCGGTGGAATCGGGTGCGGGCCGCCGCCGGCGCCCTCGATCTCGGTCCGCCCCGCCTCGTGGCAGAGCACGAGCAGATGCGGCGCACTGCCGTGATAGAGGCCGAGCGTCACGCCGGAGTAGATCGGGTGGAGAATTGCGCCCTGCCCTTCCACCCAGAGAAGCTCGCCGCCGCGCTTCGCACCCTCGACGACGAGCGACTCGGCGGCGCCGGCGATGAAGTCGGCTACGACGGCGTCGACGGAGATCCCCCAGCCGGCGATCGCGGTTCCGGTCTGGCCGGTCGGGACGAAGACCGAGCGGATGCCGCGGCCGCGCGCCTCGAGGTCGAGCTCGAGCGCGACCGTCATCTTGCCGATCGAGCAGTCCGAGCCGACGGTCAGCACGATCGTGCCCGGCACGTTCAGATTCGCGCCGGTTGCCGTGGACAGATCGCGTGGCGGCCGGCGGAGATCACGCAGCTCGACATCGTGCCGCGCCGCGAGCGCACAAAGCTCCTCGTCGTCCCCGAGGAACTCGTGGAGGCCGTTCTCGACGTGCATTCCCTTCGCGATGCAGCTTCTCAGCAGCTCCATCCATTCCGGCGGAAAGCGTCCTCCCTGAGTCGCAACGCCGACGAGTGCGGTGTTCGGGTTGAAGCCGAGGGCGTCGTCCACGGTCTGCACCACCGGGACGCCGTCCTCCGTGTCGCCGGGCGACCGCTTCGAGTCGAGGATCGAGACGACGTCGTCGCGCCGGTAGCGGAGGACGCCTCGCATCGTCTTGCCGTAGTGCGGGTCGGCGCTGTAGCCCTCGGCGAGGATGAGGTAGCGGGTGTCGCTCACAGACCTTCGACGATCACGCGGGCGCCACTCCCAGCCCCGGCACGTCGGGCGGAACTTGCACGCCGTCCAGGAACTCGACCCCGGGGAACGGGTCGCGCGCGATCAGGAGGTTCCCGTCGAGATCCACGTGGTCGAAGAGGCTCGCGATGTGCGCGCCTGCGGCGATCCCGAGGCCCGACTCGATCATGCAGCCCAGCATGCAGCCGAGTCCGAGCGCACGCGCGGCGTGCACCATGCGCACCGCCTCGCGGATGCCGCCCGCCTTCGCGAGCTTGACGTTGATCCCGTGTGCACGCTCTGCGCAGGCGGCGACGTCGGCAAGGGTGTGGCAGTCCTCGTCGACGTAGATGGGGATCGGCGAGCGCGCCTTCAGCTCCGGCCCGCCGGGGTCTCCTGCGGGCAGCGGCTGCTCGCAGTACTCCACCCCTGCCTCCGCGAGCAGCGGCAGGGCCTCGAGCGCTTCCTCGAACGACCAGGCCTCGTTCACGTCGACCTGAAGCGGCCCGTCGGCGACCGCACGCACCGCGAGCACGCGCTCGACGTCGCGGCCGTCGCGGGCGCCGAGCTTCAGCTTCAGGCGCCGGAAACGTCCGCGCACCTGCGCGGCGCGCTGCGCCATGTCGTCCGGATCGCCGAGCCAGATCGTCCACGACGTCGGCGGCCCGAGCCGCCGCAGGCCGAGCAGTTGGAACACCGGCCGGCCTACGAGCTTCCCCTGGAGATCGTGCAGTGCGGCGTCGATCGCTGACCTCGCTGCGAACTGCTCGTTCGGTAGGCGCGCCATGATCTCCTCGAGCGCGAAGGGATCGTCGCCGATCGCGTCCGCGTGCTCCTCGATGTACGCGAGCGCAGACGCCGGGGTCTGCTCGTACCGGTCGATGGGCGCCCCCTCGCCGTTGCCCCGCACGCCGCTCAGCATGAGCGAGACCTGCACGACATCCTCCGCGTCGCGAGCACTCCGCGAGATCACGAACGTCTCCGCCAACTCGAGCGTCACGATGCGCGCCTCGACCCGCACGTGGGTGAGGCTACACTGGAGCCCACGCGCCCGTAGCTCAGGGGATAGAGCGCGCGCCTCCGGAGCGCGAGGTCGCAGGTTCAAATCCTGCCGGGCGCATCTCCAAGGTTTGCCTTCCCGCGACGCGTAGCCACGGTTCGGGAGCAGGTTCTCGGCGGTACACTGCGAACATGCCCGTGTTGCCGACCATCGACCCCCTAAGTACAAGTGCCGAGCCTGCCCCGCATCCGTACGCGCCGCGTCGGGCAGCCCGTGCGCGCCGAGGTCGCCCCGCGGCAGCCCCGGCTCGCTGAGCTCCAAGGCGACGGCCTCACCTGGACCCACCTCGAGGGCCCGACCCACGACGAGGCCCAGCAACTCGCTGCGCGCTTCGGCTGGCACCCGCTCGACATCGAGGACGTGCTCTCGCGACGTCAGCGCCCGAAGGTCGACCTCTACTCAGAAGAGCCCGACGGCTACCTCTTCGCCGTCCTCCACTTCCCCGTCTACGACACGAACGTCGGACGGCTGAACGCCGGCGAGCTCGACGTCTTCGTCGGCCCCGACTACCTCGTCACGCTGCCCGCCGTCGAGCTGAAGCCGGTAACGCGCCTCTTCGAGCGCTGCGCCCAGAACGAGGAGCTCCGGCACAACCTCTTCTCGCGCGGATCGGGACGGCTGCTCTACGAGGTACTCGACGACCTGTACGACTACTGCTTCCCGATCCTCGACAAGATCGGCTACAAGCTCGAGCAGATCGACGTGAGATCGACGACGTAGGCCCGCGTGCACGCGAGCGCGTGCGCGACATCCACAAGGTCAAGCAGGAGATCATCTCGTACCGCAAGATCATGAAGCCGCAGCGGCCCACGCTGCGCCAGCTCGAGCGGACGATCGGGCGGTTCCTGCCGGAGGCGCTCGAGCTCTACTTCGACGACCTCGTCGACGCGAGCGAGCGGATCTGGGACCTGCTCGACAACTACAAGGAAGTCGTCGAGGCGCTCGAGGACACGAACGAGTCGCTCATCTCCCACCAGCAGAACGACATCCTCTACGTGCTCACGATCTTCAGCGCCTTCATGCTGCCGCTGACGTTCCTCACCGGCATCTTCGGCATGAACGTCACGTTTCCCGGCTTCGACACGACGGGCGGCTTCATCGGTGCGCTGGCCGTCATGGTGACGGTCGTCGGGGGGATGCTCAGCTTCTTCCGCTGGAAGAAGTGGCTTTAGTTGGAGCGCCTGTGGGCGCCGTGGCGCCTCGAGTACGTGCAGCACGCCGACGAGCAGGACGGCTGCGTCTTCTGCCGCGCGGCAGAAGGCGACGACGAGGAGCAGCTCGTCGTCCATCGCGGCGAGCGCGCATTCGTGCTGCTGAACAAGTTCCCGTACTCGTCGGGCCACCTGCTCGTCGCGCCCTACCGGCACGGCCTCAACTTCGACGGCCTCGACGACGCAGAGGCGCTCGAGATCCACCATCTCGGCGCGCAGGCCCTCGAGGCTCAGCGCGCTGTGTACAACCCCGAAGGCTTCAACCTCGGCTGGAACATCGGCCGGATCGCCGGCGCCGGCATTCCCGACCACGGACACCTGCACGTGGTGCCCCGCTGGGGCGGCGACACGAACTTCATGCCGGTGCTCGGCGACGTGAAGGTGATCCCCGAGCACCTCTGCGAGTCGCGGCGCCGGCTCGCCGAGGCCTGGCCCAGCTGACGGGTACCGCGGCCGGAGGCCGCCTGCTCAGGCTCGCGTCAGCTTCGGCTTTCGCTTCGGCTTTCGCGTTGGCGGTTGTTTCGGCTTCACCGGCTTCACCGGCTTCGCGGCGGGGCGAACCGTGAACCCGAAGCTTCCGGCTGCTTGATTGCCTTGGTCGTCGGTGGCCGTGAGCATCCCCGTTCCGGCTTGGCCCGCTACGCCGGACGGAATCGCCCATGTGCAACTGGCGATGCCGCTGCTGAGACTCGCGGATGTAGCGATCACGCGGCCTCCGATGCTCACGCGGCATGAGGCTGAGCCGGACGGCACCGGCACACCATCCGACCACGCGAAGGTCGCGGCCGCAGACTTGCGGCTTCCGATCGCCGCTGCGCCGCTCACCTGAACCGAGCCGACGCTCACGGTGTCAGCACTCGGGCGGCCGGTCGCCCTCTCGAGCGCGGCTGCCGCATTCAGTACACCCCAGCCGACGTCCGGTTGCCAGCTGCCGGCCGGCCGGCTCGCACTCTGCTCGATCACGTCGGCGACCTGTGAGTTCGTAAGCTCGGGGCGCGCAGCCATCACGAGTGCTGCGACGCCGGCAACCTCGGGAGCCGAGAAGGAAGTTCCGGCCGCGTAGGCGTACCTTCCGCCGTTACCCGGGTCGAGGACGATGCGATCACATCCCGCACCGCTCTCGAATTCGCTCGCGGTGGGGGGCAGAGCCGCCCAGATCCCATCCGAGCAGCTGGTCGAGAAGCCGGGCGCGACGAGGGACAAATGGACGCCCCAATTCGAAAACGGCGCGCGGCTGTCGTCCTTGCTGCTTGCACTGACGGCCAGGCCCCAACCGAGAACGCCGTTGCTGCCCATCAGCCAGGCAGCCGGATATGCGACTTGTCCTGCGCTGTCGTTCCCCGTGGAAGCGACGAGCAAGACGTTCTTCGAGATCGCGTAGTTGACCGCGTCGAGCAGGACGAACGACGGTCCGCCGCCAAGGCTCAGATTGATGATGCGGACGTTTTCGTCGACCAGCTTCCTGATTGCAGCCGCGACCGAAAAGGCGTTCAGGTTGACGACCTTGAACGGAACGATCCGGCACGCGCCGCAGTAGCCGGCGAGGCCATAGCTGTCGTCGTTCGGCGCCGCGATGATCGACGCCACGAAGGTGCCGTGGCCTTCGGTGTCGTACGCGTCTGTGCCCTCGTCGCCGAGATACCACGACTCAGCGACCTTGCTCTGCTCGTCGGGTATCGCTGCCCATCCGCTGTCGACGATTCCCACCAGAATCGTCGGATCGCCCTTCGTCAGATTGAGTGCACGATCGAGTCCCACGTGGGCAAATGCCTACTCGAACGGGACCCCTGTCGTGGGATCGATCGTGTACGGGGCCGGGTCGAGTCGAAGATGCTGCTCGACCTCGACGACGATTGGCTCGACGTATCGAAGCTGAGGATCTGAGCCGACGCGGCCCTCGAGCGCCGCGAGCGCAGCCGGTGGGCCGGCTACCTCGGCAGCATTGAGCGAACGATCGAGTGCGACGATCGACACATCTCGCCCAAGCTCTATCGAGCGAAGTCCCAACGCCAGGCCGACGATGGCTTGACCGCGCGGGTAACGCGCAGCTGCGGTGCGACGCTGGATGCGCTGAGCGTGAATCCACCGCATCGGTTTCGTGGTGAGCTTCGGCGGCCTCGAGACCAGGGGCAGCGGAACCAGAGCACCCGTGTGGGCGAACGACATTCCAGGCGCTTGGCTCAACGTCCATGTTCTGGCACCCGCCGTCTGGACGGCGACCAGAGCGCTCAAGACGGCGGCCAGAAGCGCGAGAAGCTGTTTCATTCGCCCCGGCGTCGGCACGTCTTAGGGGCGAACGCGCTGCTGATAGGCCGTGAGCCAGTTGGTCGCGATCTCTCGCTGCGCGACTCTCAGCGCAAGCGTTCCGCCGCAAACGGAGGCGTGCATGGTGTTCTCCAGCTGGTCCTTTACTCGGGCTCCGTTCGGGTTCGCATACGCCTCCGGGTAGAGGTTCCCGATGTCGTTTGAACCTCCGAGCTCGAGCGAGACAATGTGGTCGACTTCGTACGAGTAGGGCGCGTGGTGTGTGATTCCGTACTCGCGGTAGACGGCGTTCTTCTCCGAAGCCGGGACGTGGCGGACAGTCGCCGTGTATCCAGAGACACAGACCGTGGACTGAATGTTCTTCTGGGTCACCACCGGGTCATATGCACCCGGAGAACACCGACGATCGGGAAGCACGCGAGGGAGGCATCCCGAGGTTCGCGTTCGCACCGCGAGCGGGATCGATGCTGACAACGGCGGCGTTGTCGGCGAGGCGGGTGAAGGCGTCGACGGGGGCGTTGTGCCGCTTCCGGTCAGCCACATGGCCACCCCGCCGTGATGGGAGCAGGTGCCCGACCGTGTCGTCGAGAGGCTGTAGCTCCCGTCGTTGCAGCGGGCCGTCGCACCAGGCGGCCCGTCCGCAAGTGCGGCTCCCGAGAACAGAAGACCGGTGGCGACGGCGAGAATGGAGAGTGTTCTCTTCACGGGCAAAGCCAGCGTGCCCGCGATCAGTGGCGGCTGTGTGGGCCGCGCGGCTCATCTTTCTTCCCGCTCGGTCCTACCCCGCTGGGTGATTTCCGACGTGAAGCGGGTGTCTCAAGCCTCTGGCCGGCGGCTTCGTCGGACTGACCGGATCAGCTCGCGAAACGAGCCGTTCGTCCCGGGCGCGATGCGCCAGACGTCGCTCGTCCCGAACAGTGCGTAGACGCGAATCCGGATCAGGGGCGCGTCCGGCATAGGCGCGATGTCGTCGCCGTGCTCGCGGCGATGGCCGAATACCGTGAGGCCGCCGAAGTCGACGTCCACGCCCGTGGGGACGAAGAAGTCGGCGTTGGCGAAGAGGAGCAGAGAGGTGATCGTCACGACCGGATGCTCGATCTCCGCCGTCCGCAGATCGATGTCCGCGTCTCCAAAGACGGCCACGAGACCGGCGAAACGCGGCACACGCCAACGTCCTTTCCGCTCCACGCTGCCGAAAGCGACGCCGGTGAAACGCTTCGGCCGCCGTTGTGTGCGCGGCTCGAGCGCCCGCGATTCCGCGGGAACGTCGTGCGTGAGCGCTTCGAGCTCTGCCCGCGTACGAGCGACGTAGACCGCCTCGACGCGCTGCGCGAACTCCTCGAGCGTCAGCCGGCCGTTGACCGCATGCCCGCGCAGGAGCGCGACGGTCTGCTCACGCTCGGCATCCGAGGCGCGGACGGCTGGCGTCTGCTGGCTCAAGTCAACTCCAGCTTGTACTGCTGCCCGAGCTCTTTCGCAAGCCTGGACGGACGGCTGGAAGAATCGCCGCTAGACTCATCACTACGAAGCGAGGATGCATGGCGTGCTGGCGCCTTCCTCCACCCCGGGGCGAAAGGCGGCGTTCGACCTATGGCACCGAACACCGCCGAGCCACTGGATCGTGCGATCGCCGCCCCTTCGGTGCACACGGACGCGCTGCAGGCCTTCCTGAAGGACATCGGCAAGGTCGCTCTGCTCACCGCGTCCCAGGAGGTCCAGCTCGCGAAGCGGATCGAGCGAGGCGATCCCGGGGCCAAGCAGCAGATGATCGAGGCCAACTTGCGGCTCGTCGTCTCGATCGCGAAGCGGTACCGCAACCAGGGCCTACCCTTTCTCGATCTCATCCAGGAAGGCACGTTCGGCCTCGTTCGCGCCGCGGAGAAGTTCGACTACCGCAAAGGCTTCAAGTTCTCGACCTATGCAACGTGGTGGATACGCCAAGCCGTCTCGCGGGCGATCGCGGACAAGGCGCGCACCATCCGCATGCCCGCGCACGTCGTCGACCGACTGAACAGAATCGGGCACTCGCAGCGCCGGCTCCACGGCGAGTTGGGCCGCGAGCCGACGCCGGCCGAGATCGCCGCAGACACGGAGCTTCTCGTCGACGAGGTGGAGCACATCATGGACAGTGCACACGCTCCGATCTCGCTCGAGAGTCCGGCCGGCGAGGAGGGCGAGACTGTGTTCGGGGATCTCCTCCGGGATGACAACGCCCCCCTCCCGGAAGAGGTCGCGGACACCGGGTTTCGCCTTACCGCACTCGATGAGTGCCTCGCGACCCTGAGCTTCCGCGAACGGCGAGTACTGGAGCTCCGCTACGGACTGAACGGGGAGTCGCCCGCGACGCTGGACGAGGTGGGAAAGATCTTCAGCGTGACGCGGGAACGCATCCGTCAGATCGAGAACGCCTCGCTACGCAAGCTACGCACTCCGGCCGCGGCCAAGAGCTTCCGCGACGTCGCCTGACCGATCAGCGCGGACGACGGAATTCGAATGCGGCCATGCTGAGTCGCTCTAGATCCGCCGGCGCGTATTCGCGGCTGTCGCCGGAGTCGAAGAGCACGAGCAATGTATCGGGGGCCCGGCAGTAGAAGCCGATCACGCTTCCGACACGACCGTCGGGAACCGACACTCGATCGTTGACGCCGATGCGGTCTTGCGGCTCGCGGATCACTGGCGTCTTCATTGCACTAAGTAAACGGGCAGAGTGGGCGCTGCGGTACAGGCGAGTGAAGGGCTTTACACCCAGGAGTGAAGGGTTTTTACACCGAGGCGTGTATTGGCGAGCTGCCAGGCGGGATCGCCGCAGCCGTAGAGATCGAGACGAATTGCGGGTACGTTGTAACGAAGGGACCACGTGTCCGAGCCCGGCCCCATCAGGGTGTTTGCAAGGAACGGCAAGTGGCTGGTCGACTATGGAAGCTACGCCCACGGGTATCACGTGACGCGGGCTGCCGCGATCGAGACGGCAACGAAGGCTGCCCGCGACGAGTGCCGCGAGCTCCTGGTCGAAGGGGCGTAGGAGGGCGACCGAGCAGAGACAAGGAAACCGCCTGGTGAGAGGCGGTTTCCGTGGCGTCCCATTGGAGCGGACGACGGGATTCGAACCCGCGACACCTGGCTTGGGAAGCCAAGGACGCGGGTTTGGGTCTCGTCGTAGTTTACGGCTTGGTTGAGCGCAATCCCGCTACACGAACGGCGTTGCGCCACTTCCCACCGCGCGAGTGTTGTCCCGTCAAGTCCCGTCAAGAGACGCCGAAACGAGTGACGACTGGCGCGCAACTGGCGCGCACCGGCCAACGCAGGGGGCATCTCTTGCGCCCAACCCTACGGCCTTAACGGAACACCTCTTGAGTACAGCAAGCGCGCGTCACCAAGCGCCCGGGCCAGTCCGGCCAAGTACCTGTAAGGCGAGCGACGTACGGCGACCCCTCCACGTTCTCGATCGGGACGACGTCGAGCACCCTGACAAACTTGCCCGGACCGAGCATGAGCTCGTCGCCGGGGGTGACGTTGTCGACGTATGCGGCGTCCCCTGCTTCGCTGCCGTCCTCGAAGTGCATCGTGTAGCGGAACATTCGTCCTCCCTCGATCGGGTGCTCGATGGGGGCCGAACGGCTCGAGGAGCCTACTCTTTGCGCTGCCCGAAGAACTCCTTGATCTCATGCTGCATATCCGGACGATGCTCAGCCGCGAGCACGACCCTCACGCGGCCGTCGTGGATGCCCGGCCCCACCACCGTGACGAAGAGGCCCTCGAAGCCCTTGCCGAACCATGCGCTCGCGTCCTGGCCGATCTCGGGTGGCCGGTCATGGATCGGGTCGTCGAGATCGTGGTAGACGAGCAGGTCATACGATGGCATGGCGTCCTCCCTCTTTGACGACTAGTGCTTCCTGCTGGTAGAGCGATGTCGGCTTGGTCGCGGCCCCGTGGCCGAGCAGCGCGGAGAGCAGGCTCGCCTGCGGGATGTTCGATGCGGCGTTCGCGAACGCGTTCCCCTTGATCGGCGCCCCGACTGAAGCCCGCTGGAGAGCGCCACCTTGTACCGGTCGATACATCATGTTACGGTCGCTCGCGGCAGGGACGTTGCGGCAAGGGAGGCGGTGTTGGCGGGTGCTCGCGTTCTCGTAGCGGCGACTGCGGTTGCGCTGGTTGTTTCTGCGGGCGCAGTCGATAGTGGTGCGGCACGGAGCACGGCGAAGCTGCCGGCCCCGCTCGTCGGAGCGTGGACACGCTTCGTCACCGCTGCGGATTGGTCGCGAGTCGGCATCGCGACCGAACCGCCGGCACGTTTCTCGATGCTCGTGAGCGCAGACGGCAGCGTGATCGTGGCCGAGGCTTCGGACGTGCGCTTCGCACCACTGTCCGGCAGCCGATTGGTGATCAGCCACGGGTACGGCTGCGGAAAGAAGAAGGGCGTTTATCGCTGGAGAGTGGCCGCCGGCCGTCTCACGCTGACGAAGCTTCAGGACACCTGCGCCTACTCCGTCGGTCTATACGCCGGCGTCTGGAAGCGCGAAAAGATGTAGGGCACCCCCAATTGACCCAACTCGGATGCGAGAACTGATCTTTCGTCGGTACTCGCCCCAGCCTCTGGGCGCAACGCCCAACACCTTCTTCCGGGGCGAGCCGCGCGCGGTCGAGCTCGAGCCGATCGGCCTGCACGAGTGCCGGCACACGTTCGTCTCGCTGATGTTCGACGCCGGGATGAGCCTCGAGCGGATCGGCGACTACGTCGGCCACTCGTCCACGTACATGACCGACCGGTACAGGCACCTGCTCGTCGGCCACGAAGCAGAGGCCGCGAGCGTGCTCGCGCATACCTCGAGAAGCGGACTGGCGCGCATACTGGCGCGCAGGCGATCTAGACGGACGCGGAGAGAGTCAACTCTCAATCGAAACACTAGAGCGGACGACGGGATTCGAACCCGCGACACCTGGCTTGGGAAGCCAGTGCTCTACCAACTGAGCTACGTCCGCCTGCGGAGGCCGATTGTACCGAGGCGCAAGAAACCGCCCGGTCCGGCATCTCTGAGGACGTGCAGTGCAACCGGAGAGAGAGATTCGCGGGAACGCTCTTTGGGGTCGGAGCGGCCGCGACCGCGTGCGCTGACGTCCAGACGCCGAGGCTTGGGGGCGGGAGGCACACCTCGCCCCCAGGCCGCGGTCTCCCGGAATAATCCGGTTCACCGAAACCGGACCAGGGAGAAGAGAGAGCGATGGACACCGATCTGCACCAGACCGCCAGTGCTCTCGTCGCCGAGGGCAAGGGCATCCTCGCCGCGGACGAGAGCGACAGCACGATCCAGAAGCGCTTCGACTCGATCGGCATCGAGTCGACCGAAGAGAGTCGGCGCGCGTACCGCGACCTCCTCTTCACGACGCCGGGCGCCGAGGAGTTCATCAGCGGCGTCATCCTCTTCGACGAGACGATCCGCCAGAGCTCCGCGGACGGCAAGCCGTTCCCGAAGCTCCTGGAGTCGAAGGGGATCATTCCCGGCATCAAGGTCGACAAGGGCGCGAAACCGCTCCCGCACGCCGAAGGCGAGACGATCACGGAGGGACTCGACGGGCTCCGCGAGCGGTTGAAGGAATACCACGGGCTCGGCGCACGCTTCGCGAAATGGCGGGCGACGTACTCGATCACCGACACGCAGCCGAGCGACTATTGCGTCTGGACGAACGCGCACGCGCTCGCCCGCTACGCGGCACTCTGCCAGGAGGCGGGCATCGTCCCGATCGTCGAGCCGGAAGTGCTCCAGGACGGGACGCACACGATCGAGCGCAGCTACCACGTGACCTGCCGCGCGCTCGACGCCCTCTACACCGAGCTGTTCGACCAGCGTGTCGACCTCTTCGGGACGCTGTTGAAGCCGAACATGGTGCTGTCCGGCTACGGCGCATCGAATCGCGCCGGCGCCGACGAGGTCGCCGAGTGGACACTCAAGTGCTTCTACAAGCACGTGCCCGCGGCGGTTCCGGGGATCGTGTTCCTCTCGGGCGGCCAGTCGGACGAGGATGCCACCGCGCACCTGAACGCGATGAACGCCCGCGGGCCGCATCCGTGGCAGATCTCCTTCTCGTACGGGCGTGCGCTCCAGGCGCCGGCGATCAAGGCGTGGGCGGGTAAGCCGGAGAACGTCGAGGCGAGCCAGCGCGCGTACTACCACCGCGCGAAGATGAACAGCGCCGCGCGGACCGGCGTCTACGCGCCGGAGATGGAGCGCGAGGCGGTTACCGCGTAGCGGTCAGCGGTACTCGAAGCCGGTCAGCGCGGAGAGTTTCTCGAGGGACTGCTGCGCGCTGATGCGGCGAACGGTGCCGGAACGCGAGCGCATGACGATCGAGTCGGTGAGGGCGCCGCCAGGCGTGTAATGGACACCGCTCAGTAAGGGGCCGTTCGTCACGCCGGTGGCGGCGACGAAGACGTCTTCGCCGGCAACGAGATCGTTCGTGTGCAGCACACGATCCGGGTCGAGACCTGCATCGACCAGCCGCCGGCGCTCGCTTTCGTCGCGCGGCCAGAGGCGGCCCTGAATGCCGCCGCCGACGCACTTCAAGGCGGCAGCGGAGATGACGCCCTCCGGCGTGCCGCCGATCCCGTAGAGCATGTCCACGCCCGTGCCGGGCTGCGCCGCGGCAATCGCGGGAGCGACGTCACCGTCGCGGATCAGCTTCACGCGCGCGCCTGCCGCACGCAACTCGGCGATCAGCTCCTCGTGGCGGTCGCGCTCGAGCACGATGACGTCCACTTCTCTCGGCGTCTTCTCGAGCGCCTCGGCGACGCGCAGCACGTTCTCCGTCGCGCTCCTCGTGATGTCGATCGCGGCGACCGCCTGCGGCCCGACCGCGATCTTCTCCATGTAGAAGGCCGCGCCCGGGAACAGCATGGTGCCGCGCTCGGCGACCGCGATCACGCTGATCGCCCCCGGCTGGCCGAGCGCCGTCAGCCGCGTGCCCTCGAGCGGGTCGACGGCGACGTCGACCTCGGGGCCCTCCCCGTTGCCGACCTCCTCGCCGTTGTAGAGCATCGGCGCTTCGTCCTTCTCGCCTTCGCCGATCACGACCGAGCCGCGCATGCTCACGCTGTCGAGCACGAAGCGCATCGCGTCGACGGCCGCCTGGTCGGCACTCTCCTTCTCGCCGCGACCGATCCAGCGTGCCGCGGCCATCGCTCCGGCCTCCGTCACGCGGACGAGCTCCATCGCGATGTTGCGGTCAGGCGCCTGCCGTGTGCTCACGGCCCGCGATCCTACATCCGCTCCGGTGCCTCGACCCCGATCAGGTCGAGCGACCGGGCAATCACTATCTGCGTCGCCCGCGAAAGGGCCAGCCGGAAGGCCTGCTGCTCGCTCTCGAGCACGCGATGCTCGTGGTAGAAGCGGTGGAAATCGTCGGCGACCCGGATCGCGTAGGCGGGAATCGCCTGCGGCCCGCGCTTCTCGGCTGCGTCGGCCGCAATCGCCGGCAGCTCCACAAGCCGCTTGATCAGCTCACGCTCCTCCGATGCCAGCGGTTGGTGAAGGTCCGGCGAGACCGGTGCCTCGCCGGCATTGCGCAGGATGCCGGCGATCCGCGCGTGCGCGTACTGCACGTAGTAGACCGGGTTCTTCTGCGACTTCTCCGCAGCGAGGTCGACGTCGATCTCGATCCCCTGGTCCGGGCCGCTCTTGACGAGATACCAACGGGCGGCGTCGACGCCGATCTCGTCGATGAACTCGTCGAGGAAGACGACGTCGCCGCGGCGCTTCGACATCTTCGCGGTCTGACCGCCCCTGGTCAGGTGCACGAGCTGGTACAGCAGCACCTCGACCCGCTCCGGGTCGTAACCGAGCATCGCCGCCGCGGCCTTGAGCCGCGCGACGTAGCCGTGGTGGTCTGCCCCGAGGACGTAGATGGCCCTGTCGAACCCGCGCTCGAACTTGTCCTGCACGTACGCAACGTCCGCCGCGAAGTAGAGGAAGGAGCCGTCGGACGAGCGGATCAGCGGGCGGTCCTTGTCGTCGCCGTGCGCACTGGTGCGGGCGAAGAGCGTGCCGTCGGCTTCGTATGTGTCGAGCCGCGGCAGCAGCTCGGCGACGCGCCGCTCGACCTCGCTCTGGTTCGCCCACGAGTCGAAGTGGATCCGGAACCGCTCGAGCGACTCCTCGATGTGCTTCCGCATCGCCGCGACCGGGTCGCCCTCCTCGCGGGCGATCTCGGCGATGTAGTCACCGTGGTAGCCGTCCGCGGGCGGCTCCTCCCCCAGCCGCACGGCTTCCACCGAAGCGCGGAAGCTGTCCATCTGCGCGCCGGCGTCGTTGTAGTAGTACTCGCGCGCGACCTCGTGCCCTCCGAAGGCGAGCAGGCGCGCGACCGAGTCACCGTAGGCACCGTTTCGGGCCGACGCGACGGTGATCGGCCCTGTCGGGTTCGCCGACACCATCTCCACCTGGATGCGCTGCTCCGGCTCGGCCCAGCCGCCCCCGAAGCCGTCGCCCGAGGCGAGGATCTCGGCCACCGCTTTGGCAAACCATGCGTCGGAGAGGAACAAGTTGACGAACCCCGGTCCGGCGATCTCGGCGCGCTCGACCTCCGGTAGCGCCTGCGCCGTCTCCACGAGCTCGGCTGCGACCTCGCGTGGAGCCTGTCGGCGCGCACCTGCAAGCCGCAGCGCCGCGTTCGTTGCGTAGTCCCCGTGCTCGGCGTCGCTCGGCCGCTCGAGCGTCACGCCCGGACCGAGGCGCGACGCCAGAGTGCTGACGGGATCAGACGGCAAGAGCGAAGAGATCCTCGAGGCGCTGGAGCTCCTCGGTCGTGCCGACGCCGACGATCACGTCGCCCGGCTCGATAACGGCGTCCGGCTCCGGCGTCGTGTCGAACGTGCCGTCCCGCTTGCGCAGCGCCACGATGATCGCGCCCGTCGCGTGACGCACGCGGACGTCTCGAATCGTCTTGCCGGCGTTTGCGCTCGCCTCCGTCACTTCGATCTCGGCCATGTGGAGGTCGGGGCCGGTCGCGGTCGTGACCGCATCGAGGAACGACATCACCTGGGGCTTCAGCACGAGGTTCGCCATCGTCCGGCCGGCAGCCGTGTACGGCATCACGACGCGGTCGGCCCCGGCGAGCAGCAGCTTCCTTTCCGCGTCCTCGTCGGAGGCTCGCGCGACGATCTGGATGTCGGGCCGCACGTTTCGCGCGGAGAGGGAGATGTAGAGGTTGTCGGCGTCGTCGTCCGAGGCAACGACGATTCCGGCGGCACGGTCGATCCCGGCGCGGCGCAGTTCCTCGTCCTGGGTCGCGTCGCCTTCGATCAGCAGATCGCCATGCTCCTTCGCGGCGGCAACCGCGTCGTCGCGGAGGTCGAGTACGACATACGGCACGTTCGCGGCCCGGAACTCCTCGGCCACGCGGCGGCCCACGCGCCCGTAGCCGCAGATGATGAAGTGGTCGGTCAGGCGCTCGATGGTCCGCTCCCTTCGCCGCTCGGCCAGCACGCCCGTGAAGACGCCGCCGGCGATCGCCTCGACGATAACGGCGCCGGCGTAGGCGATGATCGTCAAGCCGCAGAGAACGAGGACGATCGAGATGATCCGCGAGCCGTCATTCTTCGGGACGGTGTCCAGCCCCGCAAGCGTCGCGGTCACCACCGAGCGATAGAGCGACTGGAGCCAGTCCTCCTCCATGGTCGCGTGGAAGCCGACCGTGCCCCCGCCCAGCGTGAGGGCAATCGCAGCGACGAGCCGGACGACCTGGCGACGGCGGAGGTTGGGCTGCACGCCTCTAGTATTCCGGCATGGACGATGAGCTCGTTCCCGAGACCCAGCCCGGCGAGCGCCGGCTCAACATCCATCTCGACCCTGAGGACATCGCCGGGGTCTACGCGAACTTCGCGAACATCAGCTTCTCGCGCTACGAGTTCACCCTCACCTTCGCGCGGATCGAGCACGAGGTCGAGGAGGGCGACGTGCCCGGCGCCGTCGTCGCGCGGATCAACGCCTCGCCGCGGTTCTTCGAGGAATTGATGGCCGCGCTCCAGGACTCCTGGTCGAAGTTCCAGACGACCGAAGGGATCCGCAACCTTCCCGAGACTCCAGGCCCCTGACCCTCGCTCCGTCGTACACCGTGCTCTGCGCGGTGCAGGCGGCGATCGTGCTGTTGCCGAGGTCGGTGCGGGCTCGCGCGCGATTCGGCTGGCTCGGGGTCGCGGCGCCGGCGGCGGCCCTCGCGACCGGCATCGTCGTCCTTCGCGCAGTCGCGGGCGGTCCACACGCACTTGCCCTGCTCGCAGCGGTCGCGACGCCGGCCCTCGCCGTTGCCCGCTCGCCGCTCGCGGTGGCGCTCTGGCTCGTCGCCTGGCTCGCGGACGGACTCGCTGCGCAGGCCGCCTCGGTAGCCCTGATCGCGCTCGCGGCCGTCACGATCGCAGAGCTCGCCGCCGCGCTCGCGCCCGGGTGGTCGCTGGTTGCCGGGCTCGTCCTTCTCGCGGTCGTGGACGTCGTGCTCGTCTGGGGCACCGCGCAGGTACAGCCCGCAACGACGGCACTGCACGCTGCAACGATCGGCCACGGAATCCCGGACCTACAAGACGCGACGTTCGGCGGCGCGACGATCGGCTGGCTCGACCTCGTCGCCCCTGCGTTGCTCGGCGTCGTCGCGCACGCGCGCCTGCGCGCTGCGGTCGTCACTGGTCTGGCCGCGGGCGCCTGGGGGCTCCTGCTGCTCGCCACTCCGACCGTCCCGGCGACGGTGCCGGTGCTCGCCGGTCTCCTCGCCGGACGTACTAAGCGGGGATGATCTCGGCGGCTGTGGCCGGCTCGGCCGGCTCGTCGCCGTAGAGGTGGATCCCCTCGCGCGCAAGCGCGAGCTGGACGTCCTCACGGGCCTTGTAGATCCGCCACTTCACGGTCGCGAGCGTCACCTCGAGCGAGTCCGCGATCTCGGTGTAGGAGAGGCCGACGACGTCGCGGAGCAGAAGTGCCATCTTCAGGTCGACGTTCAGGTTCTCGACCGCGCGCCAGACGGCGTCGATCGCCTCGAGCCGCTCGAACGGAGCGTCGAGCACCTCGA
>JBGQKY010000034.1:0-19211 GCA_041499745.1 Gaiellaceae bacterium
ATCTTCCAGATCACGTCGAAGATGCGGGCCGGTGTCGTCTGGGCCAACACGTTCAATAAGTTCGATCCAACCTCGCCCTTCGGCGGCTACAAGGAGTCCGGCTTCGGCCGCGAGGGCGGGCTGCACGGGCTGGAGCCGTACCTGAGGTTCGAGGAATGAGCCGCCTGCCGGTCAGGAAGACGTACAAGCTCTTCGTCGGCGGCGCTTTCCCTCGCAGCGAGTCGGGACGCACCTACGAGGCGGAAGGCCAGAACGTCGCGCGCGGCTCGCGCAAGGACGCTCGCGACGCCGTGCAGGCGGCGCGTGCCGCGCAGCCGAAGTGGGGCGGGGCGACCGCCTACAACCGCGGCCAGGTGCTCTATCGCGTCGCAGAGATGGTGGAGTCGCGTGCCGCCGAGTTCACGGAGCTCTGCACCGGGCGTGACGAGGTCGAGCGCACGATCGATCGCATCGTCTGGTACGCGGGCTGGGCCGACAAGCTGCCGCAGGTGCTCGGCGGCACCAACCCGGTCGCCGGTCCCTACTTCAACTTCAGCCTCCCCGAGCCGACGGGCGTCGTCGCGGTGCTCGCGCCGGACGAGCCGCCGCTGCTCGGCCTCGTGACGCGCCTGATCCCGCCGCTCGTCGGCGGCAACGCCGTCGTCGCCGTCGCCTCCGAGACCCATCCGCTCGCGGCAATCGAGCTGGCTGAGGCAATATCGACGAGCGACGTGCCGGCCGGCGTCGTCAACATCCTCACCGGCTTCCGGAAGGAGATCGCGCCGTGGCTCGCGTCGCACATGGACGTGAACGCGATCGACGTCTGCGGGGCCGACGGGCTCGCGGCCGAGCTCGAGCAGCTCGCCGCCGAAAACGTCAAGCGGGTGGTGCGCGGGCGTGCAGACGTGCAGAGCCCCTGGGAGATCTCGAGCTTCCTCGAGCTGAAGACGGTCTGGCACCCGATCGGACTCTGACCGCGGCGGGATTCGTCGTCCGACAGTGGGGCGGCGACGACGGTGCTCCGCTGCTCTTCTGGCCGGGGCTCAACCCGTGGGGCGGCCTGCAGCTCGTCGAGGTGGGGCCGCTCCGGCCGAGACGGTCAGGCTCGTCGCGGACTGGCTAGGCTAGGACCGAAGTAATGGCGGAACGCCGATTCAGCCACGCGATCGCTGAGGGGGACGGGATCTCGGTGATCGCGGCCGTCGAGGATCCCGACGCAGCGCGAGAAGCCGAGGCGCAACGCGCCGAGGCGCTCGTCGTGCGGGGAGACCCGGCACCCGTCCGGAAAGCCACGTCGCTCCCGATCCTCTGGCGGGTCGAGGTGCCCGTCGACGAGGCGGCGCAGGTATCGGACGCCTACCTCGTCATCTTCGACGGGCACGACGACGACGACGGCCGGCTCGAGGAGCTCCACCGTCGTGCCCTCGAGCTGGGTCTCGACTTCGCGGTCGAGGTGCGTGACGAGGAGGAGCTCGAGCAGGCGCTCGACCGCGTCGACCCGGAGATCTTCCTGCTCTCGCCGGCGGAGGCCGAGCGCGACGAGACACCGCTCGAGGTCGTGCTCGACCTGCTCTCGGCGGTTCCTGCCGGAAAGCTCGCGATCGCGGACCTGCCGCAGACGACGCCACACGAGGTTCAGGAGCTCGAGCGCGCCGGCTGCGACGCCGTGATCGTCTACAGCCGGGACCTGTCCCTGCTCGTCGGTGGGCCCCCGCCCGAGGTCTAGTAGCCGCCGCCGAAAACCGCGATACCCTGTGCCGCATGAGGGCGACGATGGTCGCGGGTCTGACCGCGGTGGTGCTTGCCGTGCTCGTCTCCTCGGCCGGTGCGACGCCGGGTGCACGAGCGTGCCCCACTGCGTGGAAGGCCGGCTGGCAGGCGCTCGCGAACAGGATCCAGGCGCCCGTCTACTGCCCGACGTGGATGCCGAACCCGCTCGACGCGCAGATCGCCGGCCAGTACATCGACATCGACTCGGTGAACAAGGACAGGAGCTACCTGATCAGCTTCCTCGAGCACGGCGACCTCGGCTCCGGCGACGTGCACGTCAACTTCCGCGGCTACCCGGGCACGACGCGGATCCCGACCTGTACGACCGTCATTCCCACGGGCAAGAAGGCGATCCGCGGAAAGACGCCCTGCTTCGCCGACCGCTCCGGCACCCGCACGGCACGCCCGATCACGGCGACGATGTACCGCGTCAACCAGGACGCCGACCAGTGGCACATCCTGCTCGCCTGGAAGCACGCCGGCTCGCTCTACACGGTGAGTGAGCACGTGATCAAGCCGTACACGTACCGCCAGGTCGTGAAGAACCTCGACCGGATCCTCGCGGGGCTCGTGCTTCTCCGCCCGGAGGGTTGATGCGGTTCACACGGCGTCGGTTCCTCGGGGGCGCGGTCGCCGCCGCGCTCGGCGGCGCCGGCATCTACGAGCTCGTCGACCAGCTGGCGACCTCGCCGAAGCGGCCGGCCGTCGCGACGAGCGCTCCGCCCGAGCAGCACGTATTCGATCTGAGCACGATTCAGCGCGAGGGCGTCGACGTGCTCGTGCCGCCACGACACAGCGAGGTCGTGACGGCGACTGTGGCGGTCGACGATCTGCGCGCCGCCCGTCACGACCTCGACCAGGCATTGTCCGACCTCGAAGCGCGGTACCCGCTGAACCCGGCCGGGCTCGGCGTCACGATCGCCTGGGGACTTCCGTACTTCGAGCACCGCGTCGCGGCGGCCGCGAAGGCCCACCTCCCGTTCGATCGCCGCGCCGGCAAGTCGGTGCTGCTGCCCGCGCGCCGCTTCCCGAGCGACCCGCACCACACGTTGCTCGAGGAGAACGATGTCGTCGTCCTCCTCCGAAGCGACGCGCGGGAGCACATCGACGAGGCGCACAAGGCGCTCTTCGACGATCTGAAGCTCTTCCGCATTACGAGCGTGCGCCGTGGCTTCGCGGGCGGGTTCGAGGGCGGAACGGGCCTGCCGAAGCGGATGGCCGTCGCGGCCGGCGTCGCCGGCGCCGACCTGATCCCGGACGGCGCCGAGCTCTTCCTCGGTTTCACGTCGACGCAGAAGGCGGGCCTCGGGCCGCGCCTGATCGCGAATCACGAGACGCTCGGCTACGTCGACCTCCGCAGCGGGTACTTCCACGGCGGCACGCACATGCACCTCTCCCACATCACCGAGGACCTCGAGGCGTGGTACCTGAACTTCGACTTCGACGAGCGTGTCCTGACGGCGTTCCGCCCGGGCCTGACCGACGTGAAGCCGGGCGCGCAGACCGTGCACCAGGGCCCGAAGGACGTGTCGGCCGCGCGGGACGTGACGCGAAAATTCACGGAAACGGGGCGGATCGGCCACAGCGGGCCGATCCAGACGACGTCGAGGCTGCCAAACGACGTCGTCGGCCCGGATGGGACCGTCTATCCGAAGGGCACTGCGGTCCCTCAGCGCGCCGACTTCAACACGCTCGACAATCCGTTCACGTTCTCCTTTCGGCCGGAGCGCGACCGGTGGAGCCGCGAGCCGGCTGCCGGCGTGCACTTCGTCGTCTTCAACCCGTCGGGCGACGACTTCGAGCGAAACCGTCTCGCGATGGACGGAGTCTTCCCCGACGGCACGGACCTCGGGCTCGGCGCCCGCTCGCGTGCGCAAGGCTTCAATTCCGTGCTCGAGACGACGCACCGCCAGAACTTCCTCGTGCCGCCGCGCCGGCACCGCTCGTTCCCACTCGCGGAGTTGTGACCTAGTGATGTGACCGGTGACGTTGCCCGGCGAACGTTGCCGGTTACATCACGAGGAATCTCCGAGCCGCTCGAGCACGGCCGCGACCCCGTCCGCGTCGTTCGACGCCGTCACCTCGTCGGCTGCGTCGATCACGTCCGGGTGGGCGTTGGCGACGGCGACGCCGTGACCGGCCCAGACGAGCATCGGTAGGTCGTTCAAGTGATCGCCGAAGGCAATGACGTCCCGCGGCTCGACCGCGAGCTCCTCGCACACCTCGGCGAGTGCCGCGGCCTTGTTCACGCCGGCGGCGGACACCTCGACGACCCACTCGCCCGAGATGTAGACCGAAGCCTCGTCGCCGAGCACCTCGCGCGCGGCCGCCGCGATCACCTCGAGCTCGTGGCCGTCGTGACGGAGGATGAGCTTCGTCGGCGGCTCGTCGAGCAGTTCGAGCGCGTCGCCGATGCGCGTGCCGGGAGGGGGCGTCCAGTTCCACGCACTGAAGCCTTGCTCGTGTGCGAACGACTCCCGTTCGACGCCGAAGAGGATGCCCGGCAGGCGCTCGCGCAACGCTTCGACGAGCCGGACGGCGACCTCCGTCTCGATTGCACGGATGCGGCGGATCGATCGCTCCCGAAGATCGAGCACCATGCCGCCGTTGCTCGCGATCGCCGTGCCTGCGAGTCCCGCGGCGTCGACGACCTCGCGCACGCCGCGTGGGCCGCGGGCGCTCACGAGCACGATCTCGAGCAATGTCGCCCGGAGCGCCGCGCGAGTCCGCTCGGACAGCGAGCCGTCGCCGCGGAGGAGTGTTCCGTCGAGGTCGATCGCGGCGAGCTTGTACGGCACCTAGCCGAAGAACGCCTGTGCGACCGCGTACCACTCGGCCGGCACCGTCTTCAGCTGGGCCGTGGCCTCCTCGAGCGAGACGGCGACGATGTCGTCGCCGCGAAGCGCCGCCATCTGCCCGTACTGCCCCGTGCGTGCGAGCTCCGCGGCCTTGAGACCGAAACGCGTCGCGAGGACGCGGTCGCGCGGAGTGGGGGTGCCGCCGCGCTGCACGTGGCCGAGAACGGTGACGCGCGTCTCGAAGCCGGTGCGCTCCTCGATCTCGCGGCCGAGCACCTCGCCGACGCCACGGTGGGAGAGCGTGACGTGCCCGAATGCGTCGACCTCGCCGGCGTCCTCGAGGCCCGGCAGCTCGCAGCCTTCGCTCACGACCACGATCGAGAAGTTCTTGCCACGGGCGTGCCGTTTGCGGATGCCCTCGGCCACGTCGTCGTAGTCGACCGGCTGCTCGGGGATGAGGATCACGTCGGCGCCGCCCGCGATGCCGCTCATCACCGCGATCCAGCCGGCGTGCCTGCCCATCACCTCGACGACCATCACGCGGTTGTGCGACTCGGCCGTCGTGTGCAGGCGATCGATCGCCTCGGTCGCGACCATGACTGCGGTGTCGAAGCCGAACGTGTAGTCGGTGCCCGAGAGGTCGTTGTCGATCGTCTTCGGCACGCCGACGACGGGAAAGTCGTGCTCGCGGAAGAGTCTCGCCGCGACACCGAGCGTGTCCTCGCCGCCGATCGCCACGAGTGCGTCGAGGCCCCGGTCGTGGAAGTTCCTGAGGACCTTCTCGACGGCGCCGTCGAGCTTGAAGGGGTTCGTCCTGCTCGTCCCGATGATCGTCCCGCCGCGGGGCAGGATCCCCGACACCGCCGGCGGCCCGAGGTCGCGGAAGCGTCCGTCGACCAGGCCCCGCCAGCCC
The DNA here is from genome assembly GCA_041499745.1 of Gaiellaceae bacterium. Taxonomy (GTDB): domain Bacteria; phylum Actinomycetota; class Thermoleophilia; order Gaiellales; family Gaiellaceae; genus Palsa-739. The sequence continues at coordinate 5,461 of JBGQKY010000034.1, forward strand.
TCGAGAGCGGCGACCGTGTCCCAGCCTTCCGCATCCGAGGCGCGCACCACGGCACGGATGACCGCGTTGAGCCCCGGGCAGTCGCCGCCGCCGGTGAGAATCCCGATTGCCTTCGCCACGGCCTAAGTCTTACCCGCAGCCGCGACGACGGTACGGCCGAACATGCCTCGTACGGGGGATGGACCACCACCCGTTTTCCAGCCGATGCTGTGAGCTACAGCGGCAACTGCGGCGAAGGGCACATCTTGACGAAGCATTCCAGCGTCGACGCGGGCGGCAATCGTGTCGGCAATCGCTGAAAACGGCGGCCTCCGGCCGCAACAGGAACCTCTCGGCACGCTGCTCGTGCAGCGCGGGCTCATCACGCCCGAGCAGCTGACGGTCGCGCTCGCCGAGCAGAAGACCTCCGGGGAGCCCCTTGGCGCGATCGTCGTGGCGCACGGGTTCGCGGCGCCGGCGTCGATCGCGCAGGCCCTGGCAACCCAGCACGGTGGTGTCCTCAAGACCGAATACGGCTTTGCGACGGGATTCGGCGTCGGACTGCAGCCGCCGGTGAGCGTGGCTGCGCCTCCGGTGAGCGCGCCTCGCATCACGAAGACCGAGTCGTCCGAGTCCCGGCCGGCGCTGAGGGTCGATTCCCGTCCCGACCCGACCCTTGCCGCCGCGGTCGACCGGGAGGCCGTTCGCTCGGAGCTGGAGCTCGCCTCCCAGGAAACGGAGCGGCTCGCCGATGCGAACGGAAGGCTCGCCGAAGCCCGCGCGGAGCTCGAGCAGCGGCTCGCGACGGAACGGCAGCGGATGTCGTCGCTCGAGGGCGCCGTGGCCGCCCGCGACGGCCAGATCTCCGAGCTCACGGCCGGCGCGGTAGCGTGGCAGAACGCGTATTCCGAGATTGAGCAGCGCCTCGAGCAGACGACCCAGCACGCGGCGTCGCTCGAGGGAGAAGCCGACAAGCTCCGCACGGCCGCGGCCGCCTGCGAGGCGGCTCACGGCGAGCTCGAGCGCGAGCTTGCGCAGGAGGGCGAGCGCGCGGAATCTCTCCGGGCCGAGCTGAAGGCGGCCGAGGAGCTCCGCATTTCAGCGGAATCGTCCGACTCCGTGCGTGTGGCGCTCGAGGCTCGGCTCGCCGAGATCACCGCGCGCGCCGCGGCCCTCGAGGCCGAGGTAGAGGCCGCGCAGAAGGTCCGCGCATCGACGCCGGGATCCGCCGAGCTCGAGCAGCGTCTTGCGGAGGCCGCCTTCCAGCTCCAGGCGGCCGAGACCGTGCGCGTCGAGCTCTCGGAGCGTCTCGTGCGGGCGACCGAGGGTGCGGCGCAGCTCCAGGCTCAGGTGGCTGCGGCCGACGAGCTTCGCGTGTCGGCACTCGCGTCCGAGCGTGCGCGCGGCGAGCTCGAGGCGCGCCTCGCATCGCTCGAAGCGGAGCTTGCCGAGCAGAACAAGGAGCTCGAGCACGCGCGCGAGGTTCTGGCCTTCAGATGGGCTACCGCCGAGAAGCATCTGCTCTTCTTCCAGGGCGCCGACGGCTATGAGCTCGTCGAGCAGGACGGCCCGCCGCCGAGCCCCGGCACGAAGGTCGGCGAGCACGTCGTCGCGCGGGTCGCGGCGGGAGCGCTGCCGGGCGAGCTGCCCTGCGCGTACCTCGTCGACTGACCTCCTAGTTCCTTCGACCCGGCTGCGATGCTGCCGCACGTGCTCATCCAGCTTCGGACCGGCGCAGAGCTGCGGATGACCGGCCCGGCGTGCGCCGCCGCGGCTGTCGTCTGCGTGAACGGCGGGCAGCGCGGCGAAGTCGAGGGCACCTGGAGCGCGTCCCTCGAGTGGCTCGTGCGGCGGCTCGCGCCTCACTTCCCGCGACTCGCGTTCGGCGAGGTCAAGTACCGGATCAAGTCCTGGAAGCGGCTCGACTGGTGCGTCGACGACGCGAAGGCGGCGATCGTCGCCGTGGGCGCGACCCGGACGCTGCTGCTCGGCTTCTCGATGGGCGGTGCGGTCGCCGTGCGCGCCGCGGACGAGCCGTCGGTGGAGACCGTGCTCGGTCTCGCGCCGTGGCTTCCCGACCGCTTGCCGCTCAGCCCCCTCCACGGCCGGCGGCTACGCGTCGTCCACGGCGCGCTGGACGGCCGGCTGCCGGGCATCCCCGGCGTGTCGCCCGCGAGCTCGCGCCGCGGCTTCGAACGGGCACAGGCGCTCGGTGTCGAGGCCGACTACACGCTCATTCCCCTCGCCGTTCACGGGATCGCCATCCGCGCGCACCGGGGCCGCCCCGTCCCGCTGCCCCGGGCGGGTGAGTGGGCACGGCTCGTCGCCGACGAGCTGTCTCGCTTTCAGGCCTCGGCAGGCTGAACGCGCCGGCGCTCGATCTGCGCGGTGTCCGGCACTTTCACGTTCGACACAAGCCGCAGCTTCTCGAGCCCGCGGATCACCCACCACGACACGTCGAGCTGCCAGCGGTGCAGCCCGTGCCGCGCCGAGACCGGAAACGCGTGGTGGTTGTTGTGCCAGCCCTCGCCGAAGACGAGGAGCGCGACGAGCCAGTTGTTGCGGGCCTCGTCGCGCGTGCGGTAGTCCTGGCGCCCGAACATGTGGCAGATCGAGTTCACGCTGAAGGTCGCGTGCTGGTACGCGGCAATGCGGATCAGGCCGCCCCAGACGAGCCCTTCGAGCCCGACCTCCCAGGTGCCGCCGACCGCGTAGCCGATCGCGAACGGGATCCCGAGCGTGAGCACGACCCAGAGGAGGTACATGCGGTCGATCGTCCGCACGAGCCGGTCCTCGTAGAGGTCGCGCCCGTACTCGCGCCCCTGCTCCATGCCGAGGTTCGAGAACATCCAGCCGACGTGCGCGTGCACGAAGCCGCGCATCGCGCCCCAGGCGCCGTCGCCGTAACCGACATGGGGCGAGTGCGGGTCGCCGGGCTGGTCAGAGAGCGCGTGGTGCTTGCGGTGGTCGGTCACCCATTGCGTGACCGGGCCCTGCATGGTCATGCAGCCGAGGATCGCGAGCAGCGCCTTGACCGGCGCGCGCGCCTCGAAGCCCTTGTGCGTGAAGTAGCGGTGGAAGCCGATCGTCGTCCCGAACGCGCAGACGACGTACATGCCGAGGAACAGCGCCACGTCGATCCAGTGAAAGCCGACGCCCCAGAGCAGCCCCATCGCCGAGACGAGCCCGAGCGGCGGCACCACCACGGCGATGACCGTGACGGCCTGGCTGATCCGGCTCGTGCTGTCTCGGACCGTGCCGACCCGGATTTCCTGTGCGTCCATCAAGGCTTCGCTGAGGCTACCCGAGCACTCGTCGCCCGCGATGGGGCTCCGTAGCAAAGGCGGTGTTTCTGGAGAGCGAGGAGGGCCGGCCGTGAAGGCGGCCCTCCTCGGCTCGCGCGTGGAGTGCCGAAGGTGGGAATCGAACCCACACTCCCCGGAGGGAACCGGATTTTGAGTCCGGCGCGTCTGCCAGTTCCGCCACTTCGGCGTCCGGCAATGGTACTGGCCAAGTTCCAAAGATGGCCTGAGCACTATTGAAAACGAGGCTTGGGCGCGAAATACTCGCCCCTTCCGCGGAATGGAAATCGGGTTGGAGGAGGAAGCGTGAGCAAGAAGGTTTCGCTGTGGGCTCTCGTCGGCGCGGCCGTTGTGGTCGCAGTCGTGGCGGCCGGCTTCTCGAGCTCGGCACGCGGCGCGAAGGCGGGCGTCAGTCCCCTTCCGTCGTCGTCGTGCGGGCCGGTGATCTACAAGGGGTCGGGCTCTCCCGACTACATCGTCGCCTCGGACCTGCCGCTCCAGGGTGCGATTCGGCACCAGACCGTGCAGATCTCGCGCGCAATTCTGTGGGAGCTGGCGCAGAAGGGCTACAAGGCGGGCTCGCTCAAGATCGGCTACCAGTCGTGCGACGACTCGACCGCCCAGACCGGCGGATGGGACTCGGCGAAATGCGCGACCAACGGCCGCCTTTATGCGGCGAACAAGTCGGTGATCGGCGTCGTCGGAACGTTCAACTCCGGTTGCGCGAAGATCATCGTTCCGATCCTGAACCGCGCGAACCCCGGTCCGCTCGCGATGGTCAGCCCGGCGAACACGAACCCGGGCCTGACCAAGAAGTGGGATCCGGGTGAGCCGCAGAAGTACTACCCGACCGGCGTTCGCAACTATGCCCGTGTCGTCGCCACCGACGACTTCCAGGGCCCGGCGGACGCGATGTGGTCGCAGTCCCTCGGTTACAAGAAGGTCTACGTCCTGAACGACAAGCAGACCTACGGCTTCGGCGTCGCGACGACGTACAAGAACGCGGCGAAGAAGCTCGGCATCCAGGTCGTCGGCTTCAAGGGCTGGGACGCGAAGCAGTCGAGCTACGAGGCGCTTGCGAACGCCGTCAAGGCGTCCGGTGCACAGGCGGTCTTCCTCGGCGGGATCGTCTGCAACAACGGCGCCAAGCTGATGCAGGATCTCAAGGCGGTCGCGCCCGGCGTCAAGCTTCAGATGCCTGACGGGTTCAGCGACCCGACTGCGAACGGTGCGGTTGCCAACGGCTCGTACATCAGCGTCGCCGGCCAGCCACCGAAGTCTCTGACGGGTGTCGGCGCGACGTTCATCAAGAGCTTCGGCAAGCAGATCGGCGCCGAGCCGAATCCGTACTCCCAGTACGGTGCCCAGGCAATGCAGGTGATGCTGCAGGCAATCGCCGCCGGCGCCGGTGACCGGGCGAAGACGACGAAGTCGATCTTCGGTCTCGCGATCGCGAACGGCATCATCGGCAACTTCACGATCAACTCGACCGGCGACACGAACCTGACGCCGATCACGATCTACAAGCAGGCGGGCAAGAAGCTCGTGCCTGTCAAGACGCTGATCCCGAGCGCGAGCTTGGTCGGCGGGTAGGACAAGAGGAGCCTCATTCGATCGCGCCGGGGGAGGCTCGTCCTCCCCCGGCGCACATCTCGACCCTTTCTCTTCCTGTGGCTACCGACGCCAGCGCGCACGCGCCCCTCCGAGCGAAGCGCTCGCCGAGCTCGTATGTGATGCCGGCGGCGGCCACGCTGCTGCTCGGCCTGCTGGTTCTCTGGCTCGTGGTCAACTTCGAGAAGGGGCCGGCCTACTTCTTCACGATCTCCTTCATCGGGCTGACGAACGGCGCGGTGTACGCGCTCGTCGCACTCGGCTACACGCTCGTCTACGGAATCCTCGAGCTGATCAACTTCGCGCACGGCGACCTCTTCATGCTCGGCGGGATGATCTCGGCGACCATGCTCATCACCGTCTTCGGGCTCACCGCGAAGTCGTCCACGGGAGCTCTCGTTATCGCGCTGCTCGGCTCGCTCGCCGTCGCCATGGCCGCTTGTGGGCTGATCAACGCCGGCATCGAGTTCGTCGCGTACCGTCCGCTGCGCGGTGCACCGCGCCTCGCGCCGCTGATCACGGCGATCGGGATGTCGTTCATCCTCCAGAACGTCGCGATCGCGTGGAAGGGCCCGAGCTACATCGCGATCCCCCGCGTGCTGCCGACCGGGAACGTGTTCTCGATTGCCGGCGTCGTCTACTCCTGGGAGAAGCTGATCGTGATCATCGTCACTGTGCCGGTGCTGTTCAGCCTGCTGTGGCTCGTGCTGAGAACGCGCCAGGGGAAGGCGATGCGCGCGGCGGCGCAGGACCGGGACGCCGCGGCGATGATGGGGATCAACGTCAACCGGACGATCTCGTTCACGTTTCTGATCGCCGGCGGCCTCGCGGGTGCGGCCGGCCTGCTCTACGCCCTGTACTTCGGTCAGGTCCGTTACGACACCGGCTTCCAGCTCGGCCTGATCGCGTTCACCGCGGCGGTGCTCGGCGGCATCGGCAACCTCCCCGGCGCCGTCCTCGGAGCGGTGTCGATAGGCTTCATCCAGGCGTACAACGAGGGCCTGCCCTGGCACGCGCCCGGCAGCGACTGGACGCAGTCGATCGTCTTCTCGATCCTGATCCTGATCCTCGTGTTCCGCCCCGAGGGGCTGCTCGGCGAGCGGACGCCGGAAGGGGCCTGAGGTGCGGCGCCGCATCGCGCAGTCGGTCTCGCAGGCCTGGTGGACGGCTCTCGGTGCCGTCGGTCTGACGCAGGAGAGGTGGGACACACTGGCGCCGGCGGTGCGGCACGCCGTCAAGGCCGGGCTCTGGGTCGCGGTCTTCCTCGTGCTCGTCGCGCTCTTCGGCGTCTGGAAGATGTCCGCACTCGCGGTCGCGGCGGTCATCTTCTTCCTCGTTGCCCCGACCTGGAACCGGCTGAGGATTCGCGGCCGGCCGGTCGGACGGTGGTTCGCGCCCGTTGCGGTGATCGCAATCGCGGCTTCCTATCCGTACTACGTCAACTCGATGCCAGAGGTGCCGCTGTTCGGGCCGTTCCCGCAGCTCTCCACGCTCGTTGTGATGACGATCTTCACGATGATGGCCCTCGGTCTCAACTTCGTCGTCGGCTACGCAGGTCTCCTCGACCTCGGCTACGTCGCCTTCTACGCGATGGGCGCCTACATGGCCGGCTGGTTCGCGTCGTCGCAGTTCTCGAAGCAAAAACTCAACCTCGGGGCGGTCGGGCTCTATCCCGGCGCGACCGGTTTTCACTTCTCGATCTGGCTCGTGCTGCCGATGGCGGGCATTGCGACCGCGGTCGTCGGCGTGCTCATCGGCCTGCCGACGCTGCGCTTGCGCGGTGACTACCTCGCGATCGTGACGCTCGGCTTCGGCGAGATCCTGCCCCAGATCGCACGCAACGGCGACAACCTCTTCGGCACGGGCTTCAACCTCACGAACGGCACGGGCGGGATCACGCCGATCGACGGCCCGGGATTCGGCAGCTGGCTCGGAACGCATCTGCACCTGCCGGCGAACTTCCTCACCGCGGGCAACCTCGATGCGGTCTTCCTGTGGACGGGGATCGTGCTCGTGCTGATCACGGTGTTCTGCAGCGCCCGCATGCGCGACTCGCGGCTCGGCCGTGCCTGGATTGCGATCCGCGAAGACGAGGTCGCCGCCGCCGCGATGGGCGTGCCGCTGATGCGCACCAAGACGTGGGCGTATGCGACCGGCGCGTTCTTCGGTGGCGTCGCCGGCGCGTACTACGCGTCGTACAAGAGTGGCGCATTCCCCGATGACTTCTTCTTCCAGATCTCCGTGTTCATCCTCTGCATGGTGATCCTCGGTGGGATGGGCAATATCTGGGGCGTCATTTTCGGCGCGTGCTTCCTCACGTACCTCGATCGCGAAGGCCTCTCGAACATCGGTACGCAGTTCAACAACAGCTTCGGCACGCACCTCGACGTGCCGAAGTACGAGTTCGGAATCTTCGGGATCATCATCGTGGTGGTGATGCTCTTCCGGCCGGAGGGCCTGATCCCGAGCTCGCGGCGCGCGGCCGAGCTGCACGAAGGCGTGCACGACGAGCCCCTCTACGACGTCGAGGCCGCATGATGGCCGACGACCTGCTGCAGACGCAGCAGCTGCGCAAGGAATTCGGCGGGCTCGTCGCGGTCGACGACGTCGACTTCACTGTCCCGAGCGGGTCGATCGTGAGCCTGATCGGACCGAACGGCGCCGGCAAGACGACGTTCTTCAACATGCTTACCGGCGTCTATAAGCCGACCGCGGGCCTCGTGTACTTCGACGGCGAGGACATGACGAGGAAGCCGCCGCACGCGTTCACGCAGCGCGGCATCGGGCGCACGTTCCAGAACATCCGCCTGTTCCAGAACATGACCGCGCTCGAGAACGTGCTAGTCGGCATGCACGTCCGGTTGAAAGGGAACCTGTTCGAGGCGATCGTGCGCACGCCGCGTGTCCGCCACGAGGAGAAGGAGGCGCGCGTACGCGCGCGCGAGCTGCTCGAGTACGCGGGCCTGCGGCGCAAGGATCGTGAGATCGGACGCAATCTCTCCTACGGCGACCAGCGCCGCCTCGAGGTCGCGCGAGCGCTCGCAACCCAGCCGAAGCTGCTGCTGCTGGACGAGCCGACCGCCGGCATGAACCCGCAGGAGACGGCGGACTTCACCGCGTTCGTCGCGCGGCTGCGAGAGGAGCAGGGGCTGTCGGTGCTGCTGATCGAGCACGATATGCGCGTGGTCATGGGCGTCTCCGACCGTGTGACCGTGCTCGACTACGGCGAGAAGATCGCCGAGGGGACGCCCCAGGAGATCCAGAAGAACGAGCGCGTGATCGAGGCGTACCTCGGCACGGCGGCGATCAGCTCGTGAGTGCGAACGCTGCGCCCGTGCTGCTCGAGGTGAACGGCATCGAGACGTTCTACGGCTCGATTCAGGCGCTGAAGGGGATCACAATCGACGTGCACGAGGGCGAGATCGTGACGCTGATCGGCGCAAACGGCGCCGGCAAGTCGACCACGCTGCGCTCGATCAACGGGCTGAACCATCCGCGACGCGGGACGATCTCGTTCCGCGGACGAGACATCACGCACGATCCGCCCCACGAGATCGTGAAGCGCGGGATTGCGCAGTCGCCCGAGGGCCGGAAGCTCTTCCCGCGCATGTCGGTGACCGAGAACCTCGAGATGGGGGCCTTCCAGCGGAAGGACCGCGGGAACTTCAAGGAGGACATGGATCGCGTGTTCGAGTTGTTCCCGCGCCTGGCCGAGCGCCGGCACCAGAAGGCCGGCACGATGTCCGGCGGCGAGCAGCAGATGTGCGCGATCGGCCGCGCGCTCATGGCGCGCCCGACGCTGCTGATGCTCGACGAGCCGTCGATGGGCCTCGCACCGATCTTCGTCGAGCGGATCTTCGAGACGATCCTCGAGGTGAACAGGCAAGGCACCTCGATCCTGCTCGTCGAGCAGAACGCCTTGATGGCGCTCGAGATCGCGAACCGCGGCTACGTGCTCGAAACCGGTCACGTCGCGCTCGCCGACGAGGCCAAGGCGCTCGCGAAGAACGAGGACGTCCGCAAGACGTACCTCGGCGAGAGCTAGGACTCCGCCGCCGGCATCTCGGGTGTCTGACACCGAGCGGGATCCGCAGGCGCCATGTCTCGTTCTGCTTCCCGCGGGGGCGATTTCGGCGAGTGCAGGGAAACCACCGTCACGAAAGTGTCACGACTTTGCAACGGTGTCTGACACCAGGTCATGTCCGGATCAGCCCGAGCCGACCCGCAGGGGGAAATACGGCGGGCTGAGCAGGAAGCCGATCCGCTCGTGTCCCTGGCCGCGGGCCATCTCGAGTGCGGCGCCGACGCCGTGCGCGGGCACGAATCCAAGCTGCCGCACCGCGGTCGCGTCCGCGGCGCCCGCCACGAGTACGGCCCCGAGCCGGCCGAGGGCGGGCTGGCAGCCGTTCCAGTCGCGAAACGGGAGCAACGGGTGCACGGTGCGTCCTGACCGGTAGGACTCGATCGCCCGCTCGTCAGCGGCCGCGGCGCGCTCGGCGTCGGCGAGCACGCGCGGGTCGCGGCCGGCCCGCGTCGCGTGGAAGAACGCCCGGTACGGCTGCTGCGTCGGATGCGCGAAGTGGCGGGTGAAGCGGTTGACGAGGATCGCAGTGCCGCCGTCGGCGATCGGAAACGCGTCCCGCCACATCCGGAGCGCCAGCCCGAGCCCGAGGAACGCCGCGAGCAGCGGGTTCGGACGTTCACGGGGCAGGTACGGCGTCGCGCTCGGCACCCCGATCACGAGTGCGTCGAGCGGCCGGTCGAGCTCGGCGCGTCGCAGCTCCACCGTCCGCAACAGCGCCTCCGCGTGCGCGATCGACGGCGGACCGCCGTACGCCGCTGCGACGGAGAGATCGGGCCGAAGCAACCGGAGCACATCGCGTCGAAGCAGCTCCGGCAGCGCGCCGTAGACGAACCGGAGCGGAGAGCCTGCGATGCGCTCAAGGGCGGCCGGATCGTACGGATAGCCGCGCAGCGCGCCTGAGAACTCGGGGTTGTTCAGCACGAGTGAGACCCCGAGTAGCGGCACGTGCCGGCCGAGCGCGCGCTCGAGCGCGACCGCGAGAAGCCACCCCTGCGATGCCGTTGTCTCGAGCAGCGAGTACGCGCCCGAGGCGCGAAGCGCGTCAGCTCCCGCTGCACCGACGAGCGTCGCCGGGCCGCCGTGCAGCACCGACTCGGCCGCGCTGACGACGATCACGAGGTCGGTCTCGACGAGCGCGCGGTTCACCCGCAACGGCGGCCGAGACGATTCGTCAAGGCTGACGAGCTCGGGGTCCTCGACATCGTGCACGACCAGGTGCCCGTGAAAGCGCCGCGCGAGCTCAGGTGTCACGAGCGCGCCGAGATCGCGCTGGGCCATGCGACGGGCGAGCCCGGAGGCGACGACGAACGTCTGATAGCCGGTGGGGATCCCCAGCCGCTCCAGCTCGGCGACGACTGCCGTGACGGCGAGCTGGCGCGGATCGTTCGGGCTGCCCGGGATCGGCAGCGCCGGCGGCTCGACGACGATGGTCGCCCGCGTGCCGCGGCGAGCGAGCGCCTCGACTCCTTCGCCCTCCAGGGGGAAGCGGAGCGCGTCCCGGACGGCAGCCCCCACGTCCGCGACCGCCTCGCCCGGCGGCGGCGGCCGCAGGACGACGGCGTCGTCCGGTGCGGCCGCAACGACGAGGCGCGTGCCGGAGAGAAGCGGAACGCGGAGCACGCGCCTAGCCCGGCAGGTCGCGGGTCGGCGAAGCAGGTCCGGCCATCGGCGGCGGACGATAGCGTGGGGCCTGTGAGCCCGAAGACTCTCACCGGCGTCGAGCTCGACCTCGACGACGCTCCGGCGCGTGACTCGGAGCTCTTCCTCGTCGACGGCAACAACCTCGCGTACCGCGCGTACTTCGCGCTCCCGGAGGAGCTCGCGACGACGGAGGGCTTCCCGACGAACGCGCTCCTCGGGTTCACCAACATGCTCTTCAAGCTGCTCTCCGACTACAAGCCGAAGGGCGTCGCCGTCGCCTGGGACACTCGTCCGGTGCACCGGCACGCGATCGCGGAGGAGGGGGACGTCGTCTACAAGGAGGGGCGGCGGCCGATGGCCGATCTGCTCGCGGAGCAATTCCCGTACTTCCGCCCGATTGTCGAGGCGTTCGGGTACCGCAACCTCGAGTTCGAGGGCTGGGAAGCCGACGACGTGATCGCGACTCTTGCGACGCGCGCCGACGAGGCGGGGATCAAGACGACCGTCGTCTCGACCGACCGCGACGCGTTCCAGCTCGTCACCGAAAACGTGGCGCTGATGATGACGCCGCGGGGCGTCAGCGACGTGCAGGTCTACACGCCCGAGCGCGTCGAGGCACGGTACGGCATCAAGCCCGAGCAGATTCCCGACTTCATCGGGCTGAAGGGCGACAACTCGGACAACATTCCCGGCATCCCGGGGATCGGCGACAAGACCGCGGGACAGCTGATCGCGCAGTACGGCTCCGTCGAGGACGTGATCGCGCACGCGGACGAGCTCTCACCCGCGCGCAAGAAGAACGTCATCGAGTTCGCCGGCCAGGCGCGTCTGTCGAAGGAGCTCGCGACGATGCGGCGAGATCTCAATATCGACTGCGATCCGTCCCAGCTCGTGCTCTCGCCGCCGGATCGCTCGGAGCTGCGAGAGATGTTCCGGCGCTTCGAGTTCCGCAATCTTCTGAATCGGATCGACGAGCTCGACGAGGCCGTGCCGGCGCGCGAGCGGATCGTCGCCGGGACGGCGGTGCCGTGGCGCGAGGGAGCGTTGCCGGAGAAGGTGTCCGGACGCGTGGGGCTCGCGATCGCAGACGGCCGGTTCGCGTTGGCGCAGGAAGGCGCCGTCGTAGTCGGCGCCTGGCTCGACGACCACGTCGCACGTCTCCGCGACGCGGAGATCGTCGCACACGACTACAAGTCGCTGCCCCGGCTGACGCAGCTTCCTGCGGAAGACACGATGATCGCCGCGTACCTGATCGAGCCGGGGCGGCCTGCGTACGGCCTCGACGACCTCGCGGCGGAGTACGGCGTCGAGGCGCTGCCCGACCCCGAGGTCGAGGAGGACACAGCGGCGCTCGTGCGCGCGGCCGAGGTTCCCCGCCGGCTGGCGGAGCCGCTCCGGGCGCGGCTGCGCGAGCGAGGCAGCGAGCGCCTCTACGACGAGATCGAGCTGCCGCTGACCGCGGTGCTCGCGTCGATGGAGGACGTCGGGATCAAGATCGACACGTACCGCATGGGGGAGATCAACGCGCGGCTCGCAGACCGAGTGGAGGAGCTCGAGTCGCGCGCGTTCGAGCTTGCGGGCGAAGAGTTCATGCTCGGCTCGACCCAGCAGCTCGCGCGCATCCTCTTCGAGAAGCTCGGCATGACGCCCGGTCGGAAGGGCAAGACGGGGTATTCGACCGACACGCGTGTGTTGCGTGCGATCCGCGACGCGCATCCGATCGTCGAGGTCGTCGAGGAGTGGCGCGAGCTGACGAAGCTCCTGAACACCTATCTCGGCCCGTTGCCGACGCTCCTTGGCGGGGACGGCCGGCTGCACACGCACTTCAACCAGGCGGTTGCCGCGACCGGGCGGCTGTCGACGTCCAACCCGAACCTCCAGGCGATCCCGATCCGCACCGAGCTCGGCCGCGAGATCCGCAGCGCGTTCGTCGCGGAGCCCGGCCACAGGCTCGTGTCGGCCGACTACTCGCAGGTCGAGCTGCGCATCCTCGCGCACGTGTCCGGCGAGCCGAAGCTGCGCGAGGCGTTCGCGCGCGGCGAGGACATCCACGCGGCGACGGCGGCGGAGGTGCTCGGCAAGGAGCAGGCGACGCTGACGAAGGACGAGCGGAACATCGCGAAGATGGTCAACTTCGGGATCATCTACGGCATCTCGGCGTTCGGGCTCTCAGAGAATCTCGAGATTCCGCGCGAGGAGGCGCAGCAGTACATCGACGCGTATCTCGCGCGCTTCCCGCTCGTGCAGGACTTCATCCAGAGGACGATCGAGCAGGCCAAGGACGACGGGTACGTCACGACGCTCCTCGGCCGCCGCCGGCCGGTGCCGGAGATCCGCGCCTCGAACCGGCAGACGCGCTCGCTCGGCGAGCGTCTCGCGGTCAACTCGGTGATGCAGGGCACGGCCGCGGACATCATCAAGGTGGCGATGGTGAACATCCACCGCCGCCTGCGCGAGGAAGGCCGAGCGTCGCAGCTCGTCCTCCAGGTGCACGACGAGCTCCTCGTCGAAGCCCCGGACGCGGAGGTCTCGACGGTGAAGGAGATCGTCCGCGCGGAGATGTGCAATGCGTACCCGCTGGACCCGCCTCTCGCCGTCGACATCGGCGCCGGCGATGACTGGAACGAGGCGAAGTAGCGAACATCTCGTAACCCGTGACTGTCACCGTTCACGGAACCGTCACGGCCTGCGACGGGTTAGAGCACGTCCGGCAGCGAATCGGGCACGAGGCCGAGGCCTTGGCGTAGCTGCTCGATGAGCGCCTGCGAGGCCTCGAGCAGGTGTGCGAGGTCGCGCAGCTCCGCGCGCGGGACCTCGACGGTGACCCGAACCGGGGAACGCGCGGTGGAGGAGAGGGCGAGCGTCTCCTCGCCGTCGCGCGCGAGCGCGGTCAGATCGAGGTACTCGTCACGCGCCACGCGTGTACCCGCTACGAAACGCTCTCCGGCGTCGCGGACACGCTGCGCAAGGACGCCGGGATAGTGGCCGGGCACGAGAATCGTCGCCTCGCCGCCGCGCAGGCCGATCGCGGTCGACCACATCGGGTAGCCGGCCTCCCGCCGCTCGTGGCGAAGCACGCAGACGCTGACGGAGCCGGTCTCGCCGATCGGATAGCGCTCGTCCACTCCGGCCAG
>JBGQKY010000035.1:0-18798 GCA_041499745.1 Gaiellaceae bacterium
CAACGTGCTCGCGAACGGCTTGCCGTATCTGCTCGGCACCGAGCGGCTGAAGGGCAGCCATTCGATGTCCGGCTACCACGCGTTCGAGCTGTGCTATCTCGCGGCGGTCTACACGAACCTGCTGATCACGAAGCAGCCGCTCGACCTCCACTTCAAGCCGCGGGCGGACGGGTTCAAGGACCGCGTGCTCCACGTCTCGCCGGACATCCTCCCTCCGGGCTCGATCCGGATCGAGCAGGTCTGGATCGACGGGCAGCCGTGGAAGGACTTCGACGCGGAGAAGCTGACGGTGAACCTGCCGTCCGGCGACCAGGTCGCCGTCCGCGTGCGCGTCGTCTCCGCGCTCGAGACGTTCGAGAGCGAAGTGAGCGTCGAGAACGGAACGGCGTCCGTCGTCCTCTCCGGGGTGCTCGACGAGTCCGTGGTCGCAGGGCTCGAGCGTAACCTTCAGCAGGCGCTCGGGGCGAACCCTCGGCGTGTCCTTCTGCGGGCCGAGCAGCTGACCTCACTGACGAGCGCAGGGGCGCGGGCGCTGCTCTTCCTGCGGCAGAAGCTCCCCTTCGAGGACGTCGAGGTGTATCTCGTCGGCGCCAACGAGGGCGTGCAGGAAGCGTGCCGCCTCGTCGACACCGAAGAGCAGTCGTTCGTGATCGTCGCCGACGCGTCGCAGCTCGAGCCGCTCGAGGCGTAGGGATCGAACCGCGGGGCCGGGCACCTTCGGGCGCCTGGCCCCCGGTTGCGTCACCGCCGGCGTATCCGCACCTCTTGACAAACGTCGGGGAGCGTGCGCATAAGAGGTCGAGCGACCAGAGGGCACGAATTGTCAGTCGGCCAACCGCTGCTGCGGCGGTTGAGGGTCTCGCAAGGGCGCCCTCCGCTCGCGTCCACATTCTTGGGAGGAGGCGAAACGAGATGAGCGGAGAGCGGCTGCTCTTCGGCGAGGGTGCGCGGGGCGATCTCGTCCGGGCGATGCAGACCGAGCTCGAGCGGCACGGTCTTTACCGGGCGACCGTCGACGGCGACTACGGCGGGGAAACCGTCAAAGCGGTGCGGGCCTTCCGCAGGTCGGAAGCGCTGCCACCGGCGCCTCATGTCGATCCTTCGGCCTGGAAGCTGCTGACGAAGCGGCCGGTGCCTGCGGTTCGCGATCGTGCTTTGCAGGTCACGGCCTCGTTCGAGGGGCACGGCTTCACCTTGGCTCAGGGGAACTTCGACGGCGCCGGCATCACGTGGGGCGTGATCGGCTTCACGCTGAAGGGCGGCGAGCTCGCCCGGATCGTGCTCGACGTGCACGCACAGCACCCACGCCTCGTCGAACAGGCCTTCGGTGCCAACACAGGCGAGCTCCTCAGGGTGATGCGTGCGTCGTGGCCGACACAGCTTGCGTTCGCGAACAGGCTCAGCCTTGGCCGCTCGAAAGCGCGGCTCGCCGAGCCGTGGAAGACCGCGTTTCGCCACTTCGGCGAATTTCCACAGGTGCAGGCCGTGCAGCTCGCACGAGTTGCCGGCTACCTGAACCCGGCGAAGCGGGATGCACGCGCGCTCGGCCTGAGGAGCGAGCTCGGTCTGGCGCTCTGCTTCGACATTCACGTCCAAGACGGAGGCATCAGCCCAAGCGCGATGCGGAAGATCAAAGCCGCACAGGCCGCACACGCGATCAAGGACGAACGCGAGCTGCGAATCGTCATGGCTCACGCGGTGGCCGATTCCGCCAATCCCGTGTTTCGCGCAGACGTTCTGTCGCGCAAGCTTGCTCTCGCGACGGGAGTCGGGGTCGTGCACGGCGCGATGTACGTGCTCCGCAACTGGGGGCTCGCCGAGCTGCCTGTCGCTGCGCGGCCGCCACAGCCTGCGGCTCCGCCGGCGAGGAGGCGAGCCGTCACGATCCGTCGCTGACCGAGGCTCACCGGCGAGCTGCGACGTCGCGCGGGGCGCCTGACGCGCCGTCAATCGTCTGGAGGGAATTCCGGGCCGTGGTCGACGTCGACGACGGGCGCGCCGAGGCGCTTGAGCAGGCGTGCGAATGCCTTCCCGGCGGGCGTGACGTCGCCTTCGTGATACCCGGTCGTTGACTTGGCGTAGGTGATGTTGAGGGTGGCGCTGCTCCAGCCGGTTTCGATGCCCGGATGCGCGCCCGGCGCTGCGTCGGCGCCGAACGTGCAGATCGTGTCGCCGGCGCGAACCTTGTCGCCGGCTACGACCGTTGGGACGATCGCCTCGGCGACGAAGACGAAGCGGCCGGCGTGGGGGCCGGCGGAGAGCTGGTAGAGGAGATAGTTGCCACCGGGCCAGCCATGCCCGCCGTTGCCGATGATGGTGGCGTCGCCGAGCGCGAGGATGGGGCCGATACCGTGGTAGTCGACGCCTTGGTCGATCCGGCCGGTGACGATGTTCCGGGCTTTGCCGAGCGGGTTGACGTAATGGGCGCGGATCTGAGCGTGCGTATACAGGAAGGCGTCGGCCGCATTGAAGTGCGGTGCGACGATCGGGTGCACAGTGGGGCCATAGTGGCCGTCCACCTCGAGCCCGTGATTGCGCTGGACGCGTTCGATCGCGCTGACGAAGATCGGCCCCGCGGTAAAGCCGACGGCGGGTAGGTCGTGGCCGAGCGCACGCAGTGCATGGCGGACGGCGAAGATGTCGCCGCCTTTGTCGCCCGGGAAAATCGGCTGCCGGTAAGCCGTCGTCATCGTTTCCGCCTCCCTGGTTCTGCCGCAGATTGACGGTGGTCAACTTGTATCGATTAACACACAAGCTGACGCGATGCAAGCCCGGTCACAGGCAGTCGAAGACGCCTGCGTCGCTGCGGCGGCTGTGGAGGACGAAGGCAGAGACGTGCGCGCCGAGCACCGTTCCCTTCGCTGCGCGATGCCCGCCCGTGAAAGCGATCGTCAAGGATGCACGCGCGGTCGACAGATAGATGTTCGTGTCGCAACCCTCGAACAGACGCCGGTGCAGCAGTCGCTCGGCGGATCCGCTCGGCATTCCGATGCGCAGGCCGTGACTCTCCGAATATGTCGGCGCACTGGTGAAGAAGGTGGCGAGAGCGCCGGTCTTGCTGTTGATGAAGAAGACGGTCTGGCAGTCGGGGCCGCCCGCGGTGAGCGGAGCACCGTTCGACGACTTGTTGCGGGCGCAGCCGTAGCCGAGAGCATCGTAGGGCGCGTAGCCGCCCGGAGCTCGGCCGTGTCGTTCTGCATCCGGCTTACCGGCAAGAGCAACCACGGCGGCCCGCGTGCTCTGGTCGACGCGCAACGCGCCGACTCGGCCGGCCGCCGAGACGACGATCGTCGATCCGACCGGCGCCCGAGCGGACCCGCAACCGCTGCTCGAGATGAGGATCACCAACGACCCCACGACGGCTGCGGTGCGGCTTGCTCGCAACGGTGCCTGTCCCAATCTCGATGAGCTTAGTGCCTCGCGTCCGCGCCTCGGCGGAGCAGCCTTTCGGCTCCTACGGCTCGCTGATGACCACTGCCCGGGCCCGTTCGACAAACAGCGGCTACGCCGCGCGCAGGCGGAACCAGAAGAAGCCGCGCGGCTTCAGCGTCAGCAGGTACGGCAGGTCGCCGATCGGCGGGAACTGCGTCGGCCCGAACATCTCCTCGGGGACGAGGCCGCGGAAGGCGGAGAGGTCGAGCTGGACGGGCTGCGCAGAGCTCGCGAGGTTCTGCACGCAGACGACGACCTCGTCGTTCCACCGGCGGATGTGCGCGAAGACGCGCGTGTTGTCCGACCCGAGCGGCTCGTAGCTGCCGCGCCCGAAGACCGGGTGCTCCTTGCGGAGCGCGATGAAGCGGCGCAGCCAGCTCAGGAGCGACGTCGGGGTGCGAAGCTGAGCCTCGACGTTCACGGCCTGGTAGCCGTACACCGGATCCATCAGCGGCTGGAGATAGAGGTGCGCGAAGTCCGCGCGGGAGAAGCCGCCGTTACGGTCGCCGTTCCACTGCATCGGCGTGCGCACGCTGTCGTTCGGGCCGATCGACGTGTTGTCCCCCATGCCGATCTCGTCGCCGTAGTAGAGAACGGAGGAGCCGGGCAGCGAGAAGAGGATCGCGTACATGAGCTCGATCTCGTCCCGGCCGTTCTCGAGCAGCGGAGCGACGCGACGCCGGACGCCGAGGCTCCGTCGCAACCGCGGATCCTTCTGGTACTCGCCCCACAGGTAGTCGCGCTCCTCGTCGCTGACGAGCTCGAGCGTCAGCTCGTCGTGGATGCGCAGGAAGAAGGCCCACGCGCTCGTGTCCGACGCCGGCGGCGTCTGCTCGAGGATCTCGTAGAGCGGCCTGGCTTCCTCCCGCCGCAACGCCGCGAACATGCGCTGCATCAGCGGCAGGTGCGAGGCGACGTGACACTCGTCGCCCTCCCCGAAGTACTCCGACGCGACGTCGGGCCACAGGTTCGGCTGCACCATGAGGATGCGGCCGGGATAGCGCTCGTCGAGCTCGCGGCGGAGCTGCTTGAGGTAGGCGTGCGTCTCCCGGACGTTCCCGTCGCTCGTTCCGTCGCGCTCGAACAGATACGGAACAGCATCGAGCCGGAAGCCGTCGACGCCGTGCTCGAGCCAGAAGCGGAGGACGTTCAGCATCGCCTCGCGCACGTCCGGGTTCGCGTAGTTCAGATCCGGCTGGTGCTGGTAGAAGCGGTGCCAGTAGTACTGGCCGCGCACGGAATCGAACGTCCAGTTCGTCGGCTCGCTCTCCGGGAGGATGACCGGGACGTCGAACGAGCCCTCGTCCGTGTCCGACCAGACATACCAGTCGCCACGGGGCCCGTCGCGGTCGGTCCGGGACTCCTGGAACCACGAGTGGTCGGACGACGTGTGGTTCAGCGCCAGATCGATGACGACCTTGATCCCGTTGTCGTGCGCCGTCGCGACGACGTTCCGAAGGTCTTCGATCGTGCCGCAATCCGGATGGACGGCGCAGAAGTCGGCCGGGTCGTAGCCGGCGTGCCGCAGCGGCGACGCATAGATCGGCAGCAGGCAGATGCAGTCGACGCCGAGGAAGGACAGGTAGGCGATCTGCTGCGCGAGGCCGCGAAGGTCGCCCGACCCGTCGTCGTTCGCGTCGAAGAAGCCACGGACGTGGATCTCGTAGAACACCGCGGTCTTGAACCAGCTCGGATCAGCGGCCGGGGCCGGGGCCGGTGGCTTCTTCCGCCGCCCGCTCACCCGCGGCCGCTGCCTGCCGGGCTAGTTTTCGCCCTGCGCAAGGCGCTCGCGTGCGGTGGCCGAAAGTCGATCTGCGAGTCGCGGGTTCTCGCGCAGGAGGGCACCGCACGACCCCTCCGACAGCACGATCAGGTGCATCGACGTCGCCGCCTGGACCGATGCCGTCCGCCACGACGGATCGACGAGCGCGATCTCCCCGAAGAAGTCGCCCGGACCGAGCTCCCCGATCCGGGCCGCGTCCTGCGACACGTAGGCGCGCCCGTCCTCGATCACGAAGAACTCGTCGCCGCGCTCACCGAGGACGGTGATCACGAGCCCGGCCGGCACGACCTCCCGCTTCGCGCACGGCGCCAACCGCTCCCGCTCTTCCACGGACAACGCCGCGAAGAAGGGGATCGTCGCGAGCTCCGCTGCATCCATGACCGCTCAAATCTAACGCGGCCGTCGGACCGAGAACCGCGAGCTTACGACGATCCATCTGAAGTCGGCGGTGTGCCCTCGAGACCGGGCAGCCCCTGCTGAGCGAGCGCCCGGGCGATCTCCTCCTGCGTCTGGGTGCGGATCGCGCCCGTGAACTGCCGCCTGCGCACGACGCCCTTGGTCGGCCCGCGCGGGAGCTGCGGCGCTCCGAGGATCTGCTCGACCTGCGGGTTGTCGACCTGCTCCCGGACCTGCTCGAGGAGCGAGTCGACCGCCTCTGCCATCTGCGAGACGAACGTGTCGATCAGCGAGTTGACCAGCGTCTCGTCGGTGCTCGTCTCCGCTTTGAAGCGGAGGCGCCAGCGGAGCTCTTCGACGTGGCCGTAGAAGGTCGAGAGGTCGGCCATCAGCTCGTAGTCGGAGACGAGTACGCCGAGCGGCGCGCTCGAGGCCGCCCACGAACCGGTGGGGAGATCCGGGAAGAAGTACTTGTAGGCGTGCTGCTCGAGCTTCGCCCGGTCGATGCTCGCCTTCAGTCGCAGCAGCTCGAGCTCGAGCGCGCCGAAGCGGCGCTTCGCCTCAACGACGCGCCGCTCCTGCTCCTGCTGTAGTCGCTGCTCGGTGCGGTGCCGCTCGGCCTCGAGCTGCCGGACGTCGTCCTGGAGCCGCGAGTGTCGGTCCCACGCGAGCGCCGTGAGAAACGCGAGCGCAGCGCCCGAGTAGCCGCCGATCACGAGCGGCCACATGATCTCGCCCGTGTACAGCTGCGCCCCGATGAGGGGTGTCACGATCGCCGCGAAGAGGGCGCCGATCAGGAGCTGGAGCGGGCGCGACTGCGCGAGCGCGATGTGCACGCGGTGCACGAGTCCCCGGTTCTCGAGACCCTGGGCTCCCGCCTCCATCTCGCCCGATGCTAGTACACCCGGCACCGGTACTAGCGAGCGCCGGAGCGATTCTCCAGCTCGGGGCGCCGGTCCAGAGCGCTCGCCGCAGCGAGCGCGAGCTCGATCGCGAGGTGGGACGGCATCGAGCGGCCCGCCTCCCACTCCGCACCGAACCGCTCGTCGCCGAGCGCCTCCTTCACCGGCGGCACGAACCGCTCGCTGATCGCGACTTCGGAGCTCGACGGCTTCGTGCCGATCGCCTCGAGCATCGCGTCTCCGGCACCGAAGAGGCGGGCCGCGTCGACGCTCTCACCCTGCGTGCCGATCACGGCCGCGAGTCCCTGGAGACATTCCGCCGTCACGCGCTTGTCGCCGCGGTCCTTCGCGAGCGAGAGCGCCTCGGAGAAGAGCCGCGCCGCCTCGGACGCCTCGCCGCCGCGCTGGAGCGCGACCCGTCCGAGGTAGATGAGCGCGAGCGACATGCTCCAGGTGTCCTGGAGCTCCTGCGCGAGCCTCAGGCCCTCCTCGAAGAGCTGCGTCGCGCGCTCGTAGTCGCCCTGGGTCAGCTCGGTGCGCCCGAGCGTCAGCACCGAGTTCGCGATCAGACGGCGGTCGCCGAGCTCGCGGCGGAGGGAGAGGCTCTCCTCGTAGAGGGTGCGCTCGGTCTCCTCATCACCCTGGGCGCCGGCGAGCTCGGCGAGAATGTTGAGCGCGCCCGACTGCACGAGCTTGTCGCCGATCTGGCGCGCGAGGTCGAGCGCCCTGCCCGCGAGCTGGCGCGCACGCTCGTCGTGCGAGTCCTCGTAGCTGCCGCGCGTCATCACGATCCAGCCGATCTGCTGGAGCGCCTGCGCCTCTTCGCGGACGTCCTCGGCCTGCCGCGCAAGCTGGAGGCTCTCCTCGAAGAACAGCTTCGCCTGCACGTAGTCGCCCTGCCCGAGCGCAGCAAAACCGGCGGCGTAATAGGCCTTCGCGAGCACGGCGGGGGGCACGCCCGCGGAAGCCTCGAGCGCATCCGCAAGCCAGCGGCGGCCCTCGGTCATCAGCCCTCTGATGCTCCAGAACCGGACGAGCGCACCCGCGAGCCGGAGGCCGAGCTCGACCTGGCGGGACTCGAACGACCAGGCGAGCGCGGCACGGACGTTGTCGTTTTCCTCCGTGAGCCGCTCGAGCCAGACGGCCTGGCCGGCGCGCGTCAGCTCGGGCTCGGCGGTCTCGGCGAGCGCCAGGTAGCGCTCGAGGTGCTTGTCGCGGGTTGCCTCGAGCTCGCCGCTCTCGGACAGCTTGTCCAGCGCGTACTCGCGGATCGTCTCGAGCATGCGGAAGCGGGGCTCGCCGTCCGCGCCCTCGCCCTGCCGGATGAGGCTGTTGTCGGCGAGCTGGGCGATCCCGTCCAGGACCTCGCCGAACTCGAGGCCGAGCGACTGTCCGGCGACCGCCTCGGCCGCGTCGAGCGAGCAGCCGCCGACGAAGACGCTGAGGCGGGCGAAGACCGCCTTGCCGGTCTCGTCGAGCAGGTTGTAGCTCCATTCGATCGCCTCGCGCAGCGTGCGCTGGCGGTCGCCCGCGCTGCCGCCCGTGAGGAACGAGAGGCGCTTCTCCTCGAGCCGGTCGAGGATCTGCGGCGCGGTCAGCAGCTTCACGCGCGCTGCCGCGAGCTCGATCGCGAGCGGGATGCCCTCGAGCCGGCGGCAGATCTCCGCGACGGCCGCCGCGTTCTCGTCGTTCAGCTGGAAGGACGGCTTGGCGTCCTTCGCCCGCTCGAGGAACAGCTGCACCGCCGCCGAGCCTCCCGTCAAATCCCCGGCCGAAGGCAGGCCGAGCGGCTGCACGGCGTACTCGCGCTCGTCGCGCACGTGCAGCGGCGCGCGGCTCGTCGCGATCAGCTTCAGATTCGGCGCGAGCGCCAGCACCTCGCCGAGCAGCGGGGCCGCGGGCATCACCTGCTCGAAGCTGTCGAGCACGATCAGCGTCGCGCGGTCGCCGATGCGCTCTCCGAGCGTCTCTGCGATCGACCGGTCGTGCGCCTCGCGCACACCGAGGGCGTCGGCGATTGCGGAGCCCACGAGCTTCGGGTCCCGGATCGGCGCGAGATCGACGAAGTGCGACGCCTCGAACTCGGCCTGGAGCTCCCGCCCGGCCTCGAGCGCGAGGCGGCTCTTGCCCGTGCCGCCGAGACCGGTCAGCGTCACGAGCCTCGGGTCGGGCTCTCGCACGAAGCCGATCACGATGTCGAGCTCGGCGCGGCGCCCGACGAGCGGTGTCTCGAAGACGGGGAGATTCGATTTCGCGACCGCGGGCCTGGGCGTGATCGTGATGCCCGGCATCATGGTCGTCCCGCCAGCAGGGCCGATCCGGTCGCCGAGCGCCGAGCGCGCCTCGTCGATCATCGCCCGGCAGGTCGCGTACCGCTCTTCCGGGACCTTCGCCATCGCGCGGGCGATCACGGCGTCGAGCCCCTCGGGCAGGTCCGAGCGCTCCGTCGTCACCTTCGGCGGCGGCTCCGTCATGTGCGCGTACATGACCGCGACGTCGCTGTCGCGCACGTACGGCTTCTTGCCGGTGAGACACTGGTAGAGGACGCCGCCGAAGGCGTAGATGTCGGCCAGGGCGGTGATCTCCTTCGTCTCGATCTGCTCGGGCGCGGCGTAGTCGACGGTGCCGACGAACATCCCCGCCTGCGTCATCCCGCGGACGCCGCCCTGCTTCGCGATGCCGAAGTCCATCAGGTAGATGCGCCCGGAGCCGTCCTCGATCATGACGTTCGCAGGCTTGACGTCGCGGTGGATGACCTCGTAGGAATGCGCTGCGTCGAGTGCACCGGCGGCCTGCTCGAGGATCGCGAGCGCCTGGTGCGCCTCGAGCGAGCCGGCCGACTCGAGAAACTGCTCGAGATCCGGCCCCTTCACGTAGCGCATAGCGATGTAGACGAGGCCCTCGATGTCGCCTGCGTCGTAGATCGGAATGATGTTGGGGTGGTCGATCGAGGCCACCGTCTGCGACTCGCGAATGAAGCGCTCGCGGAAGTCGCTGCCGCCGCCCAGCTCCGGCGCCAGCATCTTCAGCGCCGCCTTGCGTTTCAGCAGCAGATGTTCGGCCTCGTAGACGAAGCCCATGCCGCCGCGACCGAGCAACCCGGTGATCCGGTAGCCGGCGAGCTCGGAGCCAGGCTCGAGGGCGCCGTTCACTACGCCCACACCCTAGCTTCCACCGAATTACTCCGCGGCTTGAGCGAGCAGGCGTCCGTATTCCGAGGCCGACCGGGGCCGCTGCTGTGGATCTTTCGCGAGGGCCGAGAGCAGCGCAGCCGCGAACCCGGCGGGCAGGTCGTCCCGGAACTTGGCCGGGTCCGGCGGCGGCTCGCCGACGTGCGCGAGCCCGGCCGCGATCCCCACCTTGTCGGCGAACGGGGGCTGGCCGGTCACGCACTCGTAGAACGTGCAGCCGAGCGCGTAGATGTCGGTCGCCGGGCTCGCGGGCTCGCCCTTGATCAGCTCCGGCGCAAGGTAGTCGATCGTCCCCATCACCTGGCCCGGCTTCGTCAGCACCGTGTAGGCCCTGCCCTTTGCGAGCCCGAAGTCGGTCAGCATCGCCGTTCCTTCGGCGTCGAGGATGATGTTCGAGGGCTTGAGGTCGCGATGCACGATGCCCGCGGTGTGCAGCGCGTCGAGGCCGGCCCCGACGTGCTGGGCATAGGTCGCGACATCCCCCACCTCCAGGCGGCCGTGCTCCACGAGATGGTCCTCGAGCGTGCCGCCCGAGACGAAGGCGACGGCGAGGTAGCGCCGCCCGTCCGCCTGGCCCGCCTCGAGCACCGGCACGAGGTGCGGGTCGCGCACCTCGGACGCTGCACGGGCCTCCTGCTCGAATCGCTTGCCGAAGACCGGATCCTCGATCAGCTCGAATCGCATCACCTTGAGCGCGACGACCTCGCCGTCCGATTCGCGAACCGCACGGAAGACGAGCCCCATCCCCCCCTCCCCGAGCAGTTCCTCGAGGCGGTAGGGTCCGAGCGTGTCGCCGGGCTGGAGCTCGCGGCCGGGAAACTCACGCATGAAAGACATCGACGAGCAGGATAAGGGCTGGCCGCCCGCGACGCGAGGGCACTCGTCGTGCGCGTAGGCCTGATCTCGGATATCCACGGCAACCTGCTCGCCCTGGATGCCGTCCTCGCCGACCTCGAGCGCCGGGACGTGAACCGCATCGTCTGCCTGGGGGACATCTGCTTCGGGCCGCAGGCGCACGAGTGCCTCGCCCGCGTGAAGGAGCTCGGCTGCCCGGTGGTGCTGGGAAACTGGGATGCCGGGTCGATCGAGAGCTTCCCGCCACGGGACGACCCGGTCGGGGTGATGCTCAACGAGATCGGCGAGTGGTGGGCGAAGCTGCTGGACGAGGGCGACCGGGCATTCGTCCGTACGTTCGTGCCGACGCTCGACGTGCCGCTCGAGGACGGAACCGTCATGAATTGCTTCCACGGCTCGCCGCAGTCGTTCTCGGACTGGATCTTCTCGACGACCCCCGACGACGACCTGGAGCGAATGCTCGCCGGGGTCGACGCACCGATCCTCGCCGGCGGCCACACGCACCTGCAGCTGGTGCGCCGCTTCGGACCGACGGTGCTCGTCAACCCGGGCAGCGTCGGCCAGCCGTTCGCGCAGTGGTGGCCGAAGACGATCCGCGTGGCGCCGTGGGGCGAGTACGGCATCGTCGACGGGAGCTCGGGCCGCCTCGACATCGAGCTGCGCCGCGTGCCGTACGACGTTGAGGCCCTTCTGCGCTTCTGCCGCGAAAGCGGCATGCCGCACGCGCAGTGGTGGGTCGACTCGTGGAACGCCGAGTAGGAGAAGCGTTTCAGCGGAAGGACGAGCTCGGCGTCGCCGAACTCGTGCCAGAGGTAGCCGCGCTCGAGCGCAGCGGCGTACGACCGGGCGAGCAGCTCGTCGCCGGCCGCGGCGCGCAGGAGCTGGACGTGCGAGGACGCCTCCGTCTTCGGACGCGACGGTCTCGAGGGCACCTGAAATAGGATCGCGGTGGCGAGAGGCGTTATTGCGAATCGCGGTCATCTCCGACATCCACGCCAACTGGCACGCGCTGGCCGCGGTGCTGACCGATCTCGACCGGGAGCGTCCGGACGAGGTGTGGTGCCTCGGCGACCTCGTCGGCTACGGCCCTCAGCCGAATCGCTGCACGAGGGAGGCGAGCTCGCGGAGCAATTTCTGCCTCCTCGGCAACCACGACCTGGCGGCGATCGGCCGGCTCGACCTCAGCGACTTCTCGCCCGACGCCGCCGTGACGGCTCGCTGGACGGCCGAGCAGCTCGAGGACGAGCCACGGCGGTTTCTCGAGTCGCTCGAGCCGAAAGGTGAGCGGGAGGGCGTGCAACTGTTCCACGGGAGCCCGCGCGACCCCGTGTGGGAGTACGTCCTCAGCGAGCCGGCGGCGCGCAGCGCGCTCGAGCTGACGACGTCCGACATCGTGCTCGTGGGGCACAGCCACATCCCGATCGCGCTCAAGCTCGCCGACGGCACGCTCGCCGGCGGTCTTGCGAAGGGAGGCAGCGAGCTCGAGCTCAGCGAGGGACGCTGGCTGATCAACCCGGGGTCGGTCGGCCAGCCGCGCGACGGCGACCCGCGTGCCGCCTACCTGCTGCTCGACCTCGACGCGCGTCACGCCCATTTCCGCCGGCTGCCCTACGACATCGAGGCGACGCAGGCCGAGATCCGTGAGAACGGCCTGCCCGAAGACCTCGCCGCCCGCCTCGCGACGGGCGAGTAGCTACCGGCCGCCGAGGCGGCTCGGGTCGAGCACGGTCGTCCTGCCGCGGGTGAGCTCGAGCGAGCCGGCCCGCTCCTCGGCGCGCAGGACGCGGTTGACCGTCGCGCGAGAGGTGCCCGCGAGCCCCGCGATCTCCTCCTGGGTCAGGGGGATCACGCGCACGCCGTCCTCGGCGTACAGCTCCGCGAGCTCGCGCAGCCGCCGCAGCACGCGCTTGTCGGCGGGGACGTAGAGCGCCTCGGCGAGCAGATCGTTCGTCCTGCGGATTCGCGCGGCGAGGAGGCGCAGCAGGAGCTCGTCCACCTGCGGCTGCTCATGCCTCAGGCGCGACAGGTCGTCTCGCGCGATGGAGCGGGTCTCGGAGCGCTCGAGCGCGACGATCGTCGCCGAGCGTTCATGGTCGTCGCCGATCAGCGCGAGCTCGCCGAAGGCGTCGGACTTACCGAGGATGGCGAGCGTCACCACGTCGCCGACCGGGGTCGTGACGCGGACGGCGAACCGGCCGTTCCAGATCATGTGCATCGCGTCGGCCGGGTCGCCCTGATGGAACACGACCTCGTGCTTGGCGAACGTGCGCCGCCGCGCGACGGTGAGGAGGCGACGAACCTCCTCGTCAGGAATACCCTCGAGCAGGCGCCACGCCATTTCGGAACAAGCGTATCGCGCGCTCGCGCCCTATCCGAATAGGCCTCTCCGATCGCACAGGTCTCACTCGCAACCATTGAAGCCGGGGCGAAACGGTGACACAGTCCCTGGGACACGGAAACGGGAGGGGATCGTGGGGGATTTTCGGCCGAGCGGGGGCTCGGATTCAGGCTTTCGCGCGCGGCTACGGCGCCCGGCACGGCTGGTGCTGGTTACGGCGGCATTTGCGCTGGCAGGGTTCGCGACGGCGACGGTCGCCTGGCCGCAAGCCGACCTAGGAACGGGCACGGGGTCGACGGCGACCGAGACGACGACCGCCGGCACTGAGACGACGACCACGACGTCCAGTTCGTCCGAGTCCACGACGACGACCTCGCCGTCCGGCAACGCGGGCGCCGATCCCGACCTCGCCGTTAGTCAGACCGCCACGCCGAACGGCGTCGCGGTCAACGGCGACCTCACGTACACGGTGACGGCCACAAACAACGGACCCGACCCTGCGACCAACGTCGTCGTGACAGACACGCTGCCGGAAGGGGCCGTGTTCGTGAGCGCCGCCGGCTGCTCGCTCGACGGGAAGGTCTACTGCGGGGCGTTCGGGCTCGCCAACGGCGAGTCGAAGAGCTTCGACATCCGCGTCAAGGCGCCCTCGGCGCCGGGCCGGGTCTCGAACCACGCCGAAGTGGCGGGAGCGGAGCCGGATGGAGCCACCGGCAACAACAGCAGCGACCTGGTGGTCACCGTCGGAGACGTCGACCTCTCGGTTACGAAGAACGCCTCGACCGCAGGGCCGGTAGAGGTCGGAAGCACGTTTTCCTACACGCTCACCGTCGTGAACGCCGGGCCGGGCACGGCGACGGGCACTGTCGTCGACCAACTGCCATCCGAGCTCGAGTTCGTCTTCGCGGCGGAGGGCACCTGCAGTCACGACGGCAACCTCGTGCAGTGCGGTTTCAGCCTCGAGCGCACGTCGTCACAGGACTTCCACCTCACCGTGCGGGCCGTGAATGTTGGCGCCGCGGTCACAAACACGGCCAAAGTCTCGACGACGAGCAACCTCGACTACAACCCGGGCAACGACCAAGCGCCCGCGACTCCGGGGCTGCGCATCTACGACGTCGATCTCTCGATCTCGAAGAGCGCGTCCCCGTCGCCCGTTACGGCGTTCCACGACGTGACGTACACGATCACGGTCAGGAACGACGCCCAGCAGGCCGCGCCCGTGGTGGTGACCGATCCGCTTCCGTCCTTCGTCACCTTCAAGAGCGCCGACGCGGGTTGCACCCCCGACCCGGACGCTCGGAGCGTCACCTGCGGCGGGGCGGCCGGCGCCAACGTCCCGGGTGACGGCGGCACACGCACCTTCAACGTCGTCGTGACGGCGGGCGCCGCCGGCGAGCGGACGAATACGGCGTCGGTCAGCGCCGTCGGTCCGCACCTCGACCGCGTGCCCGGCACCCTGCAGGCCAGGCTGGACGTCGGCGTCAACGATCCCGTGGCCGGTAACGAGCGCGTCCTCATCCTCGAGACGACGGTCAGCGACGGGACGAACAGCATCGAGGCGCAAGCCGCGCGCGGCCTCGGCTACAACGTCGACGTCGTCACCGACGCGCAGTGGCGAGGGATGACGGCGGCGCAGTTCGCGGCCTATCGCGCGATCGTCCTCGGCGATGCGACCTGCGGCAGCACCTACGCGGCGGCCTTGGCCAACACCAAGTGGGGCGCCGTCGTCAACGGCAACGTGATCGTCAACGGAACCGATCCGGTGTTCCACGAGCCGGAACAGAGGCTCGAGACACGGGTCACCGACGCGTCGGTCGCCTTCGCGACGGCCGTGGCGGGCAAGACCGGCGCCTACGTCTCGCTCAGCTGCAGCGGGAGCGCGGCGGTGCTCGCCCCACTTGGCGGCTTCACGCTCGGCGGCGCCCGAGGAGACGACGCCCACATCGTCGCCGATCATCCGGTTCTCAGGACTCTGACCGACGCCTACATCGCCAACTGGAGCTCCTCCGTCCACGAGTCGTTCAGCACGTGGCCGAGCGACTACCTCGTGCTGGCGCTGATCCGGAACGACTCGTCCACCTTCACCGCACCGGACGGGACGAAGGGCTACCCGTACATGCTCGCCCGCGGCGGTGGCCTCTCGGTGATCAGCGACATCAAGCTCGCGCCCGAGGACGCTTCGAAGAACGTCGGTGAGAGTCACACGCTGACCGCCACCGTCGTCCAGGACGGCGCCCCGCTCGCCGGGAAGACCGTCACGTTCACGGTCGTCGACGGCCCCAACAAGGGCCAGACGTCGAACGGCGTCACCGGTGCCGACGGCAAGGCCACCTTCACGTACTCGAGTTCGACGACCGGCACGGACAAGATCACGGCGAGATTCGTTGACGCAAGCGAGCGCACCCAGACGTCGAATCAGGTCACGGCGACGTGGACCGGGGCTCCGTCGCCGCCGCCACCGCCGCCGACTCCACCGAAGGCCGACGTCGGCGTCTCGGTGTCGGGGCCGACGAGCGCGCGCGTGGGCCAGTCCGTGACGTTCAAGGTGTCTGTCGTGAACAGCGGGCCCGACGCTGCGACCGGCGTCGTGCTCAAGACTCCGGTCCCGGCCGGCGCGACGCTTGACTCCGTCTCCTCGACGACCGGCGACGGCTGCACCACCGGCGGCGGCACCACCACCTGCATCCTCGGCACGCTCGCCGCCGGCACCACCGCCACCGTGACGATGATCCTTACGGTAACGAAGGAAGGACAACTCATCCTCGCGCCCTCGGCTCAGGGGGACTACGACCCGAACGCCGCCAACAACAGCTCCTCGACGACGGTGACCGTGCTCTCACCAACGGCGCTGCCCCCGGCGCCGCCGCCGCCGTCCCAGCCCGGAATCTTCAACGCGATCGGCCTCGGCACGGTCACGGTGAACGGGATCGTCGTGCCCGCCGACCAGGTGTTCCAGCTCAATTCGGGCGATGCCGTCGACGTCACCGGCGGCACGCTCACGTTCACGACGTCGGACGGAAGCTTCCTGAGCGTCTCCGGCACGCAGTTCACCGCCCGCAAGACGAGCAGCCGCGGCGGCTCGACAGCGACGAGCGACGTGCCGGCGCAGTTCAAGGTGGCCCAGCCGGCCACCACCGGCGAGGTCACGACGCTGACCCTCACCGGCGGCGACTTCGCCTCGTGCGCCAAGACCAGGTCCCTGTCGGCAACGGATAAGCATCCCGTCCGCCAGCTGTGGGGCTCGGGCAAGGGCACGTTCCGAACCACGGGGCGCTACAGCGCCGCGACCGTCCGCGGCACGGTCTGGCTGACCCAGGACCGCTGCGACGGAACGCTGACGTCCGTCGTCGAGGGCGTCGTCGACGTCCTCGACACGAGCCTCAACAAGACGGTCGCCGTGAGCCCCGGGCAGAGCTACCTCGCGCTGCCCAAGCAGAAGGCGCCGTTCAAGCCGGCCTCGACGAGCGCGCAGAGCCAGATCGTCGCGGTGATCAGAAAGCAAGGGCTGCACTGGGGCGGCAAGACGTTCAAGTCCCGCGCCGAGTTCGAGCAGTGGCTGGTCGCGAGAGGCAGGACCTGGCTCGACTTCAAGGCGCACTACCCGGTGCCGGCCGCGGCGCTCGCGGCACGAAAATAGATCAGGCGGGAGCGGCCTCGGCCTCGGGAACCGCCGGCGTTTCGACGACCGGCGGCTTCCGTGCCGCCTCGATCGACCAGACCGTGATCCTGCCGTGGCGGCCGCGGACGTCGACCTCGCCCACCTCGACGAGGTCTGCCACCGGCTCGACGAGCGCCTCGCGCGTCGAGTCCGCCATCAGGAAGTAGAAGTCCGATTGCTTCGTCGAGCCCTCCAGCCTCGAGGCGGAGTTGATCGTGTCGCCCATCGCCGTGTACTCGAGCCGCTTCTCGGAGCCGACGTTCCCCGCCATGAACGGGCCGGAGTTGAGGCCGACCCCGATCCGGAAGGGGTCGCCGTACCCCTGCTCGCGCACCCACTCGTTGAAGAGCGGGAGTCGCTCGCCGAGGATCTCGCGTGCGGCGCGGACCGCGCGGTCGGCGTGGTCGGCCTGCTCGATCGGGGCACCGAAGACGGCCATGAACCCGTCGCCGAGGTAGGAGATCAGCGTCCCGCCGTTGCCGAGAATCGCCTCGGTCAGCTCGCCCAGGTACCGGTTGATGATCGGCACGACGGTCTCCGGCGGCAGCGACTCGGCGAACTGGGTCGAGCCGCGCAGGTCGGTGAACATGCACGTCCCGACGACGCGGACACCTCCGAGTCGTAGCTCGCCGCCGGCCTGGGAGAGCACCTGGTTGACGACGTCAGGCGGAACGAACCGCGCGAAGGTGTCCCGCGTGTGCTGCCGCTCGAATGAGGCGAGCACGTAGTGCATTGCGAGCGCGCCGACGGTCGAGACCGCCAGCGCGCCTAAGGGGTAGACGAACGCAAGAATAGTCCCCTGGTTGAACGCGAACTGGGTCGCAACCGAGTAGGCGACCCCGAGGAAGATCGCACTCACGATCGTCCACACCGCCGAAAGACGGAGCCCGAGAATCGGTGGGATCAGCCCGAGGATGCAGATGATGAGCAGGTTCAGCCACGTCGGCCCGCTCCGGAGCGGAAAGCCGTCGAGCACGGTTTCGATCGCGTTCGCCTGGAGCTCCGGACCGGACATTGATCCCCCGCCCGAGGTCGCGACGGCGTGCACGTCCTGGATCGACGGCGCGGTTGCGCCGACGATCGCGATCTTGCCGCGCACCATCGCGGGATCGAAGTTCCCGAAGTAGACCTTCGAGAACGACAGAAACGGGACCCTCCCAGGCGGGCCGACGAAGTTGATCCACATCTGCTTCTCGGGGAACACGGACGGGTCGAGCACATGCCCGAGCGCACGCTCGACGGAGACGACGGGGAAGGTCTCGAGCTTCTCGAGCTTGGCCGGGAAGCGACGGATCACGCCGTCCGCGTCAGCTCCGTAGTTGCCGTTGGCCGCCCGCGCCCCCACCAGCCGCGCGATACCGCCGAGAACATGCGTGGTGCCGTCCTTTTCGACCTCCGTCGTCGAGAGCACGACCTTCGAGCCCTTGATGTTCGCGTCTTGGATCGCATTAACGAGCGCCTGGTCCTCGGCGCCGGCGAGACGTACACAACGCTCGCCGCATCTCTCCTGCGGCGTCGTGGGCTCCGTGTACTGGATGTCCTCCGCGATCACCTTCGCCCCGGCAGCGGCGAGGCGGTTGATGACCCTCGCCTCCTTGAGGCGCGAGAACTCCCACCGCCAATTCGTGGCGCTGAAGGTGTAGTCGTCAATACCGACGACGACGACGTTTTTCGGGCGCGGCAGGTCGCCCCGGATCGCAAAGCGCGCGTCGACGGTCGAGAGCTCGAGCCGGTCGAAGACGTGGAAGCCGTACGCGAGCAGCGCGAGACCGCTCACCGCCAGACCGATCGCGAGGAAGCGGGCGGTATCGACGCGGCCGCGTCGCAGTTTCACCGTCTGAAGATTGGCAGAATCACCGTGTGACCGGGAATCCTGCCTGAGCGATCGGTCCGGTCGCTCGGCGCATCGCGGTGCGGCCTACGCCGGGCCGAGCGCCCGGAGCCGGGACGGCCGTCGTAGAGGTCGTCGACGAGCCTTTACACTTACGGCGCTCGGGGCGTTAGCTCAGCTGGGAGAGCGCCGGCTTTGCAAGCCGGAGGTCGCCGGTTCGATCCCGGCACGCTCCATGCGAAAGTCCTGCAAATAGCCATATTTTGTTGCTCATACACGCAACAAGCCCGCCGTTGTTTGCTTAGCAGCGCTCGACCTTCGCTCATCTGAACGGTGTTCTTCTTCGCAATACGCTGACGGACGTCCCTTGACCGCCGGCTTTCGTGACCGCTTGCGGGCCATCGGGGAC
>JBGQKY010000036.1:0-17944 GCA_041499745.1 Gaiellaceae bacterium
CGAGCATCGCGCGCAGCTCGCGGCGGTAATCGTTCTCGAACTCCTCGATATTCCAGTCGCCGACAAGGCTCTCGATCACCTGCTCGGCCAGCTGGAGCTCCGGCTTCTTCACCTGCGTCGCCTCGACCGCCTCTTCGATCTCGTTCTTGGCGCGCACGTCCTCGGCGAAGAAGAGCGTCTGGAGGGCGAGGGTGTCGTCCTGGGCGCGGACGAGGCAGAGGTTCTCCTTGCCCCACAGCACGAACTTCCCGACCGCCGCCATACCCGTCTCCTGCATCGCCCGGAGCAGCAGCACGTAGGGGCGGCGGGCAGCCTCAGCCGCCGCCGGCGCGAGGTAGTAGGTGCGGTCGAAGTAGACGGGGTCGACGTCGGCGAGCTTCACGAAGCGGAGGATCTCGATCGACTGCGAGCGCTGGAGCGCCACGGCCTCGAGATCCGACTCCTCGACGAGCACGAACTCGCCCTTCGCGACCTCCCAACCCTTCACGAGCTCGTCCGGCTCGACCTCGCGCTCGTGCTGCGGACACCACCGCTTCTGCTTGATCGGGGTGCCGCACTCGCGGTGGAGGGTGCGGAAGGCCACGTCGCTCCGCTGGGTCGCGAGAGCGAGCCCGATCGGGATGTTGACCAGGCCGAAGCTGATGGAGCCATTCCAGATCGTCCGCATGGGCACGTCCAATTCTAGTAGGCGGACCCGGCGTTTTCGCCTTCGCCCCAAGCTTCCCTTCCTGCATACGATGAACCCGTGACGACCGCGTTCCCTTCGGCACCTCCTGCCCCGGAATTCCCGATCGATTCGCGGACTGCCCCCGCCCTCTGGCGCTATGCCCTCATGCACGCCGGCACGGCGCCCGCCTACCTCGAGGAGCGGGAGGACGGCTGGCGAGAGGTTTCCTGGCAGGAGGCCGGCGCCCGGGTCGAGGCGCTCTCGCGCGGGCTCCAGGCCCGCGGCGTGCGCCGAGGCGACGCGGTCGCTGTCCTCTCGCGCACGCGGCTCGAGTGGATCCTCCTCGACTGGGCGATCATGTCGATCGGCGCGGTCGTCGTCGGGCTCTACCCGACGAACACGGCGAGCGAGTGTGCGTACGTCCTGGACCACTCGGAAGCGGTGCTTGTGTTCGTCGAGGACGACACCCAGCGCGAGAAGCTCGCCGGCCTGAGCTCGCAGCTGCCGGCGCTCAGGGAGATCGTCCCCTTCGACGACCTTCCCGGGCTCGAGGACGACGGCCGCAGCAACGCGTCAGTCGCGCTGGACGAGGTGCAGGAAGACGACCTTGCGACGCTGATCTACACGTCCGGCACGACGGGCCCGCCGAAGGGCTGCATGCTCTCGCACAAGAACCTCGTCACGGCCGCGCTCCGCGTGAGAAACCACATCGAGGGCCAGTCGGACACGGTGCTCCTCTTCCTGCCGATGGCGCACAGCTTCGCGAGGATCGCGCACCAGTCGGCAACCTACCGCGGCGCGACGCTCGCTCTCTGCGCAGACGCAGCGCGCGTAGCCGAGGCAGTCGCGCGCGTCCGCCCGACGATCCTCCCTGCGGTGCCGCGCGTCTACGAGAAGATCCACGCGAACACCCTGAGCGAGATCGAGCGTTCGACGGGCGCCAAGCGCGCGATCGGCCGCTGGGCGCTCAGGGTCGGAAGCCGCACGAGCCGGCTCCGCCGCGCAGGACGGCCGGTGCCGGTGGCGCTCCGAGTGGAGGAGCGGATCGCCGACAGGCTCGTCTTCTCGAAGGTGCGGGAGCGCCTCGGCGGCCGTTTGCGCCTCGGCATCTCCGGCGCCGCGCCGCTCGGCATCGACGTGCTCGAGTTCTTCCACTCGCTCGGGATGCTCGTGATCGAGGGCTACGGCCTGACGGAGACGTCGAGCTCGCTGAGCGTCAACGACCCGGACGACTACAAGTTCGGCACCGTGGGCCGCGCCGTCGACGGCTGCGAGGTGCGGCTCGACTCAGACGGCGAGATTCTCGTCCGCAGCGAGACGATCTTCGGCGGGTACTTCAGAGACCCGGAGGCGACGGCCGCCGCGTTCACCGACGACGGCTGGTTCCGCACCGGCGACGTCGGCGAGATCGACGCGGAAGGTTGGGTGAAGATCACCGATCGCAAGAAGGATCTGATCATCACGGCGGGCGGCAAGAACATCGCGCCGCAGAACCTCGAGAACGCGCTCAAGGCGTCGCGCTTCGTCTCACAGGCAATCGTCGTCGGCGACCGCCGTCCCTATGTGACGGCGCTGATCACGCTCGACCACGCCGAGGTCGACGCGTCCGGCCGCAACCCGCAAGAGCTCGTGCGGGAGATCGTCGACGCCGTGAACCGCGACCGGGTGCGCGTCGAGCAGATCAAGCGCTTCGCGATCCTGCCGCGTGACTTCTCGCAGGAAGAGGGCGAGGTCACCCCAACGCTGAAGCTGCGCCGCAAGGTCGTGCACGAGCACTTCGCCCACG
Source organism: Gaiellaceae bacterium (assembly GCA_041499745.1). Classification (GTDB taxonomy): domain Bacteria; phylum Actinomycetota; class Thermoleophilia; order Gaiellales; family Gaiellaceae; genus Palsa-739. The sequence continues at coordinate 2,454 of JBGQKY010000036.1, forward strand.
AGATCGACCAGCTCTACTCGTGACCGCGGCGTTTCTCGTCGCCTCGGCGTTCCTGGCGAGCGCGGTCGAGTTCGTCGAGGCGCTGACGATCGTGCTTGCGGCCGGCATCACGCGCGGGTGGCGCTCGTCACTCGCCGGGCTCGCCGCCGCGACCGTGGCCCTGGCGGCGATCGTCGCCGTGCTCGGCCCGGCGCTGACGCTGATCCCGATCTCAGCGCTGCGACTCGTGGTGGGTGGACTGCTGCTCGCCTTCGGGCTCCAGTGGCTACGCAAGGCCATCCTGCGAGCGAGCGGCTACAAGCCGCTGCACGACGAGGAGGCGATCTTCGCGCAGGAGACGGCCGAGGCGCGAGCGGCCGGCCGCGAGGAGCGCGCAGGTCTCGACTGGTACGGGTTCACACTCTCGTTCAAGGGCGTCTTGCTCGAAGGTCTCGAGGTCGCATTCATCGTGCTCACGTTCGGGAGCGCGCAGGGGAGCATCGCGCTGGCGGCGCTCGGCGCCGGTATCGCGCTCGCACTCGTAGCGATCGTGGGCGTACTCGTCCGCGCGCCGCTCGCCCGCGTGCCGGAGAACACGATGAAGTTCGCGGTGGGCGTCATGCTCACAACGTTCGGGATCTTCTGGTCGACCGAGGGCGCCGGTGCGCACTGGCCGGGCGACGACGCATCGCTGCCGGTCGTGCTCGGGTTCGTCGTCGCGCTCTCCTTCGCGTCGGTCGCGACACTCAGGCGCAGGCGGCTCGCGTTCGCATGAGGCGCGTGCGCGCGTTCGGCCGCTTCTGGTGGAACTTCGTCGTCGGCGACGACCCGCGCGCAGCCGCCGGCATCGTGATCGCGATCGGGTTGACGGCCGCCCTCGTAGCCGGAGGGCTCGACGCGTGGTGGCTGATGCCCGTGGCCGTTGTCTGCGTCCTTGCCCTGTCGCTCCACCGCGAGACACGCGGCGCGTAGCGGTCTAGCCGGTGACGCGGCGAGCGCCGACGTATGACCCGGCGTATCCGGACTCGCCGAGCGAGGAGATCTTCACCACGTCGCCGCTGTGCGGGGCGTGGATGAACTGACCGCCGCCGATGTAGATGCCGACGTGGCCGAGGCCGTCGAAGAAGACGAGGTCGCCCGGCTGGAGGTCGCTCCGCGAGACCCCGACGCCGACGTTCCACTGGGCTCCGGTGTAGTGGGGGAGCGAGACGCCCACCTGCGAGTACACGTAGGCGACAAGACCTGAGCAGTCGAAACCGCCGGGGCCGGCGCCGCCCCACACGTACGGCGTCCCGAGATAGCGCATCGCGATGCCGACGACCCCGCCGTACTGCGACGGCGGAGCGACCCCGGCGTCACCGACTGAGGCGCTGGCGCCGACCGCGGTCTGCTGGAGGGCGAGCGCCTGCGCCTGCGAGAGAGACGAGTACCGCGACTGGGCTGCGTGCAAGAGCGCGAGCTGCCGCGCGTGTTGCGCCGCTATGAGCTGCGCGATCTCCCCCTTGATCGACGAGAGCAACCGCTGCTGATGCTGGATTTGCGAGTCGATGCGCGACTTCGCCGCGGCCCGCTGCTTCACCAGGTGTGTCTGAGCTCGATGGGCCTGCCGGAGCGCGTGACGGTGCTCCGTCACCGCCTTCCTGAACCCGATCACCTCGTCCATCACCGCGCGATCCTGCTGCGAGACGGATTGCACGGTCTCGAGGCGGTTGACGAGATCGTCGAGGCTCGTTGCGCCGAGCATCACGGCAAGCGTCGATTGGTCGTCGCGCGACGTGTAGATGACGACGAGCCGCTGCATGAGCGCCGCCTGCGACGCGCGCAAGTTCGATCGCGCCGCGCGCAGCGCGATGCGGTTGATCTTGAGGCTGTGCTCGATGCGTTGCAGCTTCGCCGACGCAGACATGTAGAGATTGCGCGCACGCTCGAGACTCGAGTCGAGCTGCGCGATCTGCGTCAGCACTTGTCGCGCCTGCGCCTGCTTCGCGTTGACCGAAGGGTCACCTGTGGCTGTGCCGGCTGCGACACACGCCGCAGCAATGGCAATCACGAGAACCGGCGCCTGTCGCTTGAGGATCCTAATAACGGACTCCCGTGATTCGCTTGCGGCAGGCGCACCGGAGGGGCCGGTACGTCACAAGTTGAGCAGGCTAGCAGGGGTTTCGGACAGTCGCAACCGTGTAATGCACGGCAAACGTGCTGCAATTGGGCCTCGAACGTGCGTGAACCTCTCTGGCGACGGACCGCACAATGTGGGTGAAAAGCAGGCGATTCCTGTGCTACGGTCCCGCCCTCGTGGGCGGGCCTAGGACACGATCTGCGGCGCGATTTGCAGGTGTTTCGGCGGCGTTCGTGCTCGTCGGCGTCTCAATTGCGGCTGCTGCGGGTCCCGGAGATTCACTTCGCCGCCAGGTGAGCGCACTCGGCGCGCGAACGCATCATGCGCTGCTCGATCTGTATGCGCTCGATTCGCGCCTGAATGCGGCGCGGGACCGGCTATCGGCGCTCGAGGCGGAAGCTGCGCGCCTTCGCAACGAGCAGGCATTGCTCGCGCAGCAGGTCTCCGCCACACAGCAGACGCTCACGGCGTCTCAGCAACAACTGGGACAGAACCTGCGCACGCTCTACAAACAGGGTGATGTGAGCGCGCTCGCGGTGATGCTGGGCGCCGACTCGCTCGACGATGCGCTGACGAAACTCGACGCGCTGAGCAGCGTCGCCGACGAAAGTCAGCAGGTCGTCGAGGTGACGCGGCATGCGCAGGCTCGGCTCGCGCAATTGCGCGCCTCGCTTCAGGATCACCGCGAGGCGATCGACGCGGCGGTTGTAGATGCGCAGCGGACGGCGACCGCTCTCGCCTCCGCACGCGCCGCCCGTGTCGGCTTCATCGCGCGGCTGCGCACCGAGCAGAAGCTCAAGCGGTCGCAGATCGTGGCGCTCCAGACGGCCGCCCGCCGGGCGGAGCGCAAATCGGGCGAGATCCAGGCCCAGGCGAGCGCCCCGGCCGCGGCGACGGTGGCGGCGGCAACCGATGCAACCACCGCGGCGGGCGATGCCGGAACCTCCTTGTTTGCGCCCGTGACCGGCGTCCGCACGCTCACCGTCGACTCGACCGGCTACTCGCTCGCGGGCCACACGGCCACCGGGATCCCGGTCGGGTACGGAGTCGTCGCCGTCGACCCGTCGGTGATCCCGCTCGGCACACGGCTGACGATCCCGGGCTACGGCGAGGGCGTGGCAGCCGACACGGGAGGCGCGGTTCGCGGAAACACGATCGATCTGTGGTTCCCGACGCTCGGCCGGGCGCGAGCCTGGGGCCGCCGGACGGTGACGATCACCCTCCACTAGAATGCGCGCGCCAGGAGGGGGTGTTCATCTGAGCGAAGTGCTACAGCCAGCTGGGGAGCGTCCGCCCGACTCGCTTCGCGTGCTGATCGTCGACGACCACGATCTGTTCCGGACCGGGCTCCGGAACCTGCTCGAGGAGCAAGGCGTCCAGGTCATCGGCGAGGCGTCCGGCGGCGCCGAGGCCGTCAGGATCGTGCGCGAGCTCGCCCCGGACGTCGTCGTCATGGACCTGAACATGCCGGGGATGGGCGGTGTCGACGCGACGCGACACATCACCGGCATCGCCCCACTGACCCGCGTCGTGATGCTGACGATCTCGGATCAGGACAGCGACGTGATGGACGCGATCCTCGCCGGCGCCTGCGGCTATCTGCTCAAGGACTCGTCGATCCAGGATCTGATGACCGGCATCCGGGCGGCCGCGCTCGGGGAGTCGCTCATCTCGCCGAACATCGCGGCCAAGGTCCTCCAGCGCGTGCGCGCGACGAGCACGCAGCCCGAGATCGCGAACACGATCCGCGCCGAGCTCTCGGCTCGCGAGATCGAAGTGCTGAAGCTGATCGCGAACGGCAAGGACAACGCCGTGATCGCCGGCGAGCTCCACATCAGCCCGAAGACCGTCAAGAACCACATCTCGAACATCCTGATGAAGCTGCAAATCGACAACCGCATCCAGGCGGCCGTCTACGCGGTTCGCAGCGGAATCGTCTAGGAGAACCGTCAGCCGGCGGCTGCGTGCCGCGCGACGCGAGCGCGCTCGTGGAGCGAGCCGAGAAGCGCGCGCAGCTCGCTGAGCTTGCCGTCGGCGCTCGTCAGCCGGCTGCCGAGCGAGCGGATCTCGTCGCCGACGTCGCCGCGCCCTTCGCGCGCAACTTCGCCGATGCGCCGCTCGAGCCGCCAGCGCTCGGCCTCGAGCGCGAGCGCACGCGCGTACCCCTCGGTGAGGGTCTCCTCCATCCGCGCAAGCGGCGGCGCCTCGGCGCTCAGAAGCTCTTCGATCTGGTCCAGCATCATGTCGTCGGCCCGTTCCACAGGGTCAGGACACCGATTATCAGCCCGTCGACGCGACTGCGGTATGGGCCGGGAGGCCCATCTTCCCTGCATACGAGGCCCAGATCGGTTGACGCTGACCGCCCAGGGCGGAACACTGACCGCGTGCGCGTCCCCGCCGCCGTCGCCGCGCTCCTGGTCGCGCTCGTTACACCCGCCGCAAGCTCGGCGTCGCTCGAGACCGCGCTCGAGCGCGCGCTGCACGTCCCCCATGTGAGCCTCGGCGCGACAGGAGCGATCGCGCTCGACCTCGAGACCGGCGAGACGGTGTACTCCCATAACGCCACGCTGTCGCTCCGTCCCGCGTCCAACGAGAAGCTCGCCGTGACGTACGCGGCGCTGACCGCCCTCGGGCCTGCCTTCCGGATCGAGACCGACGTGCTCGGCACCGGAGAGCAGGCCGAATCCACCTTCAAGGGCGACCTCGTGCTCAAGGGCTACGGCGATCCCACGCTCTCGTCGGCCGATCTCGAAGAACTGGCGGGGCAGGTTCGCGCGGCGGGAATCCGGAGGGTGACGGGAAGGGTGCTCGGCGACGAGTCGTGGTTCGATTCCCGCCGCACGGTCATCGGCTGGAAGGCGGCGTTCTACATCGACGAGTCGCCGCCGCTCTCGGCGTTGATCGTCGACCGCGGCCGCGTCGGGCGTTACACGTCGAGCGACCCCTCGCTCGCGGCTGCACAGCTCTTCCGCACAGCGCTCATCCACGCGGGCGTGAAAGTCGCGGGCGTCGCGGCGCACGGCATCGCCGGCGACGAGTCCCAGCCCCTCGCCGCCGTCGACTCCCCGCCCCTGAACGCGATCGTGCACTCGATGGACAGGGTGAGCGACAACTTCGTCGCCGAGATGCTCGTGAAGCAACTCGGCGCCGTGCAGGGCAGCCGCGGCTCGACCGCGGCAGGGGTCGGCGTGATCACCGGCCTGCTCGCGCAGGCCGCCGTGCCCCTCGCGGGCCTGCGGCTCGTCGACGGATCGGGACTCTCGCTCCTCGACCGCATGACACCGGAGGCGCTCGTCTCCGTGCTCGCCGCCATGTGGAACGACGACGACGTCCGGCTCGAGCTGCTCGCCGCGCTCCCCGTCGCGGGCCGGAACGGGACGCTCCACGACCGGATGCGCCGAACCGCTGCAGACGGCGTCGTGTACGCGAAGACCGGAACGACGTCGAACGCGTCCGCCCTCTCGGGCTTCGCCGGCGGCCGCTACGTGTTCTCGATCCTCCAGAACGGCTCGCCCGTGTCGTTTACGTGGGCCCGCGTCGCGCAGGACCGCTTCGCCACGGTGTTAGCCGAGTCCCAGTAGCTTCAACAGGTCCTGCTCGGTGAGGATCGGCACGCCCGCCTGCTCGGCCTTCGTCAGCTTCGACTTGCCCGGATCCTCGCCGACGATCAACCCGGTCGTCTTCGAAGAGGGCGAGCTCGCGACCTTCGCGCCGAGCGCCTCGAGCGCGGCCTGCGCCTCTTCGCGCGTGAACCTCTCGAGCGTGCCGGTGATCACGTAGATCTGACCTGTCATCGGCCCTTCGACCGGCCTGTCTTCCGCACCCGCCTCGAAGCGCAGCCCGAGCTCGCGGAGCTCCTCGACGAGCCGCCGGTTGTCGGCGTCCCGGAACCACTCGAAGATCGCCTCTGCACGCTCGGGGCCGATCCCCTCTGCCTCGACGAGCTCCTCCTGCGGCGCGTTCATGAGCGCGTCGACGTTGCCGAAGTGCCGCGCGAGGGTCTGCGCCGTCACCCAGCCGACGTCGGAGATGTTCAGGCCGAAGAGGACGCGCGAGAACGGGATCGCCTTCGACGCCTTGATCGCCTCGATCGAGTTCGTCGCGCTGATCTCGCCGAAGCCCTCGAGCTCGAGCAGCTGCTCGGCGGTGAGCCGGTAGAGCTCCGGGAGCGAGCGGACGAGCCCGAGATTCCAGAGCCGCCAGACGGTCTGCTCACCAACGCCGTCGATGTCCGCGGCGGCCATCACCCAGTTGTTCAGCGTCTCGAGACCGCGCGAGGGACACGCACGATTCGGGCAGCGGTGCATCGCCTCGCCTTCCGGCTTCACGACCTTTTCCCCGCACAGAGGGCATTTCTTCGGCATCTTGAAAGGCTTGGTTCCAGGACGGTGAGCGCCTGCGGGGCCGACGATCTGCGGGATCACGTCGCCGGCGCGCTGCACGATCACGTCGTCGCCGACGCGGATGTCCTTCCGGTTGATGTCCTCCTCGTTGTGCAGCGTCGCTCGCGAGATCGTGACGCCGCCGACCTCGACTGGCTCGAGCAGTGCCCACGGGTTGAGCGCACCGGTGCGACCGACGCGGATGCGGATCTCGTTCAGGCGGGTCACCGCCGTCATCGGCGCCCACTTGAACGCGCGCGCCCAGCGCGGCCGCTCGTGCAGCGCACCGAGCCGGCGCTGCTGGTCGAACGAGTCGACCTTGATCACGATCCCGTCGATCTCGTAGTCGAGCTCGGTACGCCGCAGCTCCCACTCGGCACACGCCTTGGCGATCTCTTCGATCGACTCGATGCGCTCGGCGTACGGGTTCGTACGGAAGCCCCGCTCGCGCAGCCACTGGAGCGTCTCCGAGTGCGTGGACAGATGATCGAGCCCTTCTCGGTGGCCCGTGCCGTAGATCCAGATCGAGAGCGGCCGTGACGCGGTGATGGACGGATCTTTCTGCCGCAGCGAGCCGGCGGCGGCGTTCCGCGGATTCGGCCAGGTCGGCTTGCCCTCGGCGACCAGGCGCTCGTTGGACTCGCGGAAGCCGGAGAGCGGCATGTAGACCTCGCCGCGGACCTCCAGCTGCGGCGGCGGGTCGTCGCCGCGCATCTGCAGCGGGATGGCGCCGATCGTCCGGAGGTTCGGGGTCACGTCCTCCCCCTGGATTCCGTCGCCGCGCGTCGAGCCGCGCGTGAAGCCGCCGCTTTCGTAAAGGAGGTTGATCGCCGAGCCGTCGATCTTGGGCTCGAGCACGTACGCGATCGCTTCGTCAGTGCCCAGGCGCTTGCGGATGTCGTCGGCCCATTTCGCGAGGGCCTCGTCCGTGGTCACCTTCTCGAGCGAGCCCATCGGGGAGAGGTGGCGTACCTTCAGGAACTTCGACGAGGGCGGCGCCCCGACGCGACGAGTCGGCGAGTCGAGCGTGACGAGCTTCGGGTCATCCGCCTCGAGTGCGACGAGCTCGTCGTAGAGCGCGTCGTAGGCAGAGTCGGACATGATCGGGTCGTCCTCGACGTGGTAGGCGATGAGCGCGCGGTTCAGGAGGTCGCGCAGCTCGGCTGCGCGCTGCTCCTTCCTAGAGGTGCTCAAGCAGCTCCTCTGGAGAATCGACGATCGCGTCCGGCTCCTCAGCCTCGAGTCGGTGACGGTCATGGATGCGCCCCCAGGTCACCGCAATGCCGTGCATCTCGGCTGCCCGCGCAGCACGCATGTCGAACGGAGAATCTCCGACATAGGCGCACTCCCGCGGCGAAACGCGTAAGCGTCTTGCTGCGACAAGCAGCGGCTCCGGGTCCGGCTTGTGCCGCTCCGTCTCGTCGCCGCCGACCACGATCTCGAAGAGATGTCCGAGCGGCACGCGCGCGAAGGCGAGCTCCACCGTCGAGCGGCGCTTCGCGGTCACGACACCGAGCCGCCGGCCTTCCTCGCGCAGGCGCACGAGCACATCCGTCATCCCGACGCACGCCTCGAGTTCCTCGTGCAGCGGCTCGTTGTGCGCACGGTAGACGCGCACGAGCTCGTCGGCCTGGTCGGGAGCAAACACCGCCATCTGCGCTTCGAGCCCGGGGCCGCCGACCGCCTGCAGCAACTCCTCGTCGGCGAACTCCTGCCCGAGCACCTCGCGCATGGCGTGGCGCATCGACGCGAGAATGATCGGGCCCGAGTCGACGACGGTGCCGTCGAGATCGAAGAGAACGACGGGGAAGCGCACCACCGGGGTCATCGTAACGACGGCGGTGCCGGGCACCCGCCGTCGAGGCCGGGCTGAGGCTCCGTTTGAACAAGCGGTCGCGAACCCGTAACGGTTCCGTAACCCGTGACTGTCACCGGCTACGAAATGCTCGCCGGTTCGTGACGAAAGACGCACGGCACCGCTCTGTCGTGGCGGGTCAGTAACCGACGGAGACGAGGTAGAGGCCCCACGGCGGCGCGGTCGTCCCCGCCTCCGGTCGCTCGCGTCCGGTGAGCAGCGCCGCGAGCTGATCGGGCTCGACTTCGAGCATCGTGCCCACGAGCGTTCGAACCATGTGCCGGAGGAAGCTGTCCGCCGTGATCTCGAAGTCTAGATGGTTCCCCCGACGGATCCACTCCGCTTGCTCGACGATGCGGACGAAGCCCTCGTGCCGCGTCACCGTCGGTGTGAACGCGCGAAAGTCGTGCGCACCGCGCAGCAGCGCGGCGCTCGCATTCAGCCGCTCCTCGTCGAGCGGCCGCGTCAACCACCACGAACGGCGGAGCTCGAACGGAGACGGCGTGCTCCGGTTCAAGAGGCGATAGCGGTAGCTGCGCGAGCGCGCCGAGAAGCGCGCGTGGAAGTCGGGCGGAACTTCTTCCGCCGCCACGACCGAGACCTCGCGGGGCAGGCGCGTGTTCAGGGCGTGTGCCGTGCCGGCAGGAGGCGATCCGCCGTCGACGTCGACCGAGACGACGTTCGCGAGCGCGTGCACCCCCGTGTCCGTGCGGGCGCCGACGGCGACGCTCGCGACCGACTCGAACGTCTCGGCGAGCGCGTCGCGAAGCACAGCCTCCACGGTCGGCAGCCCCGGCTGAGCCGCCCAGCCGCGAAAGGGAGTGCCGTCGTACTCGATCGTGAGCCTGAGGCGCACGTCAGGCGTCCCTAACTCGATTTGTCAGGAGTGCCTTATGTTCTAGCTCTTTGCACACCGCCTGGTACACTCTACTAGAGTGTCCGACGAGCACACCTTTCTCCTCCAGCGCGTCCAGCCCATGATGGTCGGATTGATCGACGGCTCGCTCTCGACGCTCGCCCCGATCTTCGCGATCGCGCTGGCGTCCCACGACACGCGGTACGCGTTCATCGCAGGCCTTGCGACCTCGCTCGGCGCGGCTGTGAGCATGGGCTTCTCGGAGGCCCTCTCGGACACGGGCGAGCTGACCGGAAGAGGCAGCCCGATCGTGCGCGGCACCATCACCGGCGGCGGCACGTTCGTGGGCGGAATCCTCCACACCCTGCCCTTTCTCATCCCCAACTACCACGCGGCCCTCTCCTTCGCGGTCGGAGTGGTCGGGTTCGAGCTGATGGTGCTCGCCTTCCTCCGCTGGAAGTTCTTCCAGGACACGTTCGTGCGCGCACTCGGCATCGTCACCTTCGCCGGCATCATCATCGCCGCTCTCAGCGCCGGCCTCGGCTCCCTGCTCGGCAGCCCCGTCGGCTGAGAAGCTCAGGCTATTGCCGCTCGACGACGAGCGTCAGCCCGTCGACCGCAAGCACGCGCACGAGCTCGCCGGGCTCGAGTCCCGCCGCCCCGCCCGCACGCCAGAGCTCGCCGTGGACGCGCACCCAACCGTCGCCCGCCGCCTCGGCCGTGCGGCCGACGAGCGCCTCGGCACCGACCGCCGACCGCCGGCGGTGGGACCAGCGCCACCAGAACCACGCCTCACCGAGCTCGATCGCGCCGCCGCCGGCGACCGCGGCCCACTCCCACGGGCCGTCGAGGACGAAGAGGGCCAGCAGGATGCCTATGAACAGAGCCATGATTCACAGCGGGGCCAAGACCCCACCCGAGCGATGTCCCGGCCCTACGCCGGTTGGTAGTCGACGAGCTCGAGGTACACCATCTCCGCGGAGTCGCCCAGGCGGGTTCCGAGCTTCACGATCCGGGTGTACCCGCCGGGCCGGTCGGCCATTCGGGGCGCGACGTCGGCGAAGAGCTGGTGCACGACCTCCTGGGAGCGGAGCTCGGAGAGCGCCTGCCGGCGCGCGTGCAGGTCACCGCGCCGGCCCAGCGTGATCATCTTCTCTGCGTAGGGCTTGACGGCCTTGGCCTTGGCCTCGGTCGTCCTGATGCGCCCGTGCTCGATCAGCGAGCACGCGAGGTTCGCGTACATCGCCTTGCGGTGCGACGAGTCGCGACCGAGCTTCTTGCCGGTCTTCGCGTGCCGCACGGTATTACTCCAGGCCTCCGACGCTGCTGCTGCCGCCGCCATTGTCGCCGCGGAGGTTGAGGCCGTGCTGCTGCAGGGTCTCCTTGACCTCCTCGATCGACTTCTTGCCGAAGTTCGGAATCGCGGCGAGCTCGTTCTCGGTCTTCATGACGAGGTCGCCGATCGTCTCGATGCCGACGCGCTTGAGACAGTTGTACGAGCGGACGCCGAGCTCGAGCTCCTCGATCGGGAAGTTCTCCATCCCGTGCGCGAGCGCCGTCTCCGGGCCCACACCGTCGCCTACAACCGCAGCGGACTCGCCGAAGCCCTCCATCTTCTCGATGTCGGTGAAGATCGCGAGCTGGCGGATGAGGATCTCGGCCGCTTCGCCCAGCGCATCCTTCGGCTCGACGGAGCCGTCGGTCGTGATGTCGAGCGTGAGCTTGTCGTAGTCGGTGCGCTGCCCGACGCGGGCAGACTCGACCGCGTAGGAGACGCGGCGCACCGGCGAGAAGATCGAGTCGATCGGGATGACGCCGATCGTGTGCAGCTGCCCGCGATTGAGCTCCGCCGGCGAGTAGCCACGGCCGCGCCCGATCGTCAGCGTCATCTCGAGCCGGCCGTTCCCGGCGAGGTTCGCGATCTCGAGCTCCGGGTTCAGGAGCTCGAGCTCGGCCGGCGCCTCGATGTCGCCCGCCGTGACGGTGCCGGGGCCCTTCTTCGCAATGTGTACCTCGACCTCGGGTGAGTCGCCGTGCAGGCGCGCGATGAGGTTCTTGAGGTTCAGCACGATGTCAGTCACGTCCTCGCGTACGCCGGGCAGCGTCGTGAACTCGTGCGCGGTGCCCTCGACCTTCACCGAGGTGACCGCAGCGCCCTCGAGAGAGGAGAGCAGCACGCGACGCAGCGAGTTGCCGAACGTGTGGCCGAAGCCACGATCGAGCGGCTCGATGACAAAGACCCCACGGTGATCGTCGACGTCCTCGTGGACGATCTTCGGGATCTGGAAGTTCATTTCACGTGTCGCCAAAGAATGTGCCCTTTCTTCCTTACTTCGAATAGAGCTCGACAATGAGCTGTTCCTGGACGGGCGTGTCGATCTCGGCGCGCTCAGGTTGCTTCAGGACCTTGCCGGTGAGGCCGTCGTGGTCGGCCTGGAGCCAGGCCGCGACGGTCGACACGAGATCGGTCGCGTCGCGAATCGTCTGCTGGGCAGATGAGTTGGGCGCCACGGTGACGATGTCGTCCGGACGGACCTGGTAGCTCGGGATGTTCACGCGGCGGCCGTTGACGTGGAAATGGCCGTGGCGCACGAGCTGGCGCGCCTGCGCGCGCGAGGCGGCGAAGCCGAGCCGGTAGACGACGTTGTCGAGACGCGTCTCGAGCAGGCGCAGCAGCTCCTCGCCCGTGATGCCGGAGCGGCGGGACGCCTTCTCGTAGTAGTTGCGGAACTGCTTCTCGAGCAGGCCGTAGTAGCGGCGCGCCTTCTGCTTCTCGCGCAGCTGGAGCAGGTACTCGCTCTGCTTGATCCGGCCGCGGCCGTGCTCACCCGGCGGATACGAGCGCCGCTCGATGGCGCACTTCTCGGTGAGGCAGCGCTCCCCCTTCAGAAAGAGCTTCAAGCCTTCGCGCCTGCAGATGCGGCACTTCGGTCCGAGGTCACGGGCCACTAGACGCGCCTCCGCTTCCGCGGCCTGACGCCGTTGTGCGCCTGCGGCGTCACATCCTTCACGCTGATGATCTCGAGCCCCGCAGCCTGGAGCGAGCGGATCGCCGTCTCGCGTCCCGAGCCCGGGCCCTTCACGAACACCTCCACCTTCTGGAGGCCGTGCTCCATGCCCTTCCGCGCGCACGCGTCGGCGGTGACCTGCGCGGCGAACGGCGTGGACTTGCGCGAGCCCTTGAACCCGGCCGAGCCGGCGGACTCCCACGCGATCACGTTGCCCTCCTTGTCGGTGAGCGCGACGATCGTGTTGTTGAAGCTCGTCTTGATGTGCGCCTGGCCGATCGCGATGTTCTTGCGGACGCGACGGCGCGCGCGACCACGGGTCGCCTGACGACGGGGAGGGGCCATCTACTTCGCCTTGCTCTTTCCGCGGCTGACGGTCTTCTTCGGGCCCTTGCGCGTGCGGGCGTTCGTCTTCGTCCGCTGGCCGTGCGTCGGCAAGCCGCGCCGATGGCGGAGCCCGCGGTACGCGCCGATCTCGGAGAGGCGCTTGATCGCCTGCGTGCGCTCCCGGCGCAGATCGCCCTCGACCTCGAGGTTCGCGTCGATGTAGTTGCGGAGCTTCGTGATCTCGTCGTCGGTGAGGTCGCGGATCTTCGTGTCGGGCGAGAGGCCGATCTCGGTTGCGATCTTCCGCGCTGTCGGTTGTCCGATGCCGTAGATGTATGTGAGCCCGATCTCGAGCCGCTTCTGGTTCGGGAGATTCACTCCGGCGATGCGCGCCACTAGTGAGTCTCCTCGTGGCCATGGCGGATGCCCGGGGCGTCCACACCAAGCGATGCAAGGACGCAGGGAGCGCTCGTGGCGTTTGCCACGGGCGCGACTGAGGACGCGGCAGCGCGCCGCGTGTGGGCGTGCCGGGCGCCGCCAATGGCTGCGAGGAGGCTCACCTACCCCTGCCTTTGCTTGTGTCTCGGGTTGGAGCAGATGACGAGGATCGTGCCGTGCCGCTTGATCACGCGGCAGCGCTCGCACATGGGCTTGACGGATGGGCGTACTTTCATTTTTCGGATTCCTGTTTGGTGATTCCGCGCACGGCAAAGCCGCTTTGCCGGTCGGTCATCGTAGCAAAGCCGCTCCGGCCTTCGTGAGGATCCGAGGCCCGTCGGCAGTGACCGCCACGGTGTGCTCGAAATGGGCGGCGAGCGACTCGTCGCTCGCCGAGATCGACCACTGGTCGTCGTGGACGTAGACCTCGGGCCCGCCGGCGGTGATCATCGGCTCGATCGCGAGGGTCATCCCGTCCTGGAGCACCGGGCCGCGTCCGGGGAGGCCGTAGTTCGGGATCTGCGGATCCTCGTGGTAGGAGCGTCCGACGCCGTGGCCGACGAGGCTTCGCACGACCGAAAAGCCGGCCTCCTCGACCACCGTCTGGACGGCATGGGAGATGTCCGAGAGCCGGTTTTCGATCCGCGCCTCCGCGATCCCGGCGGCGAGCGCCTCCTGGCACACGTCGAGGAGCCGCTGAGCCTCGGCGGTGATCTCCCCCACCGGCAGGGTGACGGCGCTGTCGGCGACAAGGCCGTCCAGCGTCACGCCGAGATCGACGGAGATGAGGTCGCCTTCCTGCGCGCGATAGTCGTTCGGAATCCCGTGCACGACCATCGAGTTCGGCGAGATACAGAGCGCCGCGGGAAAGCCCTTGTACCCCTTCGAGGTCGGAATGCCGCCCTTCGACGCGATGTGCTCGTCGGCGAGACGGTCGAGCTCGAGCATCGAGACGCCCGGCTCGAGGTTCTCGGCGACGAGCTGGAGCGTCTCGTGGACGAGCTCGCCGGCGCGCGCCATGCCTTCGATCTCCTGCGCGGACTTGCGGATGATCACGCGCGCGCCTCCACCGCCGAGAGCGCTTGCTGGATCTCGTGGAAGACGTCTTCGATCGAGCGGTCGGCGTGGAGCCCGACGACGTTGCCCCGGGTCGAGCGGTAGTACTCGGTGAGCGGCGCGGTCTCCTTGTCGTAGAGCTCGAGGCGGCGCTGCATCGCCTCGGGCGTGTCGTCGGAGCGGTTCTCCTCGGCCGCGCGCTTCAGCAGCCGCTCGACGAGCTGCTGCCGGTCGGGCATGTGGAAGTCGAAGACGATGTCGATCGAGCGGCCGAGTTCGTGCAGCAGATCGTCGAGCGCTTCGGCCTGCACCAGCGTGCGCGGGAAGCCGTCGAGCACGAATCCGGGCAGCGTGTCGCCGCGATCGAGCCGGTCGCGGATCAGACGGATCATCGTCTCGTCGCCGACGAGGTCGCCCCGGTCGTAGATCTCGCGCAGCTCGGCCCCGAGCTCGGTCGGCCGCTCCTTCATCTCGCGGATCATGCCGCCGGTCACGATGTGCGGCACGCCGTAGGTCCGGGCGATCTTCGCCCCTTGCGTGCCCTTCCCCGACCCTTGCGGCCCAAGGACGAGGACGTTCAGCGTAAGAACCCTTCGTAGTGGCGCATCATCATCTGGGACTCCATCTGTCGCATCGTGTCGAGCGCGACGCCGACGACGATCAGCACCGAGGTGCCGCCGAGCGCACGGCCCGTCGCCTGGGAGAAGCCGAAATACTTGATGAAGATGCTCGGCGCGATCGCCACGGTCGCGAGGAACAGCGAACCGGGCAGCGTCAGTCGCTGCAGAACTCTGTCGAGATACGCGGCCGTGGGCGGGCCGGGGCGGATGCCGGGGATGTACCCACCGTACTTCCGCAGGTTGTCCGCCTGGTCGACCGGGTTGAACTGGACGGACGTGTAGAAGTAACAGAAGACGATGATCAGGAAGCCCTCGAGCGCGAGATACGCCGTGCTCGTCGGCTGGAAGTTCCGGTTGACGAAGCCGCTCCAGTTCGGCACGAACTCCGCGATCGTCGGCGGGAGCGCCATGATTGCCGCCGCGAAGATGACCGGGATCACGCCGGCCATGTTCACGCGCAGCGGCATGTAGGTCGAGCCGCCGGTCGTCTGTCGGTTCCCCAGCTGCCGCCGTGCGTACTGCACCGGAATGCGCCGCTGGCCCTCCTGCACGTAGACGACGGAGCTCACCACGGCGAGCGCGATGATCGGGAAGAACAGCCGTTCCATCGTGCCGCCGTTGATCCAGGCGCTCACACCGGTCGGAGCGTACGCGAGGATCGAGGCGAATATCAGCAGTGAGATGCCGTTGCCGACCCCGCGCTTCGTGATCTGCTCGCCCATCCACATGAGGAGCGCGCACCCGGCGGTGAGCGTGAGGATGATGATCACGAGCCGGCCGGCGTTCACGTTCGGCAGCGCTTGCTGGCGCTTGAAGAGAAACGCGTAGCCGGTCGCCTGCGCGGCCGCGAG
>JBGQKY010000037.1:0-17735 GCA_041499745.1 Gaiellaceae bacterium
CAGGGACTTTCCTACGCAGCCCTCGCGGGCAGCCGAGGGATAGTAGCAAGGGTTGGCGCGCTGTCAACCGGAATGGACGCGCACGAACAGGCGCTTTCCGGCCTGAAGCACCGAACCCTCGAGCGTGGCCCGATCGACCTCGTAGGCTGCGACCGGCTCGCCGTTCAGCTTCACTCCGCCCTGGTCGATCTGGCGGCGCCAGTGGCCGCCGGAGTTGCCGAAGACCTCCTGGAGAAGCGCCGGCAGGTACACGGTCCCGTCCTTGGCCGCGAACGTGGCCTCGGGCATCTCCTCCGGTGCCTCGCGACGGCGCACGACACGGGTGAAGTGCGCCTCCCCTGCGCGCGCGCCCTCCTCCCCGTGCCAGCGCCCGCTGATCCGGCGTGCGAGCTCGAGCTTCCACTCCAGCGGGTCGTCCTGGTGCCCGCCTCCGCCGGCGACGAGCTCCCACCACTGGGGAAGCGCCTCGTCCGGGATCGACATCGTCTTGCCGAACATCTCCTCGGGCGGCTCTTCGATCCCGATGTAGTTGCCTCGCGACTTCGACATCTTCTCGGCCCCGTCGAGCCCGACGAGGAGCGGGTAGGTGACGACGAGCTGCGGCTCCTTGCCGTAGCGCGCCATCACGTCGCGACCCGTAAGCAGGTTGTAGAGCTGGTCCGTGCCGCCGATCTCGACGTCGGCGTCGATCGCCACCGAGTCGTAGGCCTGCATCGGCGGGTATAGGAGCTCCGAGAGCGTGATCGGCTCCTGGGCGGCAAACCGCTTCGCAAAATCGTCCCGCTCGAGCAGCCGCGAGACTGTCAGCATCCGCGTCAGCCGCACGACCTCGGCGAAGCTCAGCTTCGCGAGCCACTCGCCGTTGAAGCGAACCTCGGTCTTGTCGCGGTCGAGGATGCGGAAAGCCTGATCGGCGAACCGCTGCGCGTTCGCATCGAGCTCCTCGTCCGGCAGCACCGGCCGCTCCGACGAGCGGCCCGATGGATCGCCGATCCTCGCGGTGTAGTCGCCGACGATCAGGACGACAGTGTGACCCGCGTCCTGCCACTCCCGGAGCCGGTCGAGGACGACGGCGAAGCCTAGATGGACGTCCGGCGAGGTCGGATCGACGCCGAGCTTCACGCGCAGCGGCCGTCCGAGCGCAAGCTTCCGGTCGAGCTCGCCCTCGGGCAGGACGTGCACGGCGTGCCGCGTCGGAGCGAACCCTTCCACGGCGCCGAGTCTAGAGCCGAGTCTAGAGGTGGGCGATTGCGAGCGACTCGGTCTCGTCCGCAGCGGCGAAGCCGAACACCTGCCCGACGAACGAGAGCGTCGCCTCGAGCGAGCGCTTGATGTTCTCCCGCCGACGGAACCCGTGCCCCTCGCCCTCGAACGCGAGGTAGGCGTACGGGATGCCTTTTCGCTCGAGCACCTCGACCATCGCCTCGGCCTGGCTCGGCAGCACGACCTTGTCGTCGAGTCCCTGGAGCAGCAGCAGCGGCCGCTCGAGCTGCTCGACGAAATGGACGGGAGAGCGCGCGCGGTAGAGATCGGCGCGCTCGGGATACGGGCCGATCATCGAGTCGAGGTAGCGCGACTCGAGCTTGTGGGTATCGAGTGCGAGCGCTTCCGCGTCGGCGACGCCGAAGTAACTGACACCGGCGGCGAAGGCGGTCGGATCGAAGACGAGCGCGCAGAGGACGACGTAGCCGCCGGCGCTGCCGCCCTCCACCCAGGTGCGATCGGGATCGACGTCACCCTGATCGGCGAGATACCGCGCAGCAGCGATGCAGTCCTGCCAGTCGATCTCGCCCCACCGCCCGTTCAGCAGCTGCCGGTAGGCACGGCCGTAGCCGGTACTGCCCCGGTAGTTGACGTCGAGGACGCCGATGCCGCGCTGCGTGAAGAACTGCTGCCCGATCCTGAGGAACGGCGTCGTGTGAGCAGTGGGCCCTCCGTGACAGATCACGCGCAGCGGTGGCAGCTCGCCGGCGGGCCCCTCGTAGCCGCCGTTCGCCGGCGGGTAGTAGAAGGCGTGCGCCGTCGCGCCGTCCCCGGTCGGAAACTCGATTGCGCGCGGCACCGAGATCGACGCGGGATCGAGATCGACGTCGATCGAGCGGCGGACGATCGTCTCGCGGCCGGAGTCGGGCTCGAAGGAGACGAGCGCCCTCGGCCTGGTCGGAGACGCTGCCGAGAACACGATCCGGCCGCCGCCGGCCGACAGCGATGCCGGGCCGAACGATGACCAGTCGAGACCCGTGGGCTCGAGCTCCGAGCTGCCCGGGGCGAGCACCTCGAGCGATTCGCTCGCCGACCGCGTCACGATGCACGCGATCCGCCCGTCGTCGAGGAACACGTAGAGCGACCTACCGAAGAACCAGGCGGGGTAACCGATCTCCGCGCCGTCGAGCCGCGTCTGCGCCGTACCGTCCTCGCGGTAGATGTTCCACCAGCCGGTTCGATCGGAGCAGTAGTGCAGGGCGCCGTCCGGGGCGAAGCGCGGGTCGATGACCGACTCGTCCGGGCCGCCTGCGACGCGCCGCGGCCCGCCGAGAGTGCCGTCAGCCTCGACGTCGGCGACCCAGAGCTCCGTCCCGTCCCACGGCATGCGCGGGTGATCCCAGGCGATCCAGGCGAGACGGCGGCCGACCGGGTCGAGCCGCGGCGCCATGAAGAAGTCGTGACCACCGGCGACGATCCGCGGCTCGGCCGATCCGTCCGCAGGGAGCATGACGAGCTCGTTCAATACCTCGCCGCCCTCGTGACGCTCACGCACGCAGAAGATCGTCAGGCCGTCCGGGGTCACACGGCCGTCGGCGTAGCGCAGGCTGTTCGGCTCGGGCGGTTCGGGCGTGATCGCCCGCGGCTCCGCGCCCGCGTCGTCCACGCGGTAGAGGCGGCTGTCGGCGAACTCGGAGAAGAAGGTCGTGCCGCCGTGGAACCACACCGCGCCGCCGCCGTATTCGTGGACTCGCGTCCGCGCATTCGTTCCCGGCGGCGTCAGGTCGACGAGCTCCCCGTCGGGCCGGCCCTCGACGACGACCGTGCGACCGCCTTCGTAGGTCCTGCTCTCGGTCCACCGCAGCCGGCCGTCCGAGAGGTCGGTCGCGTCGAAGGAACGCCCCGAGCCGCCGGCGACGAGGTCGGCGTCGATCTCGGAAGGCCAGGTGCCGTAGGGACGAACGGTCACGTGGGGCTTCTACCCCGTTCCGGCAGATCTGTCCAGAGCCGTCCGTCTAGAACACGTACGGCGCGAGGTCGAGCGCTCCGAGGGTGTACCAGACCCCGAACGCGAGACTCGCCGTCCCGAGAACCGGGGCGAGCCGGGCGATCGGACCTGCGCCGAGCGTCCGCCCGAACCCGCCCGACAGCACGGTCATAGACAGCGCCGTGGCGACGGCGAAGAGGCCGAGCGAGGCGACGGCCAGCCCGTGGCCGGGGATCGCGGCGAGCAGCAGCACGCCGACGCCCGCACTTCCGCCGGTGCCGTGCACGAGACCGATCGCGAAGGCGCCCGCGCGCGTGCGCGTCCGTCTCGGATGGCCGTGAGGCCCGAAGGCTCCTCGGTGCCAGCGGACGAGCAGGGACAGCGCGAGCCCGACGATGAGCGCGCCGACCGCCGCCTCCGCACCCTTCTCGACGGCGGCGGGCAGGTACGCGCGGTAGAGGACGATCGGAAGACCGAAGGCGAAGAGCGAAGTGCCGTGCCCGATCCCCCAGGCGAGCCCGAGCCGCGCGGCGGCGCGGCCGTCGCCCGCAGCGAGGGTCGTCACCGCCGCGAGATGGTCAGGGTCGGTGGCGTGCCGCAGGCCGAGGAGGAGCGCGATGGCGAGCACGACGAGCAGCGTCGTGCCGTCGGAGGCGCCCGCAAGCGCGTGGTCCAGCCCGAACATCTCAGCTCACCTTCGGGAAGGCGCGGAGAGTCATCGCGACGCCCGCGACGAGGATGACGACGGCACTTGCCGCGGGCAGCGCGCGCACGAGCAGCCCGTCGAAGCTTCGACGCGCAAACGCCCGCTTCGCAAGGACGGCCGCGAGGCCGATGCCCGTGATCGAGAGCGCGAGGCCGGTCGAGAAGGCGACGATCAGGAGCAGGCCGAAGGCGACGCGATGGAGCGAGATCGCAGCGAGCAGCACGACGAGCGCCGACGGACACGGCAGGAGGCCGCCGGAGACGCCGACCGCGAGCAAGCCCCGGAAGCCTTCGCCCGGCTCCGCATGGTCGTGGTCATCGTGGTGGTGGTGATCATGGCCGTGCCTGTGCGCGCGCAGGTGCAGCCAGTCCTGCGCGCGCGAGCGCAGCACGGCCGCCCCGATCAGCAGCACCGATAGTCCGGCAACCAGGTTGAGCCAGGGATAGAGCCGGTCGGGAACGATCCACTGCGAGAGCGCGAGCGTAACGAGGCCGAGGCCGAACACGCCGATCGTGTGCGTCACGGTCACGATCGCGCCCAGCGCTGTTGCGTCGCGAACCGTTCCACGCTTTCCGATCAGGTACGCGGCGACGATCGTCTTGCCGTGCCCGGGCGACAGTGCGTGCGCCGCGCCCCAGAAGAGCGCTGCCGCGAGCGCGGCGAGAATCACGAGCGGGCTCAGGTCTCGCTGCGCGATGAGACCCGTGAAGCCGGAGTCGGCAACGCGGTCCGGCGCCTGAAGGGCGCGGCCGTGGGTCAGCGCCGGCACCGGGTCGTGTGTGGGCGCCACGGTGACGCTGACGCGCGTCACGCCCTGCGGGCTTTCGAGCAGGCTCTTGGGATAGGCGTGCAGCTCGCGGGAGATGCTTCTCGTCCGGGCGCCGACGACGATCTCCTTCCAGCCGATCCGGCCTGCGTAGTTCGCGTCGTGCAGCTCGAGCCGCTCGGGCGCAGCGATGCGCGGGCCGCGGAGGATCACCTCGAGCCGCATCGTGTTCAGCCCGCCGACGCCCCGGGGGAATGCGAGCGCGTGCGCAACCGGGACCAGCGTCACCGCGCGGCCGCCGAGCCTCACGTCGAGCCCCTGCGCGAGACGCGCGGCATATGCATTTGCGTCGACGCCACGCTGTCGCGCCTCGTATGTCGGGATCTCGGCGAGATCGAGCACATAGCGGACGAACAGCCGGTCACCCGAGACCTGCACGCGCGCGAAGTGGTTGACGGTGAAGTTGCCGAGCGGGTGTGCGGTCGCGGCTGCCGGCCCCGCAAGTGCGGCAGCGGCCACGATGACGAGAATCAGCCGTTTCATGATGCGTACCTCCTCGCGACGGGCGACCAGCGGATCGAGAAGTGCGGGTTGAGCGAGAGTGCGCGATGGAACCACATGCGAGCGGCCGAGGCGTCGCCGAGGCAGCGCTCGATCATGCCGCGGTGGAAGAACTTCAACGCGTCGCGCGTGCCGAGACGAAGTGCGCGCTGCGAGTGGCCCAGTGCCTCTGTGCAGCGGCCGCTTCGTGCGAGCGCCCAGGCGAGGACGTCGTCGCCGTCGATCGACGGTCGCGCCTTCTGCGCACGCCGCGCAAGCGCAAGCGTCCCCTTCGGATCGATGCCCCGATCGGTGCGGATGAGCGCCAGCTCGAGATCCGTCCGCACGCCGTTCGCATGCAACACGCGGTCGATCACGCCGATCAGCGCATCCGACCGGCGGGCGGCACGATCGTGACCGGCGGCCCGCTCGACCTCTGAGAGGAACCCGACGAACTGGGGCAGCGGAATCGTCTCCTCTGCGCGTCGCTCGAGCGCGGCTGCACGCCTCGGCCGGCCCTGCGCAGCCGCGACCTGCGCCAGGCCGTCGAGGGCGTAGACATAACCCGGGAAGGCCGCCAGCGCCGCGCGGTACTCCCTCGTGGCCGCGGCGTAACGTCCGCGGTTCCAGAAGAGCTTGCCGAGCTGCGCGTGAACCCACGCGGTCGGCTCCTGCCGCCCGGCGGCGGAGTAGCCGGCGAGACGCATCGCGTCGACCGCGCCGAGCCAGTCGCCGCGCAGCTCACGCGCGTATGCGATGCGCGCGTACGACGCGACGCTCGGTTTCAACCGAGCCATCGTGTCGAAGGCGCGGAACGCGGCCCCGTAACGGCCGAGCTCGACGAGCGAATCGCCGAGAATGCCGTAGCCCGCCGCACTCGACGGCGCCAGCGCGACAGCACGCCGACCGTAGACGAGGGCCTCGGCGAAGCGATGGCGCGAGAGCTCGAGCGAGCCGAGCCCGCTCGTCACGATCAGGTCTCGCGGAGCGATCGCCGCAGCCCGCGCGAGAATGCCGCCGGACTTCGGGTACCACGACGGGTCCCCGGTCTCGCGGGCCCGCTGCTGGTAGGCGAGCCCGAGCAGGCCCAGGTCGTGGACGTTGCGCGGGTCACGGCGCACCGCGGTTTGCAGCTGGGCCACGAGCGCAGTCGTGTCGCCTGCCGCGAAGCCGCTCGCAAGGACCGACGCCGCCGCGCGCGCGCGCTCGGGTGCCACGGCTCCGTTCGAGCGCAGCACCCCGCCGAGGCCGAGGACGGCGGCGGCAAGCGCCGCCGCCGTCCCTGCGATCAGGATCCGACTCATCACGGATGCGTCGGGTAGAGCTGACCCTTGGTGTTGTCGAAGCCGCTGAACGGGTCGGCGGCATACGGGAACGACTGCTGATAGGCCACGTCGTTCGCGTCGACACCGTCACCGAGCGGCAGGGCATGGCCGATCAGCGCACCGCCGACCGCCCGCTCTGCGATGTCGATGACATCGTCCTCGAGCCGCCGTCCGTTCGGCCAGCCGGCGAGGTCGCCGCCGAGGACGCCGAGGCGATTGCCCTTCCCGACCGGCGCCGTCGGCGCGATCGACAGGTTCAACCGGAGCTCGTCGGCGAACTTCCCACCCGTGAAGTTCAGGTTCGGCGTTTGCAGGCCGGTGCCGAGCACCGCCACGAGGTCGGTCCGGTCGGTCTCCTTGAACGGCCCGAACTGCGGGTAGAGCTTGTTCAGGAGCGCAGCCAGGATCGGCTGGCTGTAGTAGCGCTTGAACTGCTCGTCCTTGTCCGGGGTCGTCGCGTTCCACTTGTCCTTGAGCTCGGTCGGAATGAGGAGCTCGTTGATCAGCGGATTGCCGAGCCGCGAGACCTGCTTCCAGTGCGACCGCCGCCAGTCCGCCTTCGTGCGGATCTGAATCTCCGGACGGTCGGTCGCGGTCCACATGCCGATTACGTGTGACGTGTTGTCGAGCATCGAGACCGGCACCTGCAGCGCGATCGAGTGGACGGCGTAGCCGGCGAAGAAGTCCTTGCCACCGCCGGTCGCCCCCGTGCCGTTGCGGATCGCCACGAGGTCGAACGCAGCGCCGATGTCGCCGAAGAACGGGTCGTCGCGCTGCCCGGCGAACACGGTCGTGCCGTCCGAGAGCGTGTGCACACCGTTCTGCGCAAGCGAGTGGTAGTTCGGCGTCGAGCGTGGGCCGATGTTGTCAGGCGGCGTCATCAGCCCCTCGCCGACGACGCTGGACTTGCCGTCGACGACCTTCGTGACGGTGTAGCTCTGCTCGGTGCCGCCGAGGAACGCGGTCGGCTTCCCGGCCTTGAAGCGGAAGTACCAGCTGATGTCGGGCTTCCCGTCGCCGTTGCGATCGACATAGATGTCGTACCGCGCCGTCGGCGAGAACGTGTACCAGTTCGGGCCCGCTGCGGGGTCCTCGCCGGGAATGACGTTGCTGATGAGCGTGACCGTGTTCGGCTTGTCCGGGCTGCGGAACACGTAGGCGTCGGTGCTGTCGGCGGTCGGGTCTTCCGCGATCAACGGTGCCTCGCGGTGACTCGACGCGCGTGCGCCGGACGGGCCGCCGTGCAACGCGACGACGGCCAACGCTCCTCCGAAAACGGCAATGATTGCGGCGAATGCGAGTGCTCGCATGGACTCATCTCCCTTTCTCGACGGCACTCGTCGGCCGTCGTGTCGGGCACCATTCGCCGGCGGCCCCGGACCGGTTCGACATCTGGTCCCGAACGAACCAGAATCGGCTCGAAGACGAATGAAGGGCGTGACGCGCGAACTGTCGCATCTCTCGGACGAGGCGCTCGTGCTGCTGGCCGCGCGCTCGCAGCAGGCCGCACTCGCCGAGCTGTACGACCGGTACGGCCGGCCGGCCTACGGCCTCGCGCTCCGGATCCTGCGCGACGAGGCCCTGGCGGAAGACGCAGTGCAGGAGGCGTTCCTCGGTGTGTGGCGCGGAGCAGCGCGGTTTCTCCCCGAACGCGGACAGGCGAGCGCGTGGATCCTCACGCTTGTGCACCGCCGGGCGGTGGATCTCGTTCGCCGCGAGGAGCGGCGGCGCGCCGACACGCTCGAGCACGCGCCGGAGCCGGGCGGCGGCGACGTCGACGAGGAAGCCTGGCTGCGCCTTCAGCGCGAGCGCGTCCAGGCTGCGCTGCGGCAGCTGCCAGACCAGCAGCGAGAGGCAATCGAGCTCGCGTACTACGGCGGCTTCACCCAGTCGGAGCTCGCGGAGAGGCTCGGACAGCCTCTCGGTACCATCAAGAGCCGGATGTTCATGGGCCTGGCGCGGCTACGCGAGCTGCTCGGTGACCCCGGAATGGAGATTTCATGGACGTCCACGACCTGACCGCCGCCTACGCTCTCGACGCACTCGACGCCGACGAGCGCGATGCGTACGAGACCCACCTCGGCGGCTGCGAGCCGTGCCGCGAAGAGCTCGTGGCGCTCGGCGACACCGCGAGCGCGCTTGCCTGGGCGGTCCGGTCGCCTGCGCCCCCGGCGCAGCTCCGCGGGCGCATCCTCGAGGCGGCGGCGGCCGAGCGCGGGAACGTCGTGCCGCTGCCCCTGCGGCGACCGTGGCTTCTCCGTGCCACGGGGGCCGCCGCAGCGGCCGCCGCATGCGCAGCGGTCGGGCTCGGCATCTGGGCGGCCACGCTCTCGCACTCGCTCGGGCAGGAGCGCTCCGCGCGAGCCGCCTTCGCGCAGGCAATGCAGGTCGTCGCCGATCCTGCGTCCCGGAGGATCCCGCTCCGCGGCGGAACCGGCCTCGTTGCGGTCGATCCCACCGGCCGCGGGGTGCTGATCGTCAGGCGCCTGGCCTCGGCACCCGCAGGCATGACCTACGAAGCATGGGTCATCCCTCGGGGCGGGAGCCCGAAGCGCGCGGGGCTCTTCGACGGCAGCGGGTCGACGACGGTCGTGCCGCTCCACGAGGCCGTTCCACCCGGCTCGGTCGTTGCCGCCACGATCGAGCGGTCCGGCGGCGTCGAAGCGCCGACGCAGACCCCGGTCTTCAGCGCTCAGGCCTGAGCCCGCGGGGCGGTACAATCCGCCCGCTTCCGTGCTGCTGCGCAGAAAACGCTTCGAGTCGGCGGTTCCGCGCCGGCCCCGACGCCGGATCCGCAAGCTTCGCCTCCTCGCCCTCGTCGGCGTTGTGGGCGTTCTCGCGTTGACGGCGTTCTCCTACGGCCTCGTCGTGGCCGTCGGCCAGCAGCTCACGGGCCTCGACCCGTTCAAGCAGGCGCCGAAGCAGCAGGTCGACGGCTACGTGTACGCGGCGGACAACCACTCGATCCTCGCGGTGCTGCGCGGCAGCCAGAGCCGGGTGCTCGTTCAGAGCGCCGATATCTCGCCGTGGATCAAGCAGGCGATCGTCGCGGCCGAGGACCGCCGCTTCTACGAGCACCGAGGCATCGACATCCGCGGCATGGGCCGTGCGCTCATCGCCGACATCGAGCACAAGTCGGCGGTGCAGGGCGGATCGACGATCACCCAGCAGTTCGTGAAGAACGAGCTGACGGGAGCCGACCGGTCGATCACGCGGAAGCTGAAAGAGGCGGCCCTCGCCTGGCAGCTCGAGCAGGGCTGGAAAAAGGACCGGATCCTCACGGCCTACCTCAACACCATCTACTTCGCGAACGGCGCCTACGGTGTCGAGCGCGCGGCGCGCACGTACTTCGGTCACAACGCGAAGAAGCTGACGCTGCCGCAGGCGGCGCTCCTCGCCGGCATCCCCGAGGACCCGAGCCGGTACGACCCGGTCGCCCATCCGCAGGCGGCAAGGGACCGGCGGGCGCTCGTGCTCCGGCTGATGCTCCAGCAGCACATCATCACGGAGGCCCAGTTTCGGCGGGCCTCCAGAGCTCCGCTGCCGAAGCCGGAGAACGTCCACCTGTCCGGCATCCTCGGCCAGGCGCCGTACTTCGGCGAGTACGTGAAGGAGCAGATGATCGAGAACAAGGAGATCGGCCCCAAGCGCGTCTTCGGCGGCGGCTTCCGCGTGCACACGACGATCAACCTCCGCCTTCAGCTGCTCGCGCGCGCGGCGATCGACAAATGGCTCCCCAGCCCTGACGGGCCGCAGGCCGCGCTCGTGGCGATCAATCCGTCGAACGGCGCCGTGCTCGCGATGTACGGCGGGCGCAGCTTCCACGTGAGCCAGTTCAACCTCGCCGTCAACGGTGAGCGTCAGCCGGGCTCCTCGTTCAAGCCGTTCGTGCTCGCGACCGCCTTGAAGGAGGGCATCTCGCCGCTCAGCACATTCGTGTCGAAGCCGATCTCGATCTTCCTCGGAAACAAGTACTGGACTCCACACAACTACGAGGGCGAGTACCTCGGTCCGATCGACCTCGTGAAGGCGATCACCGTGTCGGACAACTCCGTCTTCGCACAGTTGACCAAGGTCGTCGGTCCGGCGAACGTCGCGCGCACGGCGCACGAGATGGGCATCACGAGCCCACTCGACGGAGTCTTCTCGATCGGCCTCGGCACGCAGGCGGTGAATCCGCTCGAGATGGCGCGCGCGTTCGCGACCTTCGCGAACGGCGGCTACCGCATCGACGGCAAGGTCTTCGGGAACGCACCGCGCGCGATCACGAGGATCGAGGACGTGAACGGCGACGTCGTGTTCGCCAACGCGCCCGACAGGGTTCGCGTCATGTCGTCGACCGACGCCGCGCTCCTCACGCAACTGCTCCAGGGTGTCGTCGCGAGCGGCACGGGCAAGGCGGCGGCGCTCCCGAACCAGCAGGTCGCCGGGAAGACCGGGACGACGGAAAACTACGGCGACGCCTGGTTCGTCGGCTACACGCCGCAACTCGTCACCGCGGTGTGGGTCGGCTATCCGCAGGGGCTGCGGCCGATGCTCTCGGAGTACCACGGACGTGCAGTCGCCGGCGGCACGTTCCCCGCCCAGATCTGGAAGACGTTCATGGAGTCCGCGCTCCAGGCGATTGACGCGCAGCCCGCGAGCTTCCCCTCGCCGCCGTACCTCTCCGTCGTCTCGAAGCGCGTCACCTACCGCGACGGCCGGATCGAGCTCGACAACGGCCGCTGCCGCGACGTCTCGCTGCTCGTCTACTTCAGCGGGCACGGGCCCTCGCGGACCGCGGGCTGCCGCGTCAACGAGGTCGAGGTGCCGAACGTCGTCGGCTTGCAGCTGGACGCGGCCCGCGTGCGGCTCGGCGCGCAGCCGCTGACGCCCCAGGTGATCTACAAGCCCGCCGCGGCGGGGCAGCGAGTCGACGTCGTGCTGAAGCAGTTCCCGAGGACCGGCAGGCTCTCGTCGTTCGACAAGGTGACGCTCGTGCTCGCGAAGCCGTTGCACGGCACGGTGCCGAAGCTCGTCGGCCTCGACCTCCGCCAGGCCCGCACGAAGCTGCGCAAGGTGAAGCTGCACGTCTCGGTTCGCGTCGGCCGCGGCAAGCTCCACAAGATCGTCTCCCAGGACCCGCGCCCAGGAGTCGCTGCGGCTCCCGGTATGACGATCCGGGTCACCGTTGGAAAAAATGCCCGCCATGCCCGCGGCTGACCAGATCGAGATCCGTCGCCTCGATGTAACCGAGTTGCGTGCGAAACTCGACGGGCTCGCGGACGTACTTGCCGACTGCGTCGCCGGAGGTGCGTCTGTCAGCTATCTGGCGCCGTTCTCACACGAGGACGCACGAGCCGCATTCGAAGCCATGGCTACCGAGGTCGAGAAGGGCCGCCGGCTGATTCTCGGTGCGTTCGCCGAGGGCCGGCTGGTCGGCACGGTCCAGGTGATCCTCGCGCTGCCGCCAAACCAGCCGCACCGTGCAGAGATCGCAAAGCTCCTCGTCCACCGGTCGGCGCGCAAGCGTGGCATTGCCCAACTGCTCATGGAGCGTGCCGAGTCGGAAGCCCGGGCGGAAGGCAAGACCCTGCTGGTGCTGGACACGGTGACCGGCGACGACGCCGAGCGGCTGTACGCGCGACTCGGGTGGACGAGGGTCGGCGTGATCCCCGGCTACGCCCTCTACCCGGACAGGCGGCCCTGCGACACGACCGTCTTCTGGAAGGGGCTCTAGGAGATCTAGAGACCCTTGCCGTCAGGGTGGTGGCGACGGCAGACCGGATGCCCGTGATCGGGATGCGGGTGCCACGAGAGGCGCCAGCAGCGCCGTACGTGGCAGTCGTGGTGGCGCCACCAGAGGACTCCGGCGGCAAGGATCGGGCTACCCGACCCGATGCCGCTCCAGAACTGGTAGCCGTTGCCGTGGAGCGGGTCCAGCCAGTCGAGCACGGCGTCATTCTCCGCGCCCGGCCGGATGGCCCAAGCGTCGCCTATGCGGGAAGCCAGCCCTCGCGATACCTCGTCGGCTCGCGCCTGGGGAATCGCGCGTATGCCTGCTTCTGGTCGGTCGTCTCTTGCTCGACGCCGGCGCCGTGGCGCACCGCGGCCTCGTCGACGCTGTAGCCGCCCCAGTCCGGGCCGGTCGAGCGGTCGCGGGCGCCGACTGCGAGCACCAGACAGGGCGCCTCTCCGGCCCCGACGATGACATGCTTCGTCCCGGCAGGGCAGTGCACGAGATCCCACCGGCGTAGCGGGCGCTCCTCGCCCTCGACGATCAGCAGCGCGTCGCCCGCGAGCACCAGGAAATCCTCCTGATCGGCCTCCCAGTGGTACATCGCCATCGACTCGCCCGGCGCGAGAACGCTGAGGTTGATCCCGAACTGCAGGAAGTCCTGCTCCCCCTCGAACGCACCCTCGAACTCGCAGATGGCGGAGCACCCCGGCGCGTGGAGCCAGCGCGCCTCGCGCGTGTTGAGGACGAACCAGCCGTCACCCTTTGGGACGAGTCCGTGCTCGGTCGCTTCGAGTCGCGACTCGGGAACCATCCCGGAATCCTTCTGCACCACGCTAGTTGCTCGCGCGGAGGGCGGCGAGCAGCTCCTGGTGGCGACGCTCCTCGTCCGGCATGCCCTCTTCGACCGGCTCCTTCCTGCGGGCGAGCATCATCTGCACGGGCTTGACGATGAAGAAGAAGACGGCGGCTCCGATGGCCGCGAACTGAATGACGTCGGTGAGAAACGCCCCGTAGTGGAACACGGAACGGTGGATCGTGAATGTGAGGTTGCGGAAGTCCGGCTTGCCGATGATCGCGGCGACGATCGGCATCACAAGGTTGTTGACCAGCGAGTTGACGACCGCAGCAAACGCGAGGCCCATCACGAACGCCACCGCGAGCTCGACGATGTTGCCCCTGAAGAGGAAGTCCTTGAACTCCTTGATCATGCTTCGCTCCTTCGTGTCGAGGTGCCCGATCGACGCTATCTCAGCGTCGGAGCGGACGGCTGAGGTACCGGGAGCCTTCCAGGCCGTAGCGCCAGGCGAGCTCGGCGGCACGCGTGATGCCGATCCGCGGGCCGGTGACTATCTGCGGCGTCGACTCGCGCGCGCGCAGCTCGAACGGCAGCTCGTCGAGCGGGAGGCCGTCGAGCGCGCCGGTCACGCCGAGGGCCTGGCAGAGCTTCCCCGGGCCCGAGCAGAGCGCCCGCTCGGCGTGGACGCCTCGCCGCGCGCGCATGATCTCGATCCCGTGGGTCGGCTCGAGTGCGCGGACCAGAACCGCGTCGGCGCGGCCCGGCTCGTCGCAGACGAAGTTCAGACACCAATGGATCCCGTACGAGCGGTAGACGTAGGCGTGCCCCGGGGGTCCGAACATGGCGGCGTTGCGCGCGGTCTGCCCGCCGAAGCCGTGGCTCGCGGGATCCTCCCGGCCGTAGGCCTCGACCTCCACGATCGGCCCGCCGACGCCGTCGACGAGCAGGGTGACGCCGATCAGGCCCGGTGCGACCTCGTGGACGGAGCGGGCGAAGAAGCTCCGCGCGAGCGGCTCCGTCAAAACAGCTGTTCGGGGTCTTCCTCCGGCCTCGCCGTCCTCTCGAGCACACGCCGCGCGCGGCGGCCGAGGTCGCCGAGATCGACCCGGCCTTCCTCGACCGCGGTCGCGAGCCGCTCGGCAAGGTCGAGCGCCTCGTCGAGCAGGGGGCTCAGCTCGGACGAGTCCTGTCCCATCTCGTCGAGGATCGTCCGCTCGGTACGGGAGGCGACGATCGGCTCCGGCAGCCCTTCGACCCAGACGCGCGTGCGCCGGCCGTGGCCGCGGTCGGGGCCTTCGAGCGGCTCGAGGGCATAGATACGGTCCGCGCGCGCCCACTTGCCGAAGCCGAGGAAGACCATCCGCGATGGCGGCGAAGCCATGCGGGGACGCTACTCGAAATACGTGTCGTCGTCTGAGTACGCGGGTGCGCAGCAGCAGAGTATCCGCAGCTCGCTGGTGCCGTTGTTCTCGAGCGAGTGCCACGCGCCGGCGGGGATGAGGATCGCGTCTCCCGGGCGGACGATCTGCGTCGCGCCGTCGACCTCCATGCGGCCGGAGCCTTTCAGGACGAAGTAGATCTCCTCGGTGACGCGGTGGTGATGGCGCTGCGTCGCCTGGTCGGGCTCGAGCGTCGCCTCGGCGAGGCTCTGCACCTCCGTATGGTGCAGCTCGCGGATCGTCGAGCCGTCCTTCGTGGTGAACGGCAGCGCAGTCTTGACCGATGCGATGTTCAAAGCGCTGCCGCAAGCGCCTCGGCCACGCGCTCCTGCGCGTCGCGCTCGAGCGCGGTGAAGAACGGGAGCGCGAGCGTGCGGGAGCTGTAGTCCTCGGCGACCGGGCAGAGCCCTTCGCCGAACCCATAGCGGTCGCGCATGTACGGCTGGAGGTGGATCGACGGCAGGTACCGGTTGTAGCCGATGCTCTCGCGCTCGAAGTGCGCAATCACGCGCTCGCGTGCGGCATTGTCCGGTAGCGCGACGACGTAGACGAACCATGAGCGCACGTGCACGGCGTCGTCGGCGCACGGAAGCTCGACGCCGTCGATGCCGCCCAGCAGCTCGCCGTACTGCGCTGCGACGTCGGCCCGCAGCCGCAGGATCTCGTCAAGCTTCTCCAGCTGGCCGATCCCGAGCGCCGCACGGACATCGTCGAGACGGTAGTTGAACCCGAGCCGCACGTGCTCGAGCCAGCCGCCCGAGTCGCCGCGGCCCTGGTTGCGCAGGGAGCGCAGCAGCCGCCATTCCTCCTCGGAGTGCGTCGTCACCATGCCGCCCTCGCCGGTCGTGATCTGCTTGTTCGGATAGAAGGCGAACACCGCACCCGGCCCATGTGAGCCCACCCGCGCGCCCTTGTACGTCGCACCAAGCGCTTCGCACGAGTCCTGAACGAACGCGAGCCCATGCGCATCGGCGATCGAGCGGAGCTCGTCGAGCTCGCACGGGTAGCCGAAGATGTCGACCGCGACGATCGCCTTCGTTCGCGGCGTCAGCGCCGCCTCGACCGCGCCCGGATCGACGTTGAGCGTCCGCGGATCGACATCGGCGAAGACCGGCACCGCACCCTCGTAGATGAAGCAGTTCGCGCTCGCCGCAAACGAGAAGGGCGTCGTGATCACCTCGTCGCCGGGCGAGATCCCCGCCGAGATGCAGAGCAGATGGAGGCCCGCGGTTCCGGACGAAACCGCCGCTGCATACGGCGCGCCGACCGCCTCCGCGAACAGCTCCTCGAAGCGGTCGATCGTCGGTCCGAGCGACAGCCGCCCGGAGCGCAGAACCTCGAGCACGAGCTCCTCCTCGCGCTCATCCAGGAACGGCCCGGAGAGCGGGACGCCCCGGGTCTCCTGTCTCACGCCTGGGTCTTCGCCGCCGGGGCGTACTCGAGCCACTGTGCCCACCGCTCGGTGCGGCCGTGCACTGTGTCGAGGTAGGCCGACTGGATCTCGAGCGTCACCGGTCCGGGCGGGCCGACCAGGTGATCATCGACCTCGCGGATCGGCGTCACCTCTGCCGCCGTGCCGACCATGAAGACCTCGTCGGCGAGGTAGAGATCCGTGCGGATCAGCGGCTTCTCGATGATCCGGTGGCCGAGATCCTGCGCGATCTGGATGACGGTGTCGCGGGTGATGCCGACGAGGATCGATGCGGAGAGGTCGGGCGTGTAGATCACGCCGTTCTTGATCACGAAGATGCTCTCGCCCGAGCCGTCGGCGATGTATCCCTCGGCCGTCAGCAGGATCGCCTCGTCGTAGCCGGCCCGGGTCGCCTCGCCGACCGCGAGCATCGAGTTGAGGTAGACGCCGGTGGCCTTCGCCGCGTGCGGAATCACGTTCGGCCCGACGCGCTGCCAGCTCGACACCTTGACGCGGATGCCGTTCCGCATCCCGTCCTCGCCGAGGTACGCGCCCCACGGCCACGCCATGATCGCGACGTCGACTGGATTGTCCTGGGCTGCAACGCCCAGCGTGCCGTAGCCGTAGTACGCGATCGGACGCAGATAGCACGACGGAAGCTCGTTCGCCCCGATCAGATCCCAGCACGCCGCCTTCAGGTCGTCGACCGAGTACGGAATCTCCATGTAGAGCAGCTTGGCCGAGTCGTGCAACCGCGTCATGTGCTCGGTGAGCCGGAAGACAGCGGTGCCTTTCGGCGTCTCGTACGCGCGGATCCCCTCGAAGACGCCCGACCCGTAGTGAAGGGCGTGCGAGCCGACGTGAATCGTCGCCTCCGCCCAGTCGACGAGCTCGCCGTTCATCCAGATCTTCGACGTCTCTTGCATCTCGGAATCTCCTCCATCGGTCGCGCGGGCGGTGCGAATCGTAGCCGTCAAACCTCCGAGAGATCGACGAGCTCTGCCTGCGTGACCCGCGCCAGGTCGAAAGGCGACAGCCCGACCATGTGGTTCGACGAGCCTGCCCCCGCCCACACCGTGGGAAATCGAAGCAGCTCGCGCTCGAGGAGAACACGCGTCACGGTCACGGTGGGAAACGGCGCCACCGCGCCGGGCTCGAAGCCCGTGGCCGCGAGCACCTCCTCCGGCTTCGCGACACGTGCGTAGGTCGCGCCCGTCGCTGCGGCGACCTTCTGCTCGTCGGCGCGGCGGTCTCCCGGGACGAGCGCCATGACCGGCAGCCCGTCGCAGATGAAAACGAGCGACTTTACGACCTCGCCGGCCTCGCAACCGACCGCGATCGCCGCTGCGGCCGCCGTCGGTGTCCCGTCGAGGAACTCCTCGAGCCTCGCATCGATACCTCGCTCGCGCAGCACGGCGGCGACGCGCTCGACCGGTTCGGGCCAGGGCCAGTCCTCCATGGGGTGAGCGTAACCCGACGGGCGACAGCAGCGTTGTCTACGTGGGGAACGGAATCGAGGAGACGAGCGTTGGACGACAACACGACGAGGGCCAGAACAGAGGTCCTGTTCCGGGACGTGAACGAGCGCATCGCAGAGAGTGCCCAGAAGTTCAACGCGGGCACCACGGAGTTCGTCTGCGAGTGCGCCGACCCACACTGCACGCACCGGCTCGAGGCGACGCTCGCGGAGTACGAGCAGGTTCGCGAGAACGGCGCCACCTTCATCCTCGCCCCCGGCCACCTGGACACGGACATCGAGCGGGTTGTCCAAGACCACGGCCGGTTCCAGGTCGTCGAGAAGGTGCAGAAGACCGTGCGCGAGATCGTGCGACGCCTGAATCCG
>JBGQKY010000038.1:0-17219 GCA_041499745.1 Gaiellaceae bacterium
GCGGCCGGTTGATCGGCCGCGCCGGCTTGCGTTCCGGCGGACTCCCGTCCCGCCACCAAACCACACGGCCGCGGAGCGGCCGCTAGTGCGGCCTCCAGTTGCCGCTGTTTCGGGTCGAACGTTACGAGAGGCCGCACTAGACGTGACGAAACGACGCCGGCGCGACGACCGCCCGGGCCGACGCTGGAACCGAGATGTGCAGCACTTCGCCGACTCGGGTGAAGCCGATGCGGTTGTAGATTCGGGCTTCGGCTTCGCCGGCGGCCATCAGGAAGACGAGGTCGACGCCGCGGTCGAGCATCGTCTGGGCGAGCAGCGCGACCATCGCACCCGCTACTCCCCGGCGGCGATGCGAGGGTCGCACGCCGACCGAGGTCAACTCCGTCGCGCCCTCGTGCGGCGGCGTGCACCCACCGCCGCCGGCGGGCTCGCCGGTCGCCGCGTCCACCGCCCGCACGACAACGCCGCCGGCGGCGATGCTGCCAAGGATGCCGTCGACCCAGCGCTCGCTCAGGGGTTCCGGCTCGCCGTACGCCTCGTTCTGCGCAGTTGCAGCTGCGCGGACGTCGTCGCGCGTCACGGCGACGCGCACGTCGATCCCGTCGGGGGTCTCGCCGTCGGGCCGCCTCTCGCACACCATCAGCGCCAACCGGCCCTCGACGACGAACCCCGCATCAAGCAGCGCCGGCTCGACCGCCGGCGCGAGACCGGGGACGTACTCGAGCCTGGGCGCGTGCCCGTGCCGCGCGAACGCCTCGACGAGCCCCGCGACGTCGCCGGCGGTCGGCTTACCGTCCGCTTCCGGGATCGCGTAGTTCAGGTATGGGTTCTGCGACCCCGGAGTGAACGTCGCGACGAACGGGCCGATGCGCTCCACCTCGCGGCTGCGCGTCGCATCGGCGCGGATCGCCGCCTCGATGCGCCGCTCGATGTCACTCACCGGTGGCGGGTGCGAGTCCGCGCGTCGCGCGTTCGCAGTTGCCACTTCCGCTTCTCCTCCCGGCGCAGCCGCGCATCCGAGCGCACGGCGATCGCCCGCAGCTCGCGCTGGAGCTTGACCCAGCTGCCGTAGCGATCGGCGTCGAGCACGCCCGACGCGAGGGCGGCGTTCACCGCACACCCGGGCTCGGTCGCGTGCGTGCAGTTGTTGAAGCGACAGCCGGCCGCCAGCGCTTCCACGTCGGCGAATGCTTCGTCGATGCCGCCGCTGTCCCACAGCTGAAGCTCGCGAATACCCGGCGTGTCGATCACGAGGCCGCCGCCGGGAAGCTCGATCAGCTCGCGATGCGCCGTCGTGTGGCGGCCCTCGTCGTCGTCGGCGCGCGTCTCGTTCACGGCCATCCGCTCGCTGCCGGCGAAGCGGTTGACGAGCGTCGACTTGCCGACGCCGCTCGAGCCGAGTAGGACGGCGGTGATGCCCGGCTGGAGCCGCGCACGCAATTCGTCGCACCCCTGCCCGGTCAGCCCGCTGACGACGTGCACCCGCACGCCCAGCGCCACCGCCTCCACCTCCGCCACCTGTGCAAACGGATCCTCCAGGCGATCCGCCTTCGTGAGCACCACCTCCGGGACGGCCCCGCTTTCCCAGATCGTGACGAGGTACCGCTCGATCCGCCGGGGCTCGAGGTCCGGCCCGAGCGAGGTGACGATGAACGCGATGTCGACGTTTGCGGCGAGCGTCTGCGCGGCCGACGTCTTGCCCGCGGCTTGGCGCACGATCGCGCTGCGCCTCGGCAGCACTTCGCGGATCAGCCCTTCGCCGAGGCCGATCCAGTCGCCGACCGCGACGTCAAGGTTCTCGTGCACGAGACGCCCGGGCAGGCGGGTACGGACGGGGCCGTCCCCCGTCTGGACGTCGAACGCGGCCCGGTGCGCCGCGACGACGCGTCCCGGCACGAGGCCGGGCGGCAGATTTTCGGCGAGCTCGGGAGTCCACCCGAGCGCCGCCAGGTCGAACTCAGGCAACGCAGGTCTCCTTTGGGACGCAACAACAGGACGGCACGCCGGCCGTCTCCCGTAGGAGCTACGTCCGTCGCGCGGTTAGTCGGCCGAGAGGGCCGAGGAGGTGGCACGCACAGGCTTCACGGTTCGAACCTCCTTTTGCCGGGGACGGGAACTCAGACAGGCTAGGCGCCAGGCATCCAACCGTCAAGCGACGGGACGCCGCCGAACTGCGCCGCGATGTTCGAGACGGCGAGCACGCGGCGTTTGCCCACGAAGACCCACTGGTCGGCGCCTGGCAGCGCGGTCAGCAAAAAGCGGCCGTTCGGCGACCAAGCGAGCCCGTCCAGCCGGCCTGGCGCGCCGAAGAGCGTGACGGCCCCCTCGCTGCTGAGCTCGAGGATTGCACGATCGCGCAGTACAGCGAGCCGCCCGTTCCGGGAGTACGCGAGCGCGCGCACACCGGCGACCGGGATCTCGCGTGCGCGTCCGGTCGCGGCTTCGAAGAGCACGACGCGAGTCGCCGTCGCGAGCGCGAGCACGGATCCGTCCGGCGACCACGCAATGGCTCGCGGATGGGCGTACACGCCCGACGTCCACGCACCCTGTACCCGTACGCGCCCCCGCGCCGTGACGAAAGCGAGGACGTGCCGGTCGCCGGGACGCCACGCGGGAGCGACGTGTGCGGCCGCTGCCACGAACACGTCACCGCGGCCGTTCCCGGCGACGACGTGCAGCCGGCCTCGCGTCAGGTACGCGACGCGCGTATCGATGCGCGAGCCGCCCCAGCGGGGGAACGCGATCTGCGGTCGCGCGAGCGACCAGTGCACGTCGCCGCTGCCGGGCTCGATCGCTGCGAGCTCCGTCGCCGTCGCCGCAACGACGAAGAGCCCGTGCGGCGACCACGACGCCCGGCGCCACCCGCCCAGCCGCCGCTTCGAACCGTCTGCGGCAACGACCCACGTGCCGCCGGTGCCGCTGACGAGCAGCCGGCCGGGAGCGGGGAGGCGGAAGAGCGCCGGCGCCGCATGCTCGACGCCGATCGAGCGCCGCACCGCGTCGACCACGGCCCGTCCCGGCGGCGAGAACGCGGCCGCGGCAACGACGGCCGCAAGCAGGGCAAATGCGACCGCGAGCGTCCACCGGAGCCGAGGCGCCGCCCGGGGCACCGGCTCGCGCTCCGCATAGGCGGCCCGCACCAACGCCCACGTCCGCTCCTCGGCATCGCGATCGACGGGCACCGTGTCGAGCAGCCGCTTCACACGACGCTCACTCATCCCGTAACGCCTCTTCCAGCCGATCGAGCCCGCGGCGCAGGCGCGAGTTGACGGTGCCGCGCGGCAGGTCGAGCAAGTCCGCGATCTCGCCGGGCGTGTATTCGAGCACGTACCGCAGGACGATCACCGCACGGTGCTCCGGCCCGAGCTCGGTCAGCACACGCGTCAACTCCCCCACGCGTTCCGGTTCGGGCGCCGCCGGCTCCGCGACAGCGTCCACGTCGAGCTCGCGTCGCAACGAGCGCGCACGCGCCCAGTCGATTGCACGGTTGACGACGATCCGGTGCAGCCAGGGGCCGAACGGACGCCGCCGATCGAAGCGGTCGAGCGCACGCACGGCAGCGAGGAACGACTCCTGGGCGATGTCCTCCGCTGCAGCCGCATCGCCGACCACGACAAACGCTGCGCGATAGGCACGGGGCCAATGAGACCGGAACAGCTGCTCGAGCGCAGCTGCAGAGCCGCGCTGGGCTTCCCGTACCCACGCGCGCTCGCGCCGATCGATCTCGTGCTCTAACGACGGACTCCCTCCACCGCCAGCGCTCGCAGCGCCCGTACCCAGCGCGTGACGCCCGCCGCCGGTACCGGACCGGGGGGCAGCTCGACGACGAACGACGCCGTGCCGGGGAACCGGTGGTTCTGCCAGTTCGACGCTGTGCCGAACGGCCACCGGATGCTCCGGTACGGATACCGGGCGAGCGCCGCGAACCGGCGCGCGGTGGCAACGCTCTGCCCCCATGCGCGCACGACACCCTGCGGCTGGTGGAACCAGACCGTGATCTCCGGACGCAGCTTCTCGATCAGCTCCACCGCGTATCGCGACTCCGGCTCGGACAACGGGCGAGGCCCCGAGTACTGGAAACTCCCGGGCCTGCCGATCTTCGACCAGTTGGACGGGAAGTTTCGGTTGAGGTCGACGCCGTGGGCGTTCCCGCGGGTCCCGCGGCGACAGCCGTCTGCATTGAGGCTCGTGACGGCGACGATCTCCGTGCCGGGCGGCGCGCCCACCTGCACGAGGCGATGCACGATCGCCTCGCCCGCCGGTTCGTTCCCGTGGATGCAGCCCACGACGAGCAGACGGTGCGCCGCAGCCGGGTCACCGAGCACCACCGGCCGGATTGCGCGCCCGTCGACGCTGTGGCCGATCGGCAGGGCAGCGAGGAAAAGGGCCAGGAGTCGCACCTACGGCCCATACGTTTGCACGCCCCGCAGAGGTCCCGGCGCCTCGTAGACTCCCAAGCATGAAAACACGCGGACTTGCGGCAGTGGCGGTTCTCGCTCTCGCGGTCGGCTGCGGCGGCGGCGGCACGACGACGAGCAGCAACTCGACAAGCGCAAAGGCGTTCGTCGTCCTCGTCACCGACACCAACCAGCTCAACGACCACGGCTTCAACCAGCTCGCCTACCAGGGCCTGAAGCAGGCCCAGAAGGAGCTCGGGATCCGCGGCGACGTCTACCAGTCTCAGTCGTCGCAGGCGTACATCCCGAACCTCTCGACGGCGGCGCGCAAGAAGGCCGACCTCGTCATCTCGGTCGGGTTCGACCAGGCGGCGGCGATCGCCAAGGTCGCGAAGCAGTTCCCCGACACGAAGTTCGCGATCATCGACGTGTCGAACGCCGACCTCACGGGCCGGCCGAAGAACGTGCAAGGCCTGATCTTCAAGGAGCAGGAGGTCGGCTACCTGACCGGCTACCTCGCCGGCCTCGTCGAGGCCCGTAGCGGGAAGCAGAGCACGATCGGCTCGGTCGGCGGGCAGAAGCAACCGCCGGTCGACCGGTACATCGCCGGCTACCAGGCGGGCGCGCTGAAGGCGGACCCGAAGGTGAACCTGCTGAACTCCTACTCGAATGAGTGGGTCGACCAGGCGAAGTGCAAGCTGCTCGCGCTCAACGAGATCGCCGACGGCGCGGACATCGTCTTCCAGGTCGCGGGCGGTTGCGGGCTCGGCGTGCTCGACGCCGCGAAGGAGAAGGGCGTCTGGGGGATCGGCGTCGACGCCGACCAGTCGTACCTCGGCCCGCAGGTGCTGACGAGCGCGCTGAAGCGCGTCGACACGTCCGTCTACGCGACGATCCAGCAAGTGCTCGACGGCAAGTTCGCAGGCGGCACCGACAGCGTGTTCAGCCTGAAGAACGACGGCGTCGGGCTCGGGAAGATCAGTCCGAAGGTGCCGAAGGGCGACGTGCGGAAAGTGCGAGCGATCGCGAAGCAGATCGCCGCCGGGAAGATCGCGAATATCCCGACTGAGGTGCAGGCAGGCTAGGGCCAGACCGGATCGGTGGGCCGCAGATCGCGCGGCCCGCCGTTCCCGCAGTCCAACAGGCGATACTCGTCTGGCAGGTGCGGGTAGAGCCGTGCGAGCGCGTAGTCAGCCGTCCGTTGGGCGGCCGTCGGATCGGCACCGAAGAGCACCGCCGCTCTTGCCGTGGTCTGCAGCGCGTTGCACTCCGCCTGGCCTTCGTCGCGGATCCCATGCAGATGCCAGACCTCGTGGGCGAGCGTGTGCACCGCGAGCACGTCTTCGAAGATCTTCTGGGGGCATTCGGCGTCCGCGAGGACGCAGCCGTAGTCCGCGCTCCGAACGTCGTGCGGGAAGCGGCGGAGAGCGTTGCAGATCGGCCGCTTCAGGTCCGTGTAGTCGGCGGGGATCCCCGAGGGGTCGAACCAGACCGTCCCGGACTCCGAGGTCACGTCGAGCAGGTCGCCTGCGAGACCCTGACAGTGGACGTGCACGTGACGGTTCCCGAGTTGAGTCGCGATCGCACCGAGGTGGCGCTCGACTGACACCTTGCGCTCGTGGAAGACGAAGCCGACGCCGGCGACGAGAAGGAGGGCGATTCCGATCTTGAGCCGCATGCCGTCGAGATCGGCAACGAGCGGGCTCTTCCTTAAGCGCCTAGCCTCCCTGTACCGTCGCTCGGTAGACCGGGTGGTTCGCCGCTGCATAGAGTGTCCCGTCGCGGGCGATGGCATGAAAGACCTCCCAGCCGGGAAGCAATGGTCCCTCGACGCCGTTCTCAGAAACGACGAACAATCCCTTCCGAGTGCCCACGAGAAGCGCGTGCGCCGCGGAAGAGACGCTAACTCGCGAGCGAAGGAGACGCCTGATGGCGAAGCTGAATGAGTCCCAGAAGCAGTTCCTCGAGCAGCCCTACGTCGGTGTCGCCACGACCCTGCGCAAGGACGGCTCGCCGCAAAACACGGTCGTCTGGGTCGACATGGAGGACGGCGTACCCTCCTTCAACACGGCGCTCGGCCGCGCGAAGCCGAGGCACCTCGAGGCCGACCCGCGCGCCGCCCTGATCGTCGTCGACCCGACGGACCCGTTCACGTGGGTGGCCGTCGACGGCCATGCCGAGGTCACGACGGAGGGCGCCGACGCGCAGATCGACAAGCTCGCGAAGAAGTACCTCGGCGTCGACGAGTACCCGAACCGGGTCGAGGGCGAGCAGCGCCTGACGGTCCGGATCACCCCGGAGCACATCAGCTCGAGCGGTCTCGACTAGCCCTAGATCGCCGCGAGCACCTCGTCTGCCGCGCGCTGGCCCTCGCTCGCACCACCTTCCATGAACCCCTGGAAGTCCTGCGAGGTGTGCTCGCCGGCGAAGTGGATGTTGCCCTGCGCAACGCCTTCGTAGCCCGAGAACGCCGTGTACTGCCCGACGCGCCAGTACGAGTACGAGCACCGGAGGTTCGGGTCGAGGAACGGTGTCGACAGCGTCGCCTTCCCGTTCCACTGCTTCGTGATTCCGGGGAACACGGGCTCGAGCTCCGCGAGGACCGACTTCGCGTAGGCGGCGACCTGCGGGTTCGTCGCCGCGTTCGAGTACGGCGTCGAGGGCTGGAAGCTGCCCGCAATGTCACCGCCGGCGTAGTCGACGAGGATCCCGGTCGTGCCGGACTGGCCTCGCGTCACGTCCCAGCCGCTCTGGAAGCCGAGGTCGGTGTACACGTTGCCGTTCGAGCCCTGCGCGTTCCAAGAGCGACTCTTGAACTGGAGCTGGAGCTTCGCGTTGCGCCCTGCTCCGAGCTGCGCGATCGCTTTCTTCTTCAACGGATCGAAGCCGGCGTGACTGTAGTCGAGCGTGCGAAGGGACGTAAACGGCAGTGTCAGGATCACGTGGTCCGCTGTGACGGTCTTCGTCTTCCCGGGCGTGGTGAACGTCATCGACACGGTGCCGTCGGCATTCGTCTTGACGGACTGCATCGCCCACCCGAGCTTGACGTTCTGGAGCCCGATGAAGCTCGCGATCGCCTCGGGCAGCTGCTGGTTCCCGCCGTCGATGTGGAAGCGCTCGTCGGAGACGCCGTAGATCTCGAACGCCTTGGCGCTCGGCTGGAACCCGAGCAGGTACATGAGGTTGAGCGCCGCCTGGTCCCTGGTCTCGGCGCCGTACTCGATGTTGTACGCGGCGTCGAGCAGCCCTCCAAGCCGCGAGCCGTGCCCGCCGGGGACGTACGTCTCGATCCAGTCGTAGACGGACATCGCGTCGAACTGCCGGCCGGCCACGGTCGAGCTCGCGAAGGTGGTCGGATACCCGGTCGCCTTGATCTGGTCGTTGAGCGTGTGATGAACGGGCTGGAAGTCGGCAACGGCCTGCGCACGCGGATACCTGGAGCCCAGGAACCAGTACGTGTCGTCGGTGCCGCTCGGCTGCGCTGCGATCAGGTCGACGGTCGCCAGGTTGAATCGCCTCGCCAACCGCCTAATCGTCGTGTGCCCGGTGTCGATCAGCTCGCCGCAGAACTCCGAGACCTGCCCGTTCGCCCAGTAGCCGGAGCGATCCGAGTGCATGCGGCCGCCGATTCCGGTCGACGCCTCGTAGACAGTCGCAGCGACGCCCTTGTCCGCAAGGCGGAGCGCGGCGGTCAGCCCGGCGATGCCCGCGCCGACGATCGCGATGCGGGGCGTCGTCGCGGCGTTCGCCCGCTGGTTGAGCGCCGCCGGTCCGGCGACGGCGACCGCGGCGCCTGTCGCGCCGGCCCGCTTCAGGAACTCTCGCCGCGAGTACCCGGGCAGCTCCTCGGGCGGGATGCCGAGCCGCGCCGCGGCCCGGTGCTCGGCAGCGAGCCGCTGAAACGCCGACAACAACGGCGTACGTGCCATGCCCTCTCCTCTCCCCGGTGTCTCGGACTGGGCGAAGATCTCGCATTCCGGTCCGATGAGTCAAGCGAACTGACGCAATGCGTAGCCTATGTGGTAGGAATCTCACGCGTTGCGCAGTCCTGACGCCCAGCCCTTGCATGCAGACGATCCGCGGCGCGGTGCCGTCAGCCCCGCGCGCCGCGTCGACGATCTCGACCGGCGGATCATCGAGGCGCTGCAGGAGAACGGGCGCGAGTCCTTCCGGCGCATCGCCGCCCGCCTCGGCGTCTCGGAGGGCACCGTGCGCGCCCGCTACGCTCGCCTGACGAGCGAGGGGATCCTCCAGGTGGTCGCGGTTACGAACCCGCTCGGCCTCGGCTTCGAGCAGGCGCTGATCGGCCTCAAGACCTCCGGCCCGCCGAGCGAGGTCGCCGACGAGATCTCCCGCTGGCCCGAGGCCGACTACGTGGTCGTCACGGCCGGCCAGTTCGACCTCGTCGTCGAGCTCGTGGCCGCGGACCGGCGCGAGCTGCTCGAGCTGACGAACCGGCTCCGCGCGCTCGCCGGCGTCGTCTCGACCGAGACCTTCTTCTATCTCGAGATGTGGAAACAGCTCTACGACTGGGGGACACGCGAGTGAGCATTCCGACGACGGCCATGAGCGTCGAGCAGCTCCAGCAGGCGGCCCGCGATCACCTCTGGCTGCACTTCACGCGCATGGGCGCAGACGCGCCGCCCATCATCGTCCGCGGAGAGGGCTGCTACCTCGAGGACGCGCAGGGCAACCGCTACCTCGACGCGCTCGCCGGCCTCTTCGCCGTGCAGATCGGCTACTCGTTCGGCGAGGAAGTCGGCCAGGCGGCGCTCGAGCAGATGCGCGAGCTGCCGTTCTACACGAACTGGTCGTACGCCCATCCACGCGCGATCGAGCTCGCGTACGAGGTCGCGCAGCTCGCACCGGGCGACCTCAACCGCGTGTTCTTCGTCTCCGGCGGCTCGGAGGCCGTCGAATCGGCCTGGAAGCTCGCGCGCCAGTATCACCAGGCACGCGGCGAGCGCCGCTGGAAGGCAATCGGCCGCCGTGTCGCCTATCACGGCACGACGATGGGCGCACTTTCGATCAACGGCATCGCGGCGCTGAAGACGCCGTTCGAGCCGCTCGTACCGGACACCCTCCACGTGCGGAACACGAATCGCTACCACCGGCCTGCCGAAGAGACCGAGGAGGAGTTCACGGCGTTCCTGCTCGAGGATCTCGACTCGACGATCGAGCAGGCCGGGCCCGAGACGGTCGCCATGGTGATCATGGAGCCGGTGCAGAACGCCGGCGGTGCGCTCACGCCTCCGAAGGGCTACTGGCAGGGCGTGCGCGCGATCTGCGACAAGTACGGGGTCCTGCTCTGCGCCGATGAGGTGATCACCGCCTTCGGCCGCCTCGGCGAGTGGTTCGGCTCCGAGCTCTACGACATCAAGCCGGACCTCGTCACCTCGGCGAAAGGTCTCTCTTCGGCATACGCGGCGATCGGCGCAGTGATCGCGGCCGAGCACGTCATGGAGCCGTTCCTCGGCGGCAAGGCGATGTACACGCACGGGGTCACCTTCGGCGGGCACCCCGTGGGCTGCGCAATCGCCCTGAAGAACATCGAGATCATGAAGCGCGAGCGGGTCGTCGAGAACGTCCGCGACAACGGCGCCGCCTTCCGCTCGACGCTGGAGCAGCTGCTCGAGCTGCCGATCGCGGGCGATCTCCGGGGCACGGGGTTCTTCTACGCGCTCGAGCTCGTGAAGGACAAGGAGACGCGGGAAACGTTCAGCGACGAGGAATGCGAGACGTTGCTGAGGGGCTTCCTCTCGCCGCGCCTCTTCGAGAAGGGCCTCATCTGCCGGGCAGATGACCGCGGCGACCCGGTGATCCAGATCTCGCCGCCCCTGATTGCGACCCAGAAGGAGTTCGACGAGATCGCCGGCACGCTCGGCGAGGCGCTCGCCGAGGCATGGCAGCAGATCACGTAGTCGACGTCCGGCTCACGAACCTGACGAAGCGCTTCGACGACCAGGTCGCCGTCGACGACCTGTCGCTCGAGATCGAGCGCGGGCGGTTCTTTGCGCTGCTCGGGCCGTCCGGCTGCGGGAAGACGACGACGCTGCGCATGATCGGCGGCTTCGAGGAGCCGACGTCAGGCCGGATCGAGCTCGGCGACCGCGACGTCGCGGCTCTGCCCCCGTACAAGCGCGACGTCAACACCGTGT
Source organism: Gaiellaceae bacterium (assembly GCA_041499745.1). Classification (GTDB taxonomy): domain Bacteria; phylum Actinomycetota; class Thermoleophilia; order Gaiellales; family Gaiellaceae; genus Palsa-739. The sequence continues at coordinate 10,556 of JBGQKY010000038.1, forward strand.
TCCAGTCGTACGCGCTCTTTCCGCATCTGACGGTCTTCGAGAATGTCGCGTTCGGGCTGCGCCGGCAGAAGGTGCGCGGGCAGGAGCTCCAGACGCGCGTCCGAGAGGCGCTCGAGCTCGTCGGGCTCGGGCTGCTCGCGAACCGCAAGCCTCGCCAGCTCTCCGGTGGCCAGCAGCAGCGGATCGCGCTCGCGCGGGCGCTCGTCAACCACCCGCGCGTCCTGCTGCTCGACGAGCCGCTCGGCGCGCTCGACCTGAAGCTCCGAAAGGAGATGCAGCTGGAGCTGAAGCGCATCCAGCATGAGGTCGGGATCACGTTCATACACGTGACGCACGACCAGGAAGAAGCAATGACGATGGCCGACGAGATCGTGATCATGCACGACGGCCGGATCGAGCAGCAGGGATCTCCGAGCCAACTCTACGAGCAGCCGCGAACGGCGTTCGTCGCCGGCTTCCTCGGCGTCTCCAACCTGCTCTACGGCTCGGCGGTCGGCGACGACCTCGTGCGGCTCGAGGGAGGCGTCGAGGTTCGCGTCCCCCGCGAAACGCTCGCCGGGCGCACCGGCAAGGTGCAGATCGGCGTCCGGCCCGAGAAGCTGCGGCTCGGCGGCGAGGAAGTCAACTCGCTCCCCGGCACGGTTGCCGAGAGCGCGTACATCGGCGTCTCGACGCAGTACATCGTCGACACGCCGGCCGGTGCCGTCACCGTCTATGTCCAGAACGACCGACCGGGCGCGAACGGGGTCTCGCCCGGCGACCGGGTCACCCTCGGGTGGAGCCCGGATTGCACATTCGTCGTCGATGCACAGGAGGCTCCGTGATGTCTGACCGCTATACCCGTGCAGGCTTCCTGCGCCGCGCCGCTGCGGGCGGCACCGTGCTCACCGTGCCCGGCCTGCTCGCTGCGTGCGGCAGCGGCGGCACCAAGAGCGGCGCGACCACCGCAGCGGCGAAGGCACTGCCGAAGACGATCGTCTGGTCGAACTGGCCGCTCTACATCGACATCAACGCGAAGACGAAGACGCACCCGTCGCTTGTCGCCTTCGAGAAGAAGTACGGCGTCAACGTCCGCTACGTCGAGGACATCAACGACAACGACACGTTCTTCGGGAAGATCCAGGGGCCGCTCTCGCAGGGCCAGTCGGTCGGACGAGACATCGTGGTCATGACCGACGCGTCGGGCATTCCGGCACGGATGATCGAGCTCGGTTGGGTCGAGAAGCTCGATCGCTCGGCGCTGCCTAACATCTCGAACCTCCAGCCGGCGCAGCAGCATCCGGGCTGGGACCAGGATCGCGCGTACAGCCTGCCGTGGCAGTCGGGCATGACGGGGATCGGCTACGACCCGAACAAGACCGGAGGCGAGATCGACACGATCGAGCAGCTTCTCACCGACCCGAAGCTGAAGGGCAAGGTGACGATGCTCACCGAGTTCGGCGACACGCTCGGGATCGTGATGCTCGCGAACGGCGACGACCCGTCGAAGGTCACCGACGCATCGTTCAACCGCGCGATCAAGACGCTCAAGAAGGCGGTCGATTCCGGTCAGATTCGCCAGTTCACCGGCAACGACTACGCGCCGCTCTTGGCCAAGGGCGACGTGTGGGCGGCCGCCGCGTGGTCGGGCGACATGGTGCAGCTCCAGGCGGACCATCCAGGGCTGAAGTGGGTGCAGCCCAAGACCGGCGCGATGATCTGGACGGACAACATGCTGATTCCGAAGGGCGGCAACGTGTATGCCGCGTCGGTGCTCATGAACTGGTACTACCGGCCGGAGATCGCGGCCGAGGTCGAGGCGTACGTCAACTACATCTGCCCGGTCGTCGGCGCCGACAAGGTGCTCGAGAAGACCGATCCGGCCGTCGCAAAGAACCCGCTCATCTTCCCGACGAAGGCGATGCTCGCGAATGCGCACCAGATCGACGCGAAGGCCGTCAACAACCCGAAGTACAAGCAGCAGTTCCAGAACCTGATCGGCGCGTAGTTGCATAGGTTCCGCGGCAAGGGGCTCGCACCGTACGCGCTGCTCACGCCGGGCACGGCGTGGCTGCTCGTCTTCTTCGTCCTGCCGATGTTCTACCTGGGGAAGATGTCCCTCGAGCAAGGGCTCTTCCCGCTGTTCTCGTTCAGCTGGGCGTGGAGCAACTTCAGCGACGCCGTGTCGCTCTACCAGACGCAGTTCCTGCGCTCGCTCCAGTACGCGGGAGTGGCGACCGCGATCGCGCTCGTCATCAGCTATCCGCTCGCGTACTGGATCGCGTTCCGCGGCGGCCGCTGGAAGAACCTCCTGCTGCTGCTCGTGATCGCGCCGTTCTTCGTGACCTACCTGATCCGCACGCTCGCGTGGCAGACGATCCTCTCCGACAGCGGCGTCATCGTCACGACGCTGCAGCACTTGCACGTCCTCGGCTCGGACGGGCGGCTGCTTGCCACGTCCGTTGCCGTGATCGCGGGCATCACGTACAACTTCCTGCCCTTCATGGTGCTGCCGCTGTACGTGAGCCTCGAGCAGGTCGACCCGAGGCTGATCGAGGCAGCCGGCGATCTCTACGCGAACCGCGTCGTCTCGTTCCTCCGCGTGACTCTGCCGCTCTCGCTGCCCGGCGTGTTTGCAGGAGTCCTGCTGACGTTCATCCCCGCCTGCGGCGACTTCATCAACGCACAGCTCCTCGGCACACCGAAGCAGTACATGATCGGCAACGTCATCCAGTCGCAGTTCCTCTCGCTGCGCAACTATCCGACCGCGGCCGCGCTCTCGTTCGTGCTCATGGGCGCGATCCTCGCGCTCGTACTGGTCTTCGCTCGGGCGCTCGGCACCGACCGGCTGATGGGAGGCGCCGCACGATGACCGCCCGCGTCCGCCGCCGACTGCTCGACGTCTACGCGCTGCTCGCCCTCGTCTACCTGTTCCTGCCGATCTCTGTCGTGATCGCGTTCTCGTTCAACAATCCGCTCGGCCGGTTCAACTACACGTGGCAGGGGTTCACGTTCAAGAACTGGATGCATCCGCTCGACTACCCCGGCTTGAGCGGCGCGCTGCGCGTCAGCATCGAGATCGCGCTGCTCTCGAGCCTCGTTGCGACGGCGCTGGGGACGTTGATCGCCCTGGCGCTCGTCCGCTACCGCTTCCGCGGCTCGAGCACGACGAACCTCCTCATCTTCATCCCGATGGCGACTCCGGAGATCGTCATGGGCGCGTCGCTGCTGACGCTGTTCCTGAACTGGAGGGTCCCGCAAGGCTTCGGGACGATCCTGATCGCGCACATCCTGTTCAACATCTCCTATGTGGTCGTCACGGTGCGCGCGCGCCTCGTCGGGTTCGACCGCCATCTCGAGGAGGCGGCGATGGATCTCGGCGCGAACGAGATCGTCACGTTCTTCCGGGTCACGCTGCCGCTGATCGCCCCGGGAATCCTTGCGGCAAGCCTGCTCGCGTTCGCGCTCTCGATCGACGACTTCGTGATCACGTACTTCAACGCGGGGACGGTGACGACGTTCCCGCTCTTCGTCTGGGGCGCTGCGCGCGTCGCGGTGCCGCCACAGATCAACGTCGTCGGCACTGCGATCTTCGTGATCGCGATCGGCGGGATGCTCGTGAACGTCCTCTGGCAGAACCGCCGCGCGAAGCGGCTGTCCGCGGCGTGACCTCGGTCGAGCCGCGGCTTCCGGCCTGGTGGCTCGAGGACGCGCTCGCCGCGGAGGGCGACGAGCCGCCCGCAACCGCGTTGCAGGGAGACGCGACGGCCGACGTCGCGGTCGTCGGCGGCGGCTACACCGGCCTCTGGACGGCGCTCGCCCTGCGCGAGCGCGACCCGGGCCTGCGGGTGACCCTCGTTGAGGCGGAGGTTTGCGGAGCAGGGCCGAGCGGACGGAACGGCGGCTTCATCCACGGGTACTGGTCGGCGCTCGCGTCGCTCCTGCCGGTGCTCGGAGACGAGGAGTCGTTGCGACTCTGCCGCGCCGGGGAGAAGATCGTGCCCGCAGTTTCCGCGCTGGGCGTCGACGTGTGGCTCCGCGAGGGCGGCCGCCTGAACGTGAGCGCGGCGCCGGCCCAGGATGCGGCGATCGAGCGTGCGGTCGAGGCGGCAGCGGCAGTCGGACAGCCGGACGAGGCCGTTGCGCTCTCCGGCGAGGAGGTCGCGCGGCGCGTCGTCTCGCCGGTGTTCCGGAAAGGCGTCTTCTTCCGGGACGGGGCGACCGTGCATCCCGGACTGCTCGTTCGCGCCCTGCGGCGCAAGGCGATCGACGCCGGCGTCACCGTCCACGAGCAAACACCTGCGCTGCGCGTGCGCGACGGTGAGATCGCGACTCCGGGCGGCGTGCTCCGCGCCCCGGAGATCGTGCTCGCGACGAACGCCGCGCTCACGGGCTGGCGCCCTGCCGGGCGGAGCCTGACGAACTTCGGCTCGTACGTCGTCCTGACCGAGCCCGTTCCGGAATTGCTCGAGCAGATCCACTGGACCGGGGGTGAGGCGATCGTCGACGGCCGGATGTTCATCCACTACTTCCGCACGCTGAACGACGGCCGCGTGCTGATGGGCAGCGGCTCAGGCCCGATCGGCTTCGGCGGGAAGATCGATGAGCGCTTCAGCCGCGACCGGCCCTCCGCGCGACGCGCCGAGGCCGGCCTCCGGCGCCTGCTGCCCGGTCTCGACGGCGCGCGCGTCGAGCGGTCGTGGGGCGGGCCGATCGACGTCTCCGCCGACCATCTGCCGTTCTTTGCCACGAAGCCCGGCACGCGCCTGCACTACGGTGCGGGCTACTCCGGGCACGGAGTCGGGCCGAGCTGGCTCGGCGGACAGATCCTCGCCTCCCTCGCGACCCGCGCGGATGACGAATGGACCCGGCTGCCGCTCGCGACGCGCCGCGTCCCGTCGCTTCCGCCGGAGCCGCTCCGCCGCCTCGGCGGCGGGCTCGTGCGGTCGGCGATCATGGCGTGCGAGGCTGCGGAGGAGCAAGGGCGGCGGCCCCCGGTCGCAGCGCGCGTGGGCGCGGCTATTCCGCGGCTGCTGCGGATGGAGCTCGGCACGCGCTAGCGACTGCGGCCGCAACGGCGGGTGCGACGGCGCGGTTGAAGACGCTCGGGACGATGTAATCGGCGGCGAGCTCGTCGTCGGCGATGATCGCCGCGATCGCGCGTGCGGCGGCAAGCTCCATCTCCGGGTCGATGGCGCGTGCGCGCACGTCGAGCGCGCCGCGGAAGATGCCGGGGAACGCGAGCACGTTGTTGATCTGGTTCGGATAGTCGGATCGTCCGGTGGCGATCACCTCGGCGAGCCCCTCGATCGCCTCCGGATCGACCTCGGGCGTCGGGTTCGCCATCGCGAAGACGATCGCGCGCGGCGCCATGCTCTTCACCGCGTCCACCGACACCGCACCCGGGACGGAGACGCCGATGAAGACGTCGGCGCCCGCGAGCAGCTCGTTGGCCGTCCCGGTGAGGTTCTCCGGGTTCGTCGTCTCGGCGTACTCTCGCTTCGACTCGTTCAGGCCGGGACGGCCGCGGTACAACGCGCCGTGCTCGTCACAGCCCACGATCCACGACGCACCGGCAGCCTGGAGGATCTGTGTGACCGCCGTGCCCGCGGCGCCGCAGCCGGTCGTGACGATCCGGACGTCCTCGAGGCGCTTCTCGACCACGCGCAGCGCGTTCAGGAGCGCTGCGAGAACCACGATCGCCGTCCCGTGCTGGTCGTCGTGGAAGACGGGAATCTCCAGCGTCGCCCGCAGCCGCCGCTCGATCTCGAAGCAGCGTGGGGCGGAGATGTCTTCGAGATTGATCCCGCCGAAGACGGGTGCGATCGCCTGCACGGTGCGCACGATCTCGTCGGGGTCCGTCGTGTCGAGGCAGATCGGGAACGCGTCGACGCCGGCGAACTCCTTGAACAGCATCGCCTTGCCCTCCATGACCGGCAGCGCGGCCGCCGGGCCGACATCGCCGAGGCCGAGCACCGCCGTCCCGTCCGTGACGACGGCGACTGTGTTCCGCTTGATCGTGAGGTTCCAGACGCTGTCGGGGTCCTCCGCGATCGCCTGCGAGATGCGCGCGACTCCAGGGGTATACGCGATCGAGAGATCCTCGCGCGTCTTCAGGGGCAGGCGTGAGTTCACCTCGATCTTGCCGCCGAGGTGGGCGAGGAACACGCGGTCGGAGACCTTCACGACCTCGACGCCCTGAGCCTCCCTGACCGCGGCGACGATCTCGAGCAGGTGCGGCTCGTCGTCGGCGAGCACATTGACGTCGCGGAGCTTGGTCTGCTTCTCGACGCGGACGAGGTCGATCGCGCCGAGGAGGCCTCCGGCTTCGCCGATCGTCGCGGCGAGCCGGGCGAAGGAGCCCGGCTGGTTGTCGATCCGCACGCGGATCGTCGCGCTGAACGACGCCGAAGGATGCACGACCCCCACCCTACGGCGGGCTGCGCCGCGCCGCCTCAGGGGAAACTACGCTCTCTGGCGGTATGTGTATCGCGCGTGAGCTCCGCGCCGTGTGGGCGCTCCTCGTGGCGACGGCCGTTGCAGTGCTAGTGATGTAACCGGCAACGTTCGCCGGGCTCCTGGCCCGCGATCACGCGGCGCGCTGGGGCGTCCTCAGTCGCGCCGATAGTTGAACTATCGGCGCTCCCTGCGTCCTTCCATCGCTTGGTGCTCGCGACCCAGGAAC
>JBGQKY010000039.1:0-17086 GCA_041499745.1 Gaiellaceae bacterium
GCCCTGGAGAGACGCCCTCCTTTTCTCTGCGTCGATCTCGTTCGCGAACTATTCGGCTCGCCGAGCGGCTTTCGGGAATTCTGCACCCAGGTTGAAACGTAGATGCATGCGGCGTAAAACCTATAAGCAATCCAAATGCCGCCCGCGGCGTCTAAGTCTCCAATGCGTACGGCTCCAAGCGCCTGTTCCCTCTCTCCCCGGAGGTCGTGAGTGGCCACTGACGAGCTCGGCTCTGCCACTGAAGTCGCGGAGCGCTTTCTCGACAACATCGAGACCGTGGTCCACGGGAAGCGCGAGCAGATCAAGCTCGTCGTCGGCGCCCTCATGTGCGGAGGGCACGCCCTGCTCGAGGATGTGCCGGGGACGGCCAAGACCGTGCTCGCCCGCGCGATCGCGGGGTCGATTCGCGGCGCGAAGTCGAGCCGCATCCAGTGCACGCCGGACCTCCAGCCCACCGACGTCACGGGCCTCTCGATCTTCAACCAGAAAGAGCGCGACTTCGAGTTCCGGCCGGGGCCGGTCTTCTCGAACGTCGTCCTCGTCGACGAGATCAACCGCGCGATGCCGAAGACGCAGTCGGCGCTGCTCGAGGCGATGGCCGAGCAGCAGGTGACGGTCGACGGCGAGACCCGCCTGCTCGGCGATCCCTTCCTCGTGATGGCGACGCAGAACCCGATCGAGTACGAGGGGACGTTCCCGCTGCCCGAGGCGCAGCTCGACCGATTCTTCGTCAAGACGACACTCGGCTATCCGGACGCAGAGGACGAGGCGCGCATCGTCGAGGAGCAGCTCTCCGGGCACCCGCTCGCCCGCCTCGAGCCCGTGATCGACCTCGACGACATCGCCGTGCTCCGCGCCGCGGTCGCCGACGTCTTCGTGCATGAGGCCGTCGCGCGCTGGGTCGTCGAGCTCGTGCGCGCCACACGCGGCCTCGACGTGGTCGCGATCGGCAGCTCGGTGCGCGGGACGCTCGCGCTCAATCGTGCGTCGCGAGCGTGGGCGGTGCTGCATTCGCGCCGTTACGTGACGCCCGAGGACGTCGAGCAGCTCTTCATCCCTGTCCTCCTGCACCGCATCCTGTTCCGTCCGAGTTTCCTCGCCGACATTCGTGACCGTGGCCGGGAGGCTACGAGCCTCGACGTGCGCGCACGCTGCCTGGAGGTCGCGCCGAAGCCCGGCTTCGACATCGATCTCGACGTTCCGGCGACGGCGACGAACTAGCGGTGGCGGCGGTCTTCCCGCTGGTCCCGCGGAGGCGAGTGATCGGACTCGCCTTCGGCGGCGTGCGCAGCGCGCGCCGCGGCGTCGGCTCCGACATCGCGAGCACGCGCGAGTACCAACCCGGTGACGACGTCGGCTGGATGGACTGGGCCGCCTCCGCCCGACTCTCAGCCGCGCGCGGGACCGACGAGTTCATCGTCCGCGAGCGGTTCGCCGACGAGGCGCCGCGTGTCGTCGTCCTCTGCGACCGCCGGCCGGCGATGTCGATCCGCGAGTCGCCGCTCCGCAGGCTCGACAAGCGGCGGGCGATCCTCACGGCGCTCGACCTGATCGGCCAGAGTGCGGTCGCCGCGCGCAGCCTCACCGGTTACCTGGACTACGCCGGGGGCGAGGCGTACTGGCGGCCGCCGCGCAGCGAGGCTCGCGCGGAGCCCGAAATCTTCGACCGCGGCTTCGAGGCGCCAGACGACACCGTCTCCCAGGGGCTCCAGTTCCTCGGCGAGCATCGCCGCGACCTCCCGACACAGGCGTTCGTGTTCGTCATCTCGGATTTCCTCGTCCCGCCCGACCTCCGCGTCTGGCAGCGTGCGCTCGAGCACCGCTGGGAGTTCGTCCCCGTGATGCTCCAGGACCCGGTCTGGGAGCGCAGCTTCCCCGACGTCGGCGGCATCACCGTTCCGTACGCTGACCCGGCGAGCGGGCGCGTGGTTCCCGTGTACCTGACCATGCGGGAGGCGGTCGCCCTCCGCCGCGAGCACGAGGCCCGCTGGGACGGGCTCGTGCGCGACTTCCGGTCGCTCGGCATCGAGCCGGTCGGGGTGCACACGCACGACCTCGGCGAGATGCTCGGCGCGTTCCTGCGCTGGGCCGACGTGCGCCAGATGTGGCGTGGGGCGGTCGCGTGAAGCGCGTTCTGCTCCTGGGAGCGGCAGCGCTCGCACTCGCAGCTCCGGCCGCTGCGCGCCTGCCCGTCTTCGAGGCCGGCTCTTCGATCGGCGAAGGGGCGCCTCTTAAGGCCTACGCCAGCATCTCTCCCACCGTGCACCTCTTCGGCGACTCGCTCACCGCGAAGATCGCGGTTGTAGCCGACACGAAGTGGATCGACCCGCAGCGACTCCGCGTCACCGCCAGCTTCACGCCGTACGAGCCGTTGACGTCGAATGTCTTGCGTGCTCGGGTGGGCCGCTTTGCGCAGGTTACGTGGACGTGGACGCTGCGCTGCATCACCGCGCCCTGCGTACCGCGACTCCCGCCGAGCGACAAGTTCCATGTCTTCAAGTTCCCGCCGGCCCGCGTCGAGTATCTCGCGATCGACCGCAAGCCCGCCTACGGGATCAACGCGAGCTGGCCGCCGGTGGAGGTCCTCTCGCAGGTGAGCCCCGGTGTCGCCGCCTTCCTCCGCAAGACGAACCACCTCAACTGGCGCACCGGAATGACACCGGTCGCAGCGCCGACGTTCCGGCTGTCGCCCACCCTGCTGTTCTGGGCCGCGCTCGGCCTCGCCGTCGTCCTCGGCGCCGGCGCCCTTCTTTTCGGCCGCCGCTGGTATCTCATCGTCCGCCCCCACCGTGCGGCACTCCAGGTCGAGACCGGCACGACGCTCGAGCGCGCACTTGCCGTCCTGCGCTACGCGCACCAGCACGGCGACGAGACGCTCCAGCGCAAAGCGTTCGAGCGCGTCGCCGGCGAGCTCGGCGTCGAGCGGGCCGACGAGCTGACCCGGATCGCCCGCGAGCTTGCCTGGTCGCCGCGGACGCCGGACGACGAGGAGGTCGAGGAGTTCGCCGAGCAGGCGCGCGAGACACAGGAGGAGGTCGAGTGAGACTGACGACGCTCCACAGGAGCGGCGCCGTTCCGCTCGCCGATCTCCGCAACCTGCGCGCCCCGGCGCAGCGCACGGCCGCTGTGCGCATCCTGTTCCTGGTCGCGCTGGCCTGCACGTTCGCCCTGCTCTTCGCGGCTGCGCGCTCGGCGGGAGCAGGCCGCGCGGCGGTGTTCCCGGAAGGGACGAACGCCGGCATTGTCGTGCTCGACATGTCGGCGAGCATCTCCGGGCCGACGTACGCGCGCGTCGCGACGACGCTGCGGGGAATCGTGAACGCGAACCAGTCAATCGGCCTCGTCATGTTCTCCGATACGGCATACGAGCTCCTGCCGCCTAACTCGCCGCCGGGCGCGCTGGGGCAGTTCATGCCCTTCTTCGTCCCGGACCACTACTACGGGGGCACGCCGGTGTTCGTCCAGCCCCCCTGGGACACGTTCATGGGCGGGACGCGCGTCGGCGCGGGACTCGCGATGGCGCGCCACGCGCTGAGACGCGCGCACGTGAAGCAGGGTGCGATCCTGCTCGTGAGCGACCTCGACGACTCGAATGCCGACCAATCGAGGCTCGAGCAGGAGGCGCTGACGCTCCGGCAAGCGAAGATCCCGGTTCGAATCGTGCCCCTCTTCGCGGCGCCGCGCGACCTGCGGCTGTTCGCAGCGCTCTTCGGCGCCAACGCCTTCGTCGATCCGAGCGTCTTCACGCACACGGCGACGCGGCATGCGGCGCCGATCGCCGCACCCGTACCCTTGACCCTGCTCCTGCTCGGCGGGCTGCTCGTGCTCCTGATCGCGGGCAACGAGCGCTGGAACGGCAGGGTCGCCGTGAGGGTGACGCCATGAAACGCCTCCGCCGGCATCGGACCGCGCTCCTCGCACTCCTCTGCGCAGGCGCTGCGACGATCCTCGTCCTCGTCGCACTCGACGTTCGCGTCTGGGGCACGACCGTCACCCGCGATGATCTGCGCTTCCGCGCACTACCCACACACAAGGCGCTCTGGACGCCGGCGACCGTCCTCCCCGGTGACCCGGCTGCGAAGCTGATCGGGACCGGGAATACGCTCGCCTACCGCCGGGCGCTCCAGTACTTCTGGTACAGCCGGATCGGCAGCAATCCGGAGCTCCGTCAAGACACGCCGACACTGCGCGCGAACGCGCAGGACAAGCTCCGGCGCCTGATCGAGTCGGCGCCGACGTCGACCGAGCGCTCCACGGCGGCGAATCTCCTCGGCGTGCTCGTCGTGACGACGCCGGCGCCGGGGAGCGACAAGGACGCAATTGCGCAGATCCTCATACGCAGCATGCGGTACTTCCAGCAGGCGATCGCGATCAATCCGCGCAACGCGGACGCGAAGCAGAACCTCGAACTCTTGCTGCGCGTGCAGCGGCCGGGCAAGGGCAAGCTCGGCCGGGACGCACGCAGCGGCTACGGGTTCGGCCGCGGGCGCGGCGCGACCAAAGAGGGCAGCGGATACTGATGCTCGCTGTTCTCGGCGTGTCGTTCTTGACGCCGCTCGCCGCGCTCTTCGTCCTGGCCGCCGTGGTGCCGCTCGGGGCGCTCGTCCTGCTCGAGCGGCGGGCCGGGCAGCTCCGGCGACTTCTGCGCGTCGACGGCCCGGGACGCCGTGCACTCGTCCCAGTTGCCGTGGCGCTCGTTCTGCTTCCGGCGCTCGTCGCCGTCGCAGCCGCGCAGCCGGTGGTCGTTCGTCAGCAGCTGGTGAGCGAGCGCGCCGACGCGCAGGCGATCGTGCTCTTCGATACCTCGCTTTCGATGCGCGCCGCTGCGGGACCGGGAAAGCCGACACGGCTCGCCCGGGCAAAGCGCCTGGCGCTCCGGCTCGAGCATGCCCTCTCTGACGTGCCGATGGGCATCGCATCCATGACCGACCGCTCGCTTCCGAATCTCATGCCGACGACCGACCGCACGCTCTTCGAGCGCACGGTCATGCAGTCGATCGCCGTCAACCAGCCGCCGCCGAGCCAGCCGTACAACACGGGCCGAGCGACGTCGTTCGACGCGCTCATCCCGCTCGTCGAGTCCCACTTCTTCGCCCAGGACGTTCAGCGGCGCCTGCTCGTCGTCTTCACAGACGGCGAGTCCTCGGGCATCTCCCCCGTACTCCGGTTGACGCTCCATCGGCGTGTGACACCCGTCTTCGTTCACGTCTGGGCGCCGGGCGAGCGCATCTTCCGGGCGGAGAAGGTCGATCCGCACTACGTCGCGGACCCCGCCAGCAAGCGGGCGCTCGACGACGTCTCGAGGCTCACTGGGGCCGGCCGGTCGTACGAGGAGCGCGACTTCGCGTCGTTCTCGCGCGCGGCCCGGGAGGCGGTCGGGCGCGCCGGCACGCGGACGCACGTGGACGCGTACGCGCGCATCGCCCTCGCACCATGGTTCGTGCTCGGCGGCCTCCTGCCGCTCGGCTTCCTGCTCTGGCGGCGGAACGCCTAGTGCGGCCTCCAGTTGCCGCTGTTTCGGGTCGAACGTTACGAGAGGCCGCACTAGGCGATCTTCACGGCGCGCGAGAGCGCCTTCCAGAGACGCGCGTAGCCCGGCACGCAGCTGCCGTGTACGCGGACCGTGCGGGCGCCCACGCGGATGTACGTGGCGGCGACGTCAGGGAGCGTTCCCTTGCAGCTCGTCGCGAGCGGCAGCGCGGTGAAGCGCGTCACGCTCGCGATGCGGTTGAGCTCGGCGAGCTGCGCGAGCGTGAGCTTTCTCCGTCCGACCTCGACGGCACCCTGCACGCGCACGACGCCGTCGTTTCCGATCGACACCTTGTACGGGCGGATGTTCCCCCCGACGCGCCCGAACGCGAATCCGCGCTGTTCCGAGGCGCCCGCGAGGGGTACGAGTGCCGTCGCGGCGACCGCTACCAGGAGTGCACGACGCATCAGGCGCAGCCTAACGCGATGAGCCGCTAGCCTGAATTCGTGCGACGTTTCGGGGTGCTTGCCCTCGCTCTCGCCGTCCCCGCGGCGGTCGCGGCATGCGGGGGCGGCAAGCCCGCCGGGCCTGCGCCCGCGCTCCTGCACCCGGACAAGCTCGCCGCGAAGGCGCCGCAGATCTTCGAGGCGACATTCAAGACGACGAAGGGCGACTTCACGATCGAGGTCCACCGCAGCTGGGCGAGACACGGCGCCCACCGCTTCTACAACCTCGTCAAGTCGGGCTTCTACGACGGCGCGACGTTCTTCCGCGTCGTCCCGAACTTCGTCGTCCAGTTCGGGATCAGCCCGTATCCACAGGTCTCGAAGAAGTGGCGGAGCGCGATGATCCCGGACGACCTCGTGACCGTGCACAACCAGCGCGGCGGCGTCACGTTCGCAGCGGCAGGGCCGAATACGCGGACGACGCAGGTCTTCATCAACCTCGGCGACAACAGAGCGCTCGACAACAGCCACTTCGCGCCGTTCGGCGCGGTGACGCAGGGCATGGGCGTCGTCGACAAGCTGTACGCCGGCTACGGCGACCAGCCCACGCCGCGCCAGGCCGAGATGCAGCTTCAGGGCAACGCCTGGCTCGAGAAGAACTACCCGAAGCTTGACTCGATCAAGACTGCGCGCGTCACCGGCGAGTCGAACCCGGCGCTTCCGTAAGGAGGGCCTCCCTCGTAAGGTGTGATCGGCACGGCGGGCGGAGCGGGAGGGGTCGGGGACGGGGGCGGAGTCGGGGTGGTTCCGCCGCCGCCGCCGACCCGGCCGAGAACCGACCGGAGAAGGCGAAGCCGTTCTGCGTCGTGAACCGGCCGCTGCCGACCTGCTGGTAGCTCGAGCCGTTGTTGAAGGAGACGTAGACCCGAACGTCGCTGTTGCTGCGCGAGACGTCGTTTGCCCCCACGCCGGTCCATGCGGTGGAAACCCAGTCAGGCCAGTAGAGTCACGCCCCAGTGGAGCGCTCGCGAGCCGCGTCGCACCGTCTCCACCGGCGGTCGTGAACGGAACCGACACATTTCTCGAGCTCGCGCTAGGCGCCTTCGCCCTCGTCTGGCTGGGGCTCGCGCTCTACGTCCTCCTCACGCGCTTGATCTACGACCTGGGCGGTGCTCTCCTCGACCGCGTTCGAAAGCACGGCGTCCAGGCCGACCTGCGCTACGCGGGAGACCCGGAGGCGCTCCTGCGACGACTGCCGCGCCGGATCCTCGAGCGGACGGCCGCTGACCCGGCCACGCCCCGGCCCGCGGCAGCACTCCTTGCCGGGCACGTCCTGGAGCGGCACCCGGCCGACATCATCCGGCTGGCGCGCGCCCCGGGCCGCCGGCGCAGGTGGCGCCGCATCCGTGCGCTCCGAATCCTTACCTTGGCGGGCTGGCACTCGGCGCTCCCGCTCCTCGAGGAGGCGGTCGAGAGCGGCGACGAGGATGTGGTCGCAGCAGCCGTCGCGATGCTGGGATCGCTCGGCAACCGGCGCTCGGCCGAAGTCCTGTCGCACGCGCTCCGCACCCAGCGCTTCTCCCGCTCGCGGATCGCCGCCCAGCTCGACGAGTCACGGATGCCGATCGCGGATCTCCTCCTGCCGCTGCTCGAAGCGGACGAGCAGCAGCTTCGATTCTGGGGGGCGACATTGCTCTCCCGTTACGCCGGCCGGGAGGAGGTCGCAACCGCGTTGGGACAGGCGGCCGCGGATCCCGACCCCTCTGTGCGGGCCGCAGCGGTCGAGAGCCTTGCCGTGGGCGAGAGCTCTGCGGCAACGACGACCGCCGTCGCACTCGTGCGCGATCCAGTCTGGTTCGTTCGCGCCCACGCCGCTCGAGCTCTCCGGGGGCTCGAAGGCACCGCCGCCGCCGCGGTTGCACCGCTGCTCGCCGACGAGTCGTGGTGGGTGCGCGCAGCCGCGAAAGAGACGCTCGAGGCCTGCCCGGCCGTCGCACTCGAGGTTCTGGTCGATTACCTCGACCACGTTGACCCCTTCGCGCGCAACGGCGCGGCCGAGGTGCTCCAGAACACCGGCGTCCTCGACGCACTGCTGAGCGCAGGTGAGGCGCGGCGCCCGCCGGACGGGCCGGGGCCTGACACGCTGCGGCGGATCCTGGCCGCCGGCGGTCCGCGGCTCACCGCCAGCGCAGCCGCGCGGAACGGGCTGGACGGCGAAGAGCTCCAGGGGCTTGCGGCGTCCGGCGGATGACGTCGAAACGCATCCGACTCCTCGCAAGCGGCACAGCGTTCGCCGCGCTTGCCTGCGCCACGGTCGTCTTCCACTCCGACCTCCTCACGTGGCGGCGGAACACCGTTCTCCCCCTCGGGTCGGTCGCCGAGGAGCCGATCCGCGTCGCCGTGATCGTCTGCGTCGTCTATCTCCTCTGCGTGTACTCGATCGGCTACCTCCTCTCGCTGCTCGCGGTCGTCGAGAACCACTCACGCGTTCGGGAGGGTGAGGCCGAGGGCTGGGAGATCATCGCCCGGTCACGTTTCACGATTCCCGTGTCCGTGATCGCGCCGATGCACAACGAAGAGGGGCTCGCGGTTCGCGTCGTCCATGCGCTGCTCGAGCTCCAGTACCCGGAGTTCGAGGTGATCGTCGTCAACGACGGGTCGACGGACCAGACGCTGGAACGGCTGACCCGGGAGTTCGCGCTCCTGCCGTTCGACCGGTTCGAGCGCCGCGTGCTTCCGATCGGCACGGTGGATGCGGTCTATCGCAGCGAGACGGAACCGCGTCTCACAGTGATCGACAAGGTGGCCGGCGGCAACAAGGCCGAGCCGCTCAACTGCGGGCTGAACTTCGCCCGCTACCGGTACGTCTGCTGTGTTGACGGGGACACGATCTACGAGCGCCACGCGTTGCTCTCGAGCATGCGGCTCGTGCTTCGCGACCCCGGGCGCATCGTCGGCCTTACGAGCCAGATCGTGGTCGCAACCCACCCTGAGCTGCCCTACAGGCGAACGACCGGACTGCTCGGCAGCACGCTGCTGCTCAACTTCCAGCATCTCGAGTACCTGCGCTCCTTCTTGACCACGCGTCTCGCCTGGAGCCGGATGAACTCCGTGGTGTGCACGAGCGGGGCCTTCATGCTGTACCGGCGAGACGCACTCGAGGAAGTCGGCGGCTACTCCCCGGATTTCAGCTGCGAGGACATCGAGCTCACCTTCCGGGTCCACGAGCACTTCCTCCGGTCCGAACGGCCGTACCGGATCCTGTCGATGCCCGAGCCCGTCGCGCGCACGGAGGGACCCGACCGGTTGGGCGGCCTCATCTCGCAACGTGCGCGGTGGCAGCGAGTCATGCTCGAGACGACGTGGCACTACCGGCGGATGGCGTTCAACCCCCGCTATCGGCAATTCGGGCTGATCGGAATCCCGTTCTGCATCCTCTCAGAGGTGCTCGCACCGTTCGTCGAGGTGCTCGCGCTCACGACGCTCGCCGCGGCGGCCCTTTTCGGCGCGGTGAGCTGGCCCGAATACGGGTTCGCAGTGAGCTTGATGTCGCTCGCCCTCGCAAGCCTGAGCGTCCTTGCGGTACGTCTCGAGGACGTCGGCACGCGTTCGTACCGCGTTCGCGACATCGTGTGGCTGATCGTGCTCTCACCGCTCGAGCTGACGGTCTACCGGCCATTTCTCGTCTGGGCTCACGCGCAGGGCGTGCTCGCTTTCTTCCGCGGCGACAAGCGGTGGGACCGGTTCGAGCGCAACCTGCGATAGGTGCCCGGCGGAGTCGAAGCCCTGTAAACGGCATCAGTCGCTAGATCGAATCGCGGGCGAGCAGGATGACGACGACGAGGGCGGCGGCACCGGCGCCGAGCGCGAGCAGCGCAGCGAGCAATCGCAGCCGGACGTCGGCCCGCGCGGTCCTGTGGTTGCGGGTCATCCGGTGGCGTGGTCGACGAGGAGCACGGTGAAGGGCTGCCGGCCGGGCGGCTGGATCTCGAACGTGATGCCCCAGTGCCCGACCATCACGAGCGCGGGCGCGGAGTGCCGGTAGAGGCCGGGTCGGGTCTCGGCGAGGTGGTAGGCCTGCGCGCCCATCTCCATGTCGAGCATCGTGATGGTGACGGTGACGTCGGCCCCATGAACCGCCTGTCCGTTGCGGCTGAGGCCGATGGTGAAGCTGTTGGGGACGGCCGCCCGGTTCGGGTTGACGTGGAGCTCCAGCCGGTACCCGTTCCTGTTGAAGACGCTCGTGACGGGACCCGGTCCGACGCGGCCGGACGCGTTGCCGACCTCCGCGAGTGCCTTCGCCGGCGGCGCGAGACTTGACAGTACGGCCGCGCCGAAGACGGCAGCGGCGACGAGCGCGACCTCGCCGGTCACGAGCCGGCGGAGCAGCACCGCCGCCGGCGGGCCGAGGTGCGGGCGGTCGCGTGCAGCCAGGAGCCGGAGCTTCGTGCGAACGCGGTTGACCGCGGCGAGGCCCATCGCCGCGAGCAGCAGCCCGACCTTGACGAGGAGGGCCTTCCCGTACGAGGTCTGCCAGAGTGACGCAAGCGTCGGGAAGTGCAGGATCGAGGCGCCGATCCCGGAGCCGATCAGGGCCAGCACGGAAACGAAGGCGACGCTCGAGAAGCGCGGAACACAGACGACCAGGCCGGCGACCCGGCGCGCGCTCGGCAGGCTGCGCCAGAGCACGAGCAGACCGACAAGGCCGCCGACCCACACGGCGCCGGCGCTCAGGTGCAGCCAGTCGAGAAAGACAGAGGCACCCCGCGGCGTGACCTGCGCTGCATGACCGGCCAGACCCGGAACGACGAGTGCCGCCGCAGCGGCTGTCAGCGCGCCAGTCACGGACAGGAGACCGGCGATCGACCGTTGTGGGCGTTCCGGTCGATCGAGCCAGATCGAGATCGCCGCCGCCGCGGCGAAGAGCGTGAGGCAGAGCTCGAGATCGAGGTAGCCGCGGCCGAATGCAGAGACGCGGATGAGCGGGACGAGCGCGCCGATGTCGCGGACCGAGCGCTGCGCGAACTCCGACGTGGCGAGGAAGACGTAGACCGGTGTTGCGATTAGCGCAATCGCAGAGGTGACCGCGAAGCAGATCGAGACAGCGCGCAGCTCGGTGCCCTGCACCCGGCGTACGAGCGGACGTGCGATCAGCATTCGCAGCACGTAGAGGCCGACCGCGGCCATCAGCGAGAGGAAGACGGTCCAGCGGGCGATCAGCGGCCGCGGCGTCGCGGCTGTCTCCGAGATGGATGGGATGACGAACTGGGGCGCCGGGCCGGGGTTGGGGCCG
Source organism: Gaiellaceae bacterium (assembly GCA_041499745.1). Lineage (GTDB taxonomy): Bacteria > Actinomycetota > Thermoleophilia > Gaiellales > Gaiellaceae > Palsa-739. The sequence continues at coordinate 11,210 of JBGQKY010000039.1, forward strand.
ACCGCGAACGTAAACGCGCCGCGGACAGGGTGGCCGTCGACGGAAATGACCCACCAGTAGACGAGGTACCAGCCCCGCGCGAGCTGCTCGAGCGGGACGACGAGCGTGTCCGGGTCGGTGGCCGATCGCCTGGCAGGTGCTGAGGCTCGCGGTGTGCCGTCTGCGTCGGTGACGGAGACGATCGCAAAGCGATGCTCGACCGCCTCGCTGTAGGTGAGCGAGACCTGCGCAGGCGGACGGTTCACGACGCCGCTCGGCGATGGCACCGTGTGCAGCAGTACTGCGTGCCCCCATGCCGACCCCGGCAGCGCCAGAGCCGCCGTGAGCGCAAGCAGCGTCATGAACGTCCGCGAGCGCCGACTCATGCGAGCGCGCGACCCCCGGAGCGGGAGACGAGCGCGACGATCCCGATGAGCAGGCCGAGACCACCGACGGCAAGCGCCAGGATCGCAAGCGCCGACGCACCGCCTCCCCCGAGCGAGCTCTTCGCCTGCAGGGTCGGGGCGGGCGTATCGGAACCCTCCGGCCCCGACCAGTCGACGACGGAGCCGTCGGAGTAGGTCTGGCGGACGTCGAAGGTGTAGGTCTTCGCCGTATCGGTGCTGCCGAGGAACTGGAACATCGCGTCCTCGCCCGTCGGGACTCGGCCGCCCGTCCAGGTGACCTTCTGCACGACTGCCTCCTCGCCCGATCCCTTCTGCTCGACCGCTCGCTGCCACCCGGGCGAGGGGGCGAAGGAGTCGATCGCAAAGCCCGCCGGCAGGATCAGCTCGATCTTCGTCGTCATCAAGTCCTCCTTCTCGGTGGGCACGGCGAGGGTGAAAAGCTGCCCCTCCTTGGCCAGCGCGACCGGCGGGCTCACGTGCGCGTGCGCCGATGCGGACGCGACGAGGGTGAGCGCCGTCCCGGCTGCGAGCAGCACGCAGACGAGGCGACTGCCCGTATTCGTGGCGATCATTTCGGGTGGGTCTCCTTTCCATCAGACCTCGGGCGGCTCGCGCCGCCAACGGTCGGACGCCCGCGCGCGGGCGGCACGAGATCAGCGGAGGAGAAGGGGAGGCGCGCGGAGTGCGAGCCGGCCAGCCAGCGGCCGTGGTCGCCGCCGGTTGCAGGTGACGACGCTCCATCCGAGCGGGACCTGCCGATGACGCCGCTGTGGAAAAGCGGACCCGAGCACGCGGCCGGCGACCTCCCTCGCCAGCCGCAACCCGACCGCCAGCAGCACCGAGGTCGTCGTGAGACCCGCGAGCAGTACGAGCCACTCGAACGGCGTGAACGCCTGGAACGCGGGATGTCCCACCTCGACCGATCTCTCGACCGACTCCTGAATCAACAGGAGCAAGCGACGAGGCGCCGAGCGATCGGACCATCGCCGGGAAGGTGCCCGGAGAATCCGTCCGAAGGCCACAACGTGCGGTACACCAGCGCGTGGGTTGCAAGCGCGCAGACTGCCACCGGCGGAAGCCGCTTGAACGCAACCATCAGAGGCGCCTAGCAGACTCGAACTGCTGTAAACGGCTTTGCAGGCCGCTGCCTAACCACTCGGCCAAGGCGCCTTGGCGCGACCATGGTACCGGCCTACCTCGCGAGGACCTGGTCGAGGAACGCGGCCGCCCGCGTGAACAGCTCGATGCGATTCGGGAGCTTCTCGACCGTGTGCCCTTCGTCCTCGAAGATCAGCAGCTCGCTCGGGATGTCTCTCTCCGTGAGGACCGAGTGGATGTGTTCCGACTCCGACACGGGCACGCGCGGATCGTTGCGGCCGTGCTGGATGAAGAGCGGCGCGCGAACTGCGGCGATGTGCGTCATCGGCGACGCGTGCAAGAGAAGATCGCGGTCATCCGCAAGCGAGCCGTACTCGCGCTCGCGGGCGGCACGCCGGTACTCCGACGTGTTCTCGAGGAACGTGACGAGGCTCGAGATGCCGACGCACTCGATGCCGGCCGCCCACAGGTCAGGCTGGAACGCGAGCGCGGCGAGCACCATGTAGCCGCCGTACGAGCGACCGTAGACGGCGGCGCGCGACGCGTCGATCTCCGGCCGCGCGCCGAGCCACTCGTGCAGCATGCTGAGATCGCGCACGGAGTCGAGCCTCCGGCCGACGTCGTCGAGAGACTGATAGCGCTTGCCGTAGCCCGTCGACCCGCGCACGTTCGGCGCGGCGACCGCGTAGCCGCGCGAGACGAGGTACTGGGTCAGCGGCGCGAAGCTCGGGGCGAACCATGGCAGCCACTGCGACTCCGGACCGCCGTGCACGGTCACGACGACAGGGAACGGGCCTTCGCCCTCCGGCTCGAACAGGAAGACCGGCACCGACTCGCCGTCGAAGCTCTCGAAGCGATGCAGCGTGGGCTCTACGAGCGTCCCCGGATCGACCTCGCGCGGGCTCGTCGTGAGCCGCGACAGCTCCTTCGCGTCGACGTCGTAGAGGTACACGTCGTGCGGCTCGACCGCGCTCGAGAAGGAGAATGCGAGCAACGACCCGTCCGGCGAGAACACCGGGTAGTCGACGACGCCCCTGCCCGGGAGCGGCACTTCTTCGCGCACGGCGAACGTCTGTGTGTCGAGGAGTGTCAGCCGGGAATAGCCGTCCTCGTTCGCGACGACGAGCAGGTGGCGCCCGGCTTCGTCGGCGATGCAGTCGAGATCCCAGTCCGAGCCGCACACAACCTCGCCCCCGCACACGATCGCGAACGTGTCGCGGCCTGCGTTTGTCGAGAGAACTAGCCGGTCGCCGATCCAGGTGGGCGAGTAGTGCTCGGCCGCGTCGTCGTGAGGCGTCGCGTGCTCGACCGCGCCGGTCTCCGTGTCGCAGAGATACAGGTCGTTGTCGGCGCTGCGGTCGCCGACCTTGTCGACCGCGATCCAGCGCCCGTCGGGAGAGACTGCCTCCACACTGAGGTTCCCGCCGAGCTCCCACACGCGCTCGGTGCCGGTCTCGAGATCGCGCGCGACGACGTCGAAGTCGACGCCGTTGCGCCGGTTCGTCGAGTACGCGAGCATCCTGCCGCCGGCGTGTGGAGTCCGGTGGACGAAGCGCGGGTCGACGACGAGCGCGTCGAGCTCGGCGGCGAGCACGTACAGCTGCGTGCGCTCGTTGCCGCCCTCGTCCCTCTCGACGAGGATCCGCCCGTCCGGGAGGACGAAGCCGGCGACGGGCTCCTCGCCGTGCGTCAGCTGCTCGAGATCGCCGCCGCGTGCAGGCAGAACGTAGAGCTGCTGCGTCCCCGGAAGGTTCGAGCCGACGAGCAGGCGCTCGCCGTCGCGCGAGAACGACAGCGGCACCGCCTGCCGCATCTCGAGGAGCGCTTGGAGCCCGCTATGCGGCGACGGACGTGAACTCCGGGATGATCTTGTCGCCGTAAGCCTGGAGAGTCTCTTCCTGCCCGTGCGTCATCAGGTAGACGTTGAACTGGTCGACTCCGATCTCCTCGAGCTCCTTGAGCTTCTTCGAGATCTGCTCGGTGTTGCCGATCACGCAGAAGCGATCGCAGATCTCGTCGGTGACGAACTCGCCGTGCGCCGCACCGACGCGCGAGTGGTCGTTGTAGTCGTAGAACTTCCGCGCCTCGACGAAGTCGGTGAGCGCCTTGGGCACCGAGCTGCCGTCCGTGCCGTAGCGCTCGATCAGGTCCATGACGTGGTTCGAGACCATCGCGGGGAACCAGCGCACCTGGTCGCGCGCATCGGCGAGGTCGTCGGTGACGTGGCTCGGCGCCCCGACGATGCACTTCAGCTGCGACGGGTCACGCCCCGCTTCCTCGGCGGCCTTGCGCGCGGTGGCCATGATCCACGTGATGATCTCCGGGTCGGCGAGCTGGATGATCACGCCGTCGCCGACGCGACCTGCGACCGCGAGCGCCTTCGGCCCGTAACCGGCGACCCACATCGGGATCTCCGGCAGCTCCTCGCGCACCCACTTCAGCTGGAGGTCCTTGTCGTTCCAGTTGACCTCGCGGCCGTTCATGAACTCGCGGATCATGGCGCAGGCGCGCTCGAACTCTGCCACCTTCATCGGCTGCTTGCCGATGTATCTCACGGCCGAGTCGCCGCGTCCGATGCCCATTACCATCCGGCCGTCGGACACGTCGTGCAGCGTCGCGTAGGCGCTTGCGAGCACCGTCGGCTCGCGCGTCGCGGGGTTCGTCACGAAGTGGCCCAGCTTGATCTTCGACGTCTCCCGAGCCGCGACCGCGAGCAGCGGGACGGCCTCCTGCCAGAGCACGGGCGAGTCGTACGTCCACGCGTACTCGAAGCCGTGCTTCTCCGCGACCTGGATGAGCTCGAGCCAGCGCTGGTACGGCGGGTCGGGCAGCACGGTGACGCCGAAGCTGAGCATCGAGCCTCCTTCGTCGGTGGACGGAGCGAGCTTAGCGCGGCGTGGCGAGAGCGGCGAGTGCAGCGAGGACGCCGAGCGCGACGAAGCCGATACGGCCGTCGCCCGGCAGCGAGAACGTAAGGCCGACGAGCGGCGTGCCGGCGACGATCAGGAGCGCGGCCCAGGCATTGACGAAGCCGACGGCGGCCCCCGGCGCGTCGGGGCGGGCCTGTGCGGCGCCCGTGAACGCCATCGCAAACGGGATCCCGGCGGCGAGACCGACGACGGCGGCGCTGACGAAGAGCACCGGCAACGGCACGGGCAGCGCGAGCACGATTGCGCCTCGAGTGGCCGTGGTGCTCGGGCCGCTGAGCTCTTCGAGTGGCCGTGGTGCTCGAGCAGGTCACCACCCAGTTGCCGACGATGACGCTCAAGCCGAAGGACAGCGCGTGGATCGCAGCGAACCGATAGAGGCGGCGATCGCGGAAGAAGCCTCGACCGAGGCGCTCGCCGACGTGGCGGACGCTGCGCGCGGCGGGAGGAGCGAGAGAGAGAGCAGCGCCCCTGCAACGGCGACCACGACGAGGGCGCTGAGATACCCGGACCGCCAGCCCATGCGTCGCGATCGGCCCGAGGATCGCGATGTTCCAGCCGACCGCGAACGCGACCCCGATTCCTCCGACCCGGTCAGTCACCTCCGGTGCCTGGAGCCTGTCTCCTGACCTCGCTCGTTCCCGATCAGACCCGCTCGAGCACGACGACCGGGATGACCCGCTCCGTCTTCTCCTGGTAGCTGTCGTAGTGCGTCCAGATCTCGTTCATCGCCCGCCAGAGGCGCTCGCGCTCGTCGCCTTCGGCCGTGCGGGCGCGAGCGCGGAAGACGTCGCCCTTGACCTGCAGCTGCACCTCCGGCTGCGCGACGAGGTTGTGGTACCAACCGGGGTGCTGCGGGCGGCCGCCCTGCGAGGCGACGAGCACGTAGTCGTCGCCGTCGCGGCCGAAGATCAGCGGCGTCGAGCGCTGCTCACCACTCTTGCGGCCGGTCGTCGTGAGGATGAGTACGGGCGCGCCGTTCCAGAGATAGCCGACCTCGCCGTCAGTCTCGACGTACTTCTGGACGTGCTCGGCGCCGAACAGCGAACGATCGATCACGAGAACGCCTCCAATGCCTTCGAGGTCAGACGATCCAGTGCCTGCACCGACAGCTCGAGATGCTCCTTCTTCGTGTCCTCGAGCTTCGTGTGCGAGAGCCCGCGCAGCGATTGCACGAACAGCATGACGGTCGGGACGCCGGCGCGCGCCACCTCGGCGGCGTCGTGCAGCGGACCGCTCGGCAGCCGGTGCGCCGTGCCGCTCACTTCACGGATCGCCTCGTCGGCGAGCTCGATCAGCTCGGTGTCGAAGAGGATCGGCTCGATCGACCAGATCCGCTCCCACGACACGTCGACGTCCTCCTCGCGCGCGAACCGCTCGCTCGCGTCCTTCGCAAGCGACAGCAGGCGCGCGAGCGACTCCGCCTTCAGGTGCCGCTGGTCGAGCAGCTGCTCCGCCGTCTCGAC
>JBGQKY010000040.1:0-17044 GCA_041499745.1 Gaiellaceae bacterium
CCATGTTCACGTCGAGGAGGTTCGCGCCGCCGCGCACCTGCTCGAGGGCCACGTTGAGCGCTTCCTGGAACACGTCGCCCTCGATGAGCCGGCGGAAGCGCGCAGACCCCGTGACATTCGTGCGCTCGCCGATCATCACGAAGTTCGTCTCGGGTGTGATCGCGAACGGCTCGAGGCCGCTGAAGCGGGTGACGTGACGCCCCTCGGGGACGACCCGCGGCGCAGCATCGGCGACGGCTGCGGCGATCGCGCGCACGTGGTCGGGGGTCGTGCCGCAACAGCCGCCGACGACGTTGACGAGACCTTCTTGGGCGAACTCGCCGAGGAGCCGGCTCGTGTCCTCGGGCAGCTCGTCGTGCAACCCCATGTCGTTCGGGAGGCCGGCGTTCGGGTAACAGGCCACCCACGTCGTCGCGATCCCCGAGATGTCCTCGACGAACGGTCGCATCTCGGCAGCGCCGAGCGAGCAGTTGACCCCGACGATCAGTGGGTTCGCATGCTCGACCGAGACCCAGAACGCCTCGACTGTCTGGCCGGACAGGTTCCGGCCGCTCTTGTCGATCGCCGTGAACGAAAGCCAGAGCGGGACGTCCGGCGCGACGTCGCTCGCGGCGACGATCGCAGCCTTCGCGTTGAGTGAGTCGAACACGGTCTCGATCAGGAACAGATCGACACCGCCCTCGCGCAGCGCGACCAGCTGATGTGCGTACGCGTCGCGCACCTGCTCGAACGTGACCGCACGGTAGGCCGCGTCCTCGACCTTCGGCGAGAGGGAGAGCGTGACGTTGAGCGGACCGAGCGCGCCCGCAACGAACCGTGGCTTGTCCGGCGTGCGCGCCGTCCAGTCGTCGGCGGCGCGGCGCGCGAGCCGCGCTCCTTCCAGGTTCATCTCGCGAACGACGTCCGCCCCGAAGGCGTAATCCGCTTGGCCGATCGTCGTCGCGGTGAACGTGTTCGTCGTCGCGATGTCGGCTCCCGCTGCGAAGTAGTCGTCGTGGATCCGGGTGACGACCTCCGGCCGCGTGATGTTCAGGAGGTCCGGGTCGCCGGCGACGTCGTGCGAGTGGTCGCGGAACCGCTCGCCCCGGTACGCCTCCTCCCCGCGCAGCTCTCGCTGGATGAGCACGCCCCAGGAGCCGTCGAGGACGGCGATCCGTTCGCGGAGAACTGCTTCGAGTCGTTGACGCGTATCGGACACCACACCTGCTCCCGTTGAGGCCCCGGGAGCGCGGAGACGCGCCCTCGGGCTCTTTAGGCGTTTGGTAACCCGGTCGCCAAGCTGCCTGTCAAAGCTCTCCGGGTAGCTGAAGGCTAGCAGTGGCCTTGTGCACTAAGGTGCCGTTTTCTCCCGGTCATCTTGGAAACGTCTCCACGCTCATGAACGCTTTCGACAACCCCGCCTCCCTGCGCGAGGCCCTGCGCAGAGTCGCAGGGAACCTCTGGTTCAGCTGGCTCCCTGGGGCACGCGCCCTCTTCGAGCAGCTCGACCCCGAGCGGTTCGCGGCGCTCGCCCACAATCCGACCGCGCTCCTCGCCGCGCTGACCGACGACGAGCTCGCGGCCCGGGCGACACCCGAGTACCTCGAGCGCGTCGAGCGCGTCCTGCAGGAGCTTGGACAAGAGGAGCACCGCCGCACGTGGTGGCAGCGCCGGGAGGAGGACGACCGGTTCGGCGTCGCCTACTTCTCGTGCGAGTTCGGCCTCGACGAGAGCCTGCCGATCTACTCCGGCGGGCTCGGCGTGCTCGCGGGTGACCACCTGAAGTCCGCCTCGGATCTCGGCGTGCCGCTCGTCGGCCTCGGGCTCTTCTACCGGGAGGGCTACTTCCGCCAGCAGCTCGACGCGAGCGACTGGCAGACCGAGCGCTACCCGGAGAACAACCCGGAGCAGCTCCCCCTCGTGCTCGAGGAGGTGCGGCCGATCGTCGAGCTTGCAGACGACTCTGGCGCGCTCGTGCCTGTCACCGTCCAGGTCTGGCGCGTGGAGGTCGGACGAATCCCGCTGTACCTGCTGGACACCGATGTCGACGGCAATCCACAATGGGCGCGAACGATCACGGACAAGCTCTACGGCGGCGACCGCCAGCACCGCCTGCACCAGGAGCTCGTGCTGGGCGTAGGCGGTGTGCGCACGCTCCGCGCGCTGGGCATAAACCCGACGGTCTTCCACATGAACGAGGGCCATTCGGCGTTCTTTCAACTCGAGCGGCTACGCGAGTTCGTCGCGGAGACGCAGCTCACGCGCGACGCCGCGCTCCAGCGGCTCCGGGCGTCGACGGTGTTCACAACGCACACGCCCGTGCCGGCAGGCAACGAGGTGTTCGACGCACGTCTCGTCGAGCGGAACGTCGGGCATCTCGTCACACTGTGCGGCTTCACCTGGGACGAGTTCGTCGCGCTCGGCCGCGTCAGGGCGGACGAGACGGGCTTCGGGCTCACCCCGTTCGCGTTGCGGACGTCGACATACGCGAATGGCGTCTCCGCGCTGCACGGAGAGGTGTCGCGTGAGATGTGGCACCCGCTCTGGCCCGAGCGCTCGATCGACGACGTGCCGATCGGATCGGTGACGAACGGCGTCCACGCGCGCACGTGGATCAGCGACGACCTCGACCTGCTGCTGGGCACCGAGGAGGACATGGGGACACCCGACTTCGCCCGTGCGTACGACCTCGACGACGAGTCGCTCTGGCGCGTCCAGCGTGCGGCTCGGGAGGCGCTCATCCGGTTCATGCACTCGCGCGGACTGCCGGCCTCGTTCGATCCCGACGTGCTGACGATCGGCTTTGCGCGGCGCTTCGCGACCTACAAGCGCGCCGACCTCATCTTCAGCGACCCCGCCCGCCTCGCCCGGCTGCTCACCGACGACGAGCGCCCGATCCAGATTGCGATGGCGGGCAAGGCACATCCGGCGGACGAGGGCGGCAAGGCGTTGATCCAGAAGGTCATCGCCTTCGCCCGGAGCCCGCAGGCACACGGCCGCGTTGTCTTCCTGCCCGACTACGAGATGACGCTCGCGCGGTATCTCGTGCAGGGCGTCGACGTGTGGCTGAACACTCCACGCCGCCCACTCGAGGCGTCGGGGACGTCGGGGATGAAGGCGGCCCTCAACGGCGTCGTCAACGTCTCGATCCTCGACGGCTGGTGGGTCGAGGGCTACTCCCCGGACACCGGCTTCGCGATCGGCGGCGAATGGATCGCCGCAAACGACGAGGCTCAGGATGCCGCGGATGCCGAAGCGCTGTTCGCGGTGCTCGAGCAGCATGTGCTACCCGCGTACTACGACCGCGACGAGCGCGGGCTGCCACAGCAATGGCTCGGCCTGATGCGTAGCTCGATCGCAGAGCTCGGTGCACGGTTCAACACGAATCGCATGCTCGTCGAGTACGTCGAGAGCCTCTACCTGCCGGCCCACCGCGACCTGATCGGGCAGCTCCAGACGGCGTAATCTCCGCTTCGGTGCTGTATCGGCCGGAGCTTCATGAACCGCTCACGGACGCGCCGTGGGACGAGCGGCACGTCCGGGAAGCGATCCGCGCGATCGTCGCGGACGCCGAAGCGGCGTACGCTCCGGACGGACTCTGGCCGGCGCACGAGTGGGACGGGTGGCGTTCGGCCCTGCCCCTGAAGAACCTCTACGTCGGAGCGGCGGGGGTTGTTTGGGCACTTGACGCGCTGCGCCCGCATGCCGAGACGACTCTCGACCTGGGCGACATCGCGGGACGCGCGCTGGAGTCGTTTCGCGCCGACCCCGACTTCATGACCGGAGAGGAGTTGCCGGTGCCGCCGGAATCGGCGCTGCTCGCTGGCGAGAGCGGCCTCCTCACCGTCGCCTGGCGGCAGACTCCAAGCGGCCCACTCGCCGAGGCCCTCCTGGCGCGGGTTCGCGAGAACCGCGACAACGACGCGAGTGGAGTGATGTGGGGCTCGCCGGGCACGCTCATCGCGGCCCGCGCGATGCTGGAGTGGACCGGCGACGAGCGCTGGCGCGAGGCGTGGGACGAGAGCGCGGACGCGCTCCTGACGCGCCGCGAGCCCGACGGCCTCTGGACCCAGCGGCTGTACGGCGAGAGCCGGCGGAGCCTCGGCCCACCGCACGGCCTCGTCGGCATCGTCGCGTCCCTTCGCCCGCTCCTCGACCCGACGCGGCTCGATCCGCTGCTGCGCGAGACAGCGGGAGCGCTCGCCCGGACGGCGGTCGTCGAGCACGGACGCGCGAACTGGCTCGGCAGCGACGGCGAGCCGCGCTTGCAATGGTGCGGCGGCGCCCCGGGCATCGTCGTCACGGCGGCCGGCTATCTCGACGAGGAGCTGCTGCTCGCGGCTGCGGAGCTCGTCTGGGACGCCGGCCCGCTCGGCGACGAGAAGGGAGCAGGCATCTGCCACGGCACGGCCGGCAACGGCTACGCCTTCCTCAAGACGTTCGAGCGCACGGGCGACGAGCGCTGGCTCGAGCGCGCGCGAGCGTTCGCGATGCACGCACTCGAGCAGTCGCGGCGGCTTCCGGGACGCTACTCGCTCTTCACCGGCGGCGTCGGCGCGGCGCTCTTCGCTTCCGACTGCCTCGACGCGCGCGCACGCTTTCCGGTGCTGGACGGCCTCTAAGACGCTTCAAGGGTTGTAGGAGCAACAGTGGCGCAGACAAGCCGTGTGTCCTCCGCAACTCGACCGTCGTAAACTCGGCGTGTGAGTCCGGTCCTCGGCATCGTGCTGCGCATCCTTGGGATCGGCGCCCTCGTCGCGGGCGGGCTTGCCGTTGCGCTCGCGGCACTCATCGCAGCGATCCTGCTCGGTCCGCTGGTTTTCTGGGTCGCTTGGAACGTGCTCGACTTTGCATCCGCAGTAGGCCTGCCGGAGCTTGCCTTCTGGGGGATCGTTCTCGCGACCCTGTTCCTTGTCCTCAGCTGGTTCGGCAAGATCCTGATCGCGGCCATCGTCTTCCTCGCAGACCCCTCCTGGTTCCACGGTGCTGCTGAAGTTCGCTGGCCGGAGCCCACGTTCCGCAACTTCGTCGCCGTCGCCCTGCTCGCCCTGCTCGCGTCTCGACCGCATGCGCACGCGCACGAACGCACGCGCCGGAAAAAGGGCTGAACTCTCGCCATTGCGATCGCGTAGTGGACAGCAGTCAGGAGATGCGGCCGAGCACGCGGAGCTGGTTCTCTGCGTGGAGGATTCTCTGCTCGAGCTGCCAGCGGTCGGCGGTGGACTCGCCGTGCTCGACGCGCTCGAGCTCCGCTTTCGCCTCTTCTAGCTGACGCTGCACCTTCGCCTCGTCGATCTCGTCGGCCATGACGGCTGCGTCGACGAGCGCGATCGCCCGGTCCTCGATGACCTGGAAGAAGCCGTGGCCGGTCGCGAACTCGCGGATGTCGCCGTCGCTCACGTGCACGCGCGTCGAGCCCGCCTTCAGCAGCGCGACCAGGGGCGCGTGCCGGGCGAGCACGCCGATCTCACCGGCCGCGCCCGGAACGATCACCATCTGGGCCTCGCCTTCGAACGCCGCGCCCGCGGGCGTGACGACCGAGACCGAGAAAGGGGGATGCTCGGCCATCAGTGCCCCTAGGCTGTGGCGTCCGCGGTCTCGGGCTCCAAGGCCTCCGCCTGCGCTTCACGCGTCGGCGCGTCGCCGGACTGCTCGCCTGCGAGCTGGCGCCCGCGCTCGACTGCCTGCTCGATGACGCCGACCATGTAGAAGGCCTGCTCCGGCAGGTCGTCGTGCTTGCCGTCGAGGATCTCGGTGAAGCCGCGAATCGTGTCCTCGAGCTTCACGTACTCGCCCGGCGTGCCGGTGAATTGCTCGGCGACGAAGTTCGGCTGCGAGAGATAGCGCTCGATCTTGCGTGCGCGCGCGACGACGATCTTGTCCTCGTCCGAGAGCTCGTCGATACCGAGAATCGCGATGATGTCCTGGAGGTCGCGGTACCGCTGGAGCACTTCCTGCACACGCGTCGCCGTTCGGTAGTGATCCGCCGAGACGATTCCCGGCTGGAGTGCGCGCGACGTCGAGTCGAGCGGGTCGACAGCCGGGTAGATGCCCTTCTCCACGATCGCGCGCGAGAGCACGGTCGTCGAGTCGAGGTGCGCGAACGTGTTCGCGGGCGCAGGATCTGTGAGGTCGTCAGCCGGCACGTAGATCGCCTGCACGGACGTAACCGAGCCGGTGCGCGTCGAGGTGATGCGCTCTTGCAGCTGCCCCATCTCGGTCGCGAGCGTCGGCTGGTAGCCGACGGCGCTCGGCATGCGGCCGAGCAGCGCCGACACCTCGGAGCCCGCCTGCACGAAGCGGAAGATGTTGTCGATGAAGAGCAGGACGTCCTGGCCCTGGTCGCGGAAGTACTCCGCCATCGTGAGGCCCGACAGGCCGACGCGGAGACGCGCTCCCGGCGGCTCGTTCATCTGCCCGTAGACGAGCGCGACCTTGTCGATCACCTCCGACTCGGTCATCTCGAGAATGAGGTCGTTACCCTCGCGCGTACGCTCGCCGACGCCGGTGAACACCGACACGCCGCCGTGCTCGCGCGCGACGTTGTGGATCAGCTCCTGGATGAGCACCGTCTTGCCGACGCCCGCGCCCCCGAAGAGCCCGATCTTTCCGCCGCGAACGTACGGAGCGATCAGGTCGATGACCTTGATGCCCGTCTCGAAGATCTCGATCTTCGCCGACAGCTCGCCGAACTCCGGCGGATCGCGGTGAATCGTCCAGCGCTCGCCTGTCGCGGCCGGCTTGCCGTCGACCGGATCCCCGATCACGTTCCAGACCCGCCCGAGCGTCTGGTCGCCCACCGGAACCGAGATCGGCTCGCCGGTGTCGACCACTTCGACCCCGCGCGACAGACCGTCGGTCGTGTCCATCGCGACTGCACGCACGCGATCGTCGCCGAGGTGCTGCTGCACCTCCGCGATCAGCTCGGTCGTGCCGCCGCCTTCGACCGGCACCTGAATCTTGAGCGCGCTGTAGATGTCGGGCAGCCTCGACGGGAACACGGCGTCGAGCACGACACCCTTGATCTCGACGATCCTGCCGGTGTTGCTGCCGTTCTGCTTTGCGTCGGCCATGGGTCTCCTGGGCGTGGTCGGGGCCCGGGAAATCTAGCCGAATGCCTTCGCGAGATTCGCGGAGAACCTTCCTACACCGCGATGGGCGGCTGCAGCCGCGTGCCGGGGCGCACGGTCGCACCGGTCGAGTCCGAGGCGACGCGGACGACCTCGGGCGCGGTCAGCTCGGTCGCGCGGCCCGGAGAGGCGAGGGAGCCGGCGAGACTGCCGAGGGCGGCCGCGACCGCAACCGTGGCGACGGCGGCGCAGATCTGGAGAGCGCGCCTGCCGGTGCGGCGGCGGCGTTCCAGCATCGGCGCACGTGCAGGCCGCTGAAGCGGCTCCCGGCGGATCTCCGACGTCAGCGCGTCCAGGCAGCGCTCGAACTCGGCGCAGGCCGCACAGCGCCCGACATGCGCGCGCACGAGCGCCTGCTCGAATTGCGAAAGCTCACCGTCGAGCCTGAGCGATGTCAGGGAACGGGCATGCTCGCACTCCATGGACAGAACAGGCCCCATGGTGTCTACGACGCAGGCCGCCTGCGGGAGTTAGCCGGCCAAAGCATCCGCACCGGCGACGATCTCCAGGATCTCCTGAGTGATCTGCGCCTGCCGGGCGCGGTTCATCTGGAGCGTATAGGTGTCGATCAGCTCGCCCGCGTTCTTCGAGGCGTTCCGCATCGCCGTCATCTGGGCGGCGAGGAACGAAGCCGCCGACTCGAGCAGCGCGCGATAGATCTCGGTCTCGAGGTAGACGGGCAGGAGCCGCTCAAGGATCTCCTCCGGCTCCGGCTCGTAGATGAAGTCGCCGCGGAGCGCCTCCTCGCGCGGAGTCAGGTCCTGCCCCGCCCCGAGGGCCTCCTCGGGGATCGGCAGCAGGTCGGCGATCGTCACGCGCTGGACGAGCGCCGACACGAAGCGGTTGTAGACGAGCACCACCCGGTCTACCTGCTCCTCGGTGTACAGCTCGGCGAGCCGGTGCGCGATCGTCTGCGCATCCTCGTAGGTCGGCTTGTCGGCAAACCCGGCCCACTGCGCCGTCAGCTCGTAGCGGCGGAAGCGGAGCGTCGAGGCACCCTTCCGGCCGACGACCGTCCAGACCACCTCGTGGCCCGCGGCACGCTCGGTCCGTTCCAGCTCGAACGCACGCCGGAGGACCTGACCGTTGAACGGGCCCGCGAGGCCGCGGTCGCCAGTGACGACTACGAAGGCCACGCGCCGAACGTCGCGCCGTTGCATCAAGGCGAGATTCCGGAACGACGCCGCCGCCCGCGCGGTACCCGCCATCAGTTCCCGCATCCGGTCGGCGTACGGCCGCATCTCCTCGATCCGCGTCTGCGCGCGGCGCAGCCGTGCGCCCGCGACGAGCTCGAGCGCCTTCGTGATCTTGCGCGTGTTCTTGACCGACGTGATCCGCCGGCGGATGTCCTGCAGAGACGCCATCTAAATGAGCGTGCTCTCTTCCTGGACGTTGAACGACTTCTTGAACTTCTCGATCTCGGCGTTGAGCTTCTCCGCGAGGTCGTCCGGCAGGTCGCCGGTGTCGCGGATCTGCTTGTAGGACGAGCCCTCAGCGCGCAGGAACTCGCGGAGCTCGTCCTGGAAGCGCGGCACCTGGGGGGTCGGGACGTCGTCGAGATATCCGTGAATGCCCGCGTAGATCGCGACGACCTGCTCCTCGGTCGGCCACGGGTCGTACTGCGGCTGGTTGAGCGTCGCGACCATCTTCTCGCCACGGGTCAGCGCCTGCTGCGTCGCACGGTCGAGGTCGGAGCCGAACTGCGAGAAGGCCTCCAGCTCGCGGTATTGCGCGAGGTCGAGGCGCAGTCGGCCCGCAACCTTCTTCATCGCCTTCGTCTGCGCCGACGAGCCGACCCGCGACACCGACGTGCCGACGTTCACGGCTGGGCGGACACCAGAGTAGAACAACTCGGCGTTGAGGAAGATCTGGCCGTCCGTGATCGAGATGACGTTCGTGGGGATGTACGCGGCGATGTCGCCGGCCTGCGTCTCGATCACCGGCAGCGCGGTGAGCGAGCCGCCGCCCTCCTCGTCGTTGAGCTTGCACGCACGCTCGAGCAGCCGCGAGTGCAGGTAGAAGACGTCGCCCGGGAACGCCTCGCGGCCCGGTGGGCGGCGGAGCAGCAGCGACAGCTGCCGGTATGCGTCCGCGTGCTTCGAGAGGTCGTCGAACATGACGAGGGCATGCTTGCCCTGGAACAGGAAGTACTCGCCCATCGCCGTGCCCGCGAACGGCGCCATCCACTTGATCGGGGCGGCCTCGTGCGCGGCGGCGGTGACGATGGTCGTGTACTCCATCGCGCCCTCTTCGCGTAGACGCTCGTACACCTGCGCGACCGTCGACGCCTTCTGGCCGATCGCGACGTAGATGCAGTAGACGTCGGTCTCCTTCTGGTTGAGGATCGTGTCGATGAGGATCGCCGTCTTGCCGGTCGAGCGGTCACCGATGATCAGCTCTCGCTGGCCGCGGCCGATATTCGTCATCGCGTCGATCGACTTGATGCCGGTCTGGAGCGGCTCCTTGACGGGCTGACGCGCGATCACGCCCGGAGCCTTGAACTCGAGCGAACGACGCTCGTCCGTGTCGATCGGCCCACGGCCGTCGAGCGGGTTCCCGAGCGGGTCGACGACGCGGCCGAGTAGCGCCTCGCCGACGGGGACGCTCGCCACGTGGCCCGTGCGGCGCACAGGCTGTCCTTCCTTGATCCGCTCCCACTCGCCGAAGAGGGCCGCTCCGACGTCGTCCTCCTCGAGGTTGAACGCCAGGCCGATGACGCCGTGCTCGAGCTCGAGCATCTCCATCGCGACGGCGTTCTCCAGTCCGTAGATGCGGGCGATTCCGTCGCCGATCTGGAGGACCGTGCCGACCTCGGCCAGATCGGTCTCGACGTCGAACTGCTCGATCCGCTGACGCAGGATCGACGTGATCTCTTCAGGGCGCAGCTTCAAGGGTCTCTCAGCTCCTCACGAGTGTCTGTCGCAGTCGTTCCAATCTTCCGCGCACGCTGGCGTCGACGAGGTACGCGCCGGCCTGGAGCACGATGCCGCCGAGGAGGTCGGCATCGACCGTTCGCGTCGCCTCCACGGTTCGGCCCGCCGCTTTCTCGATCTGGTCGACGATTCCCTGCGCTTCCTCGTCGGTCAGCTCACGAGCGGTCGTGAGCTCGACGGTGAGGCGGCGCTCCTCGCGGGCCATCAAGCGCTCGAACTCCTTCGCGATGTCCTCGAGCTCACCCGCGCGGCCCTTCTCCGCCGTCAGCAGCAGGAAGTTCCTGAACAGCGGCTCGTCGTCGCCGGCGAGATCGGCGAGGATCGACGCCTTCGCCGAGGACTCGAGCTGCGGGTTTCGCAACACCGCGCGCAGCTCCGGCGTCTGCTCGATCGCGGTTGCGAAATCGGAGAGCGACTCGTGCACCTGCGCGAGACGGTTGCTGTCCTTCGCAGCCGAGAACAGCGCCTCGGCGTAGATGCGGTGCGCGACGGCTATTGCAGGTCCTCGACTATCGGGTGTCCTCGAGCTTCGAGAAGTCGAGCGAGCCGATCGCCTCGGAGATGAGCTCGCGGTCGCGCTTGGCGTCCAGCGTGCGGCCCACGACGATCGCCGTCGCCTCGAGCGTCAGGTCGGCGACCTCGGAGCGGATCCGGTCGAGCGCGCGCGCCGTCTCCGCAGCGATCTCGCGCCGCGTGTCCTCGAGCCGGCGCTGCCGCTCAGCCTCCGTCTCCTCGCGCATGCGCTGCTCCATCGACTCGCGCGTGCGCCGGGCCTCGGCGAGGATCTGCTCCGCCTCCCCACGTGCCTGGTTCATGAGCGAGCGGTGCTCCTCGAGCAGCGTTCGCGCCTCGGCGCGCGCGTTCTCCGCCTCCTCGATCGAGCGGCGGATCTGCTCGCGCCGATCGTCGAGCATCTTCTGGATCGGGCCGAACGCGTAGCGCTTCAGCACGAACAGCGTGATCAGGAAGCAGACGATCGTCCAGATCATCAGCCCCGGCGTGACCGAGATGAGCGGATTCGCGCCGACGAGCATCAGACGAGGACGTAGGCCAGGATCGAGCCGAGCAGGCCGTAGAACACGACCGCCTCGGTGAGCGCGAAGCCGAGCCACTGGATGCCCTGGAGCTCACCGCGGAGCTCGGGCTGGCGGGCGACGGCCTGAATCATCGACGAGAAGATGTTGCCGATGCCGATGCCGGCGCCGAGCGCGCCGAGGCCGACGCCCATCGCAAGGCCGATCGCCTTTCCGGCCTTCGTGACGTCGCCGTTCAACGCGGCGAGTACGTGGGTCATTGCGGTCTTCCTCCTAGTGTTCCGGCTCGATCGCCGAGCCGATATAGATGGCGGACAGGGCAGCGAAGATGAACGCCTGGATAGTCACGACGATCACGACCTCGAAGAGGTAGAAGACCGCAGCGACAGGTACGACGAGAACTGCCAGGAAGTACGACTCGAGGATGAACATCAGGCCGATGAACGTCAGGATCAGGATGTGGCCCGCGAGCATGTTCGCGAAGAGCCTGACGCTGAGCGAGATGAGGCGCATGAACTGGCCGAGGATCTCGAGCGGGACGATCAGCGCGAGCAGCGGCTTCGGCGCCTCGGGGATCCAGCTCTTGAAGTAGCGGACAGGACCGTTCCAGCGAATGCCCTCGACGTGCGTGAACACGAATGTCATCAACGCGAGCGCGAGCGTCACCGAGAGCGACGACGTCGCGGCGTAGATGCCCCAGACCGGGACGCCGTGCCACCTCTCGCCCGTGAGCGGAAGCGGAATGAACCCGAGCAGGTTGACGACCCAGATGAAGAGCATGATCGAGGCGACGTACGGGAACCAGCGCCCGATCGCCTTCGACGGGAGGCCCTGCTCGGCGACCTGGGTCTGCGCGACCTCGTAGATCGCCTCGCCGACTGTCTGCCGCCTGTCCGGCAGCAGCGCGAGCCGGCTCCGCATCGTGAAGATGCCGAGCGCGATCGTCAGGACGGTGCCGATCAACAGGTAGGCGACCGCCTTCGTGATCGACAGGTTCAGCGGGCCGAGGTGGATCGGGATCCACTCGTGCTGCTCGAACTCGATGGTCGGGTCGAACTCTCCGCGCGCGAGCGCCGCGGGAGGCGCCGCGAGCGCGAGCGCCGCGACGATCAGAACGCGGCGGATCCTCATCGCTGCGTCGCCCCGAAATAGAACACGAGGGACAACCCGAGCTCGAAGGTGTAGGCGAGCGCATACGTCAACGCCGCGCCCACGGCGAGCTCCGGGCTCGCGACGACCGCGGCAACGAGAACCGCGAGGAGCCCGATCGACTTGAAGAAGAGTCCAAATGCCTGCACACCGGAGGCGGCGAGATTACCCGCCTGGGCGCGGCTGCGGCGCAGCACCACGTCGAGCGCGTGGACTGCGAGCCAGAGGACCGCGGCGAGCCCCCAGCCGGCGAGGCTCCAGCCTGCGACGAGGAAGATCGGCAGCGCGAGCAGCACGACGACCGCGCCACCGAGGGCAGGCATCAGGTGGCCGGGCTCCGGGCGCGGCGTCGAGAACAGTGCGCTCGGCATCAGAATACGTCCCGGTAGCGCCGGTAGACGGCGAAGATGCCGCCGAGGATTCCGGCGAGGGCGCCGATCAGGGCGCCGACGGCGCCCGAGCCGGCGGCCCAGCCGACGAGAACGCCGAGCCCGATGCAGGCGACGAGGACGGCGAGAAGCGTCCCTCCGGCGCCGGCGGCGTTGAACTGCGACGGAGAGGCAGCCTGCATCAGCCGGGCGAGAATACCAGAGGTGCGAACGCCGCTTGTAACACTTCGATCAGGGCTGTTCATGCGGTTTCCGCCCGAGTTCGTGCGTCTCTGGAAGGATGCCTGAATGGGTCGACCGCGGGTCGTTCTCGTCCACGGAAGCGTCGTCAACGGCGAGACCACCTGGGCTGCCCAACGCCCGCTCGCCGAGCGCTTCGAGCTCGTCGTCCCGAACCGGCGCGGCTTCCCACCGGGTCCCGACGTCGAGTGGGTCGACTTCGAGGACGAGGCGGTGTGGCTCGAGCCGTTCCTCGAGCCGGCGGCGCACCTCGTCGGGCATTCCTACGGCGGCGTGATCTCGCTGCTCGCGGCGGCACGGCGGCCGAAGCTGCTCCGCTCGCTGACCGTGATCGAGCCCCCCTGCCTCGCCGTCGCACGCGGGAACCCGGTCGTGGACGCGTACGAGGCTCGAAGCGAGCTCCTCTGGGACGACGTAGGCGAGCCGGCGGCGTTCCTGCGGGCATTCCTCGAGGGCGTGGGTGCGCCCGTTCCCCCGGGCGAGTTCTCGCCTGCACTGCTCCAGGGCGCGCGGACGCTGATCGTCGAGCGCCACCCGTGGGTAGCGGAGATCCCGCTGGACGCGCTCTCGGCGACGCCGTTTCCGAAGCTGGTCGTCTCCGGCGCGCACAGCGAGCCATTCGACATCGTCTGCGACGTCCTCGAGCAGCGACTCGAGGCCGAGCGGGCGGTGCTTCCGGGCGCCGGCCACTCGGTGCAGCGGCTCGGCGGGCCGTTCAACGCCGTGCTCGCGGACTTCGTCGAGCGCGCGGAGCGTCGCACAGAGCGCTGAGTCACCCGTTTGCGGTAGACGGCCTACGCCGTTCTGCGGCTCCTCCGCGAATGGCCGGATGCCGATAGCGGAAGGGTGAGTCTGCGTCTGCACGTGCTCGGCTGGACGATCCTGGGCAGTTCCCTGGTCGCTGCCGTCACGCTCGCGGTGGCAGGCACGTCGTCACTTCGCCACGCAGCGGTGGAAGAACGAGAAACCGCCCTGGCGGCGCGAATCGACACCGGCATCAACAAGCTGCATGCACTCGAGTGGCAGGCGCGATCTGAACAGGGCGTGAGCACGGAGCTGGGAAGGGGCGTTCTTCAGACGGACCGGCAAGTCGAGCAGTCGTTCCGCGACCTCGTGCGACTCGAGGGGGGCGTCACCTATCGCAACCTCCGCGCCTACCGTACGTACGCTCGCTTCACCAACCGCGAGCTCAACCTCTTGCGAGCCGGAAAGCTCGTCGCAGCGGCAAGGCTCGACGAACGCGAGGTCGACCCTCGCGCCGCAGCGCTTACGGGCCTGATCGGTGAGCAGACACGGGAGATCGAAGCGGCCGCTCGGTCCATCGACGGGGAGGCCCGCGGGCTGCTCCTCGGCGCCCTCGTCGCCACCGCCGTCCTGGTCGCCCTCCTCTTCTGGCAGTTCGCGCTGCAACAGATGGGCCGCCGGCGCGATCGAGGGCTCCTAACACGCTTGAACGAGCTGAGTCGCCAGAAGGACGAGTTCGTCGCGACGGTCTCGCATGAGCTGCGCACACCGCTGACGTCCATCTGCGGCTATGCCGAGCTACTCGAAGGCGAGGCCGAGCTCAGTGCCGAACAGCATCGTTGGGTTCACGTCATCGGGCGAAACGCTGATCGACTCCACACACTCGTGACCGACCTTCTCTTGATTGCCGAGGTCGGCGCCGGCAAGTTCACCCTCGACGTCGGCAGCGTCGATATCACCGACGTCGTCGCAGACGCGGTCGAGGCGGCCCGGCCCGCGGCGGATGAGAAAGGTCTCGAATTGACAAACCGGCCGGAAGGGCTGATCGAGCTGCAGGGCGACGGCGCGCGCCTCGGTCAGGTGATCGACAACCTGCTCTCCAACGCGATCAAGTTCACGCCCTCGGGGGGCTCCGTCGCAGTCCGGACAGGGGTACACGGTGGCAGGGCCTTCATCGAGGTCGCCGACTCCGGGATCGGCATCGAGCCGGCAGACGTGCAACGCCTCTTCGAGCGCTTCTTCCGGGCAGACCATACGACCCCGGACGCAATACCCGGGACCGGCCTCGGACTCGCAATCTCGAAGACGATCGTCGATGCGCACAGAGGAACCATCGCCGCCGCCAGCGTTCTCGGTGTCGGTACGACGTTCCGCATCGAGCTACCTACCGAAGAAGCATCGCCAAGCAACGCAGCTCTCGGCGGGCGTGAGTTGCCTACGCTGTCTTCCGAAGCGGGTCGTCCGGCGCACGCCGTCGCTGGTACGGGTTCCGCACTTTGACGATCTCGAGGACGTAGACGACGTAGATCGAGAAGCCGACCGCCGCGAGGCCGATCGCGCCCGCGAGCAGCGTCGGCCACAGATGCCACACGCCGTGGGCGCGGAAGGGAACGAACCGGGTGGCGAGCGCCGCCGCAGCGAGCGCCAGGCACCAACCCCAGATCGTCACCGCTGCACGCGCCTCCGAGAAGCCGCGTCGCAGGAAGCGGTGATGCAGGTGCGCCTGGTCTGCCTCGAAGACCCGCTCGCCGTGCTTCAGCCGCCGCGCGACGACGAAGGTCGTGTCGACGATCGGTACCGCGAGCACGAGCAGCGGAAAGAAGAGCGCCACGGTCGCTGCCGTCTTCAACAGTCCTTGCACGGCGACCGTCGCCAGGACGAAGCCGAGCAGCAGAGCCCCTGAGTCGCCCATGAAGATCCGCGCCGGATAGAAGTTGTGTCGCAGGAAGCCGACGCAGGCGCCGAAGACGATCGCCGAGAGAATCGCCGCGTCCGGCTTCCCGAGCGACAGCGCGATCACCGCAAACGTAAACCCGGCGATCGCGGACACGCCCGCGGCGAGGCCGTCGAGTCCGTCGAGGAAGTTGACCATGTTCATGATCGCGACGATCCAGACGATCGTCAGCGGGATGCCGACCCACGCCGGCAGGGCATGGACGCCGACGAACGGGAACGTGAAGCGGTCGACCCAGACGCCGAACCACGTCGGCACCGCCCCCGCGAGCAGCTGGCCGGCGAGCTTTTCCCACCAGCGCAGCCCGCGGAAGTCGTCTATGGCGCCGACGGTCGTCGCGACCGCGGCGCCCAGCAGCAACCCACGCGTGTCGCGGCCGAGCGGCAGGAACGCGAGCGCAGGAACGAACACGCCGAGGAAGAGCGCGAGCCCGCCGAGCCGGGGGACCGGCATACGGTTCACGCGACGCCCGCCCGGCGCGTCGACGACGCCGAGCAGCCGGGCCATGCCGCCCACCGCGGGGGTCAGGAGCACGACGACGACGAGGGCGACGAGCGCGCCCCAGATCACCTCGAGGTGGTCCGTCAGAACTTCGAGGACGGCGTGATGCGTCCCGCCGGCGTCGCGGAGCACCGCGCCGAGCATGGAAACCACCTTAGCGCGCTCAGGCGCGAGTCCTCTCCAGCGGCCCGCCGGGCTCGCCATCCAACAGGCGGAGCTAACGCGGCACGCGTTAGCGAAGACCGAACTCAGTCGGCCGGGGATGGCGAAGCCACCACCGGCCGAACAGGGTAGCCAACCCCGTCGAAGAGCATCGAAAGCAGAACCAGCACGGAGGACGGCCGAGACCGCGCTCTCGTCGAGTCCGCCGAGGAGGCGGTGGCGATCGCCGACCGGCTCGACGATCCGACGCTTCGCGTGTGGGCGCTCGACGGGCTCGGCATCTCCGCGATGGCGACGGGCCCGTACGAGCTCGCCTGGAAGTACGCGATGCAGCGACTCGAGCTGCTCGATCAGATCGACGACCCGGACCTGCGCGCGGACATGATCGGCGTGCCGGTACGCACCTGCATCGCCACCTGCCGGTTCGAGCAGGCGCGCGAGCTCGCCCTGTTGCACGAGGTGACGCGAACGCTGACGCCGCACCACCGCATGCACGATGCGGTTGCCGCGAGCGCCGCGACTCCCTGCGTGCGCAACGCCCGCTCGCTGCTCGTCTGCGCACTCGCCTCGGCGCATCTCGGCGACGATGGGCATGCGCGGGAACTCGAGGCGGAAGCCGATGCACTCGGTCACATCGGCCGCCACGTCATCGACACGCCGCGGCTCGCACTCGCAGTGCAGCGGGGCGACCGCGACCGGGCGGCTCGTCGAGGAGTGCGCACCGCCGCTACTCGTGCCGGGCTCGTACATCGAGCCGTTCGCATTGCGCGCCCTCGGCCGGGTCAGGAACGACGCCGACCTCGTCGAGCGCGCAGCCGCGCGCTTTGCG
>JBGQKY010000041.1:0-16797 GCA_041499745.1 Gaiellaceae bacterium
GACCACGTCGCACTCTCCTGGGCGCCGTCGTGCGGGGGATGTGAGGAGTGCCTGCGCGACCTGCCGCACCTGTGCACGACCGCCTGGCCGGCGATGGGAAAGGGAGGCCTGCTCGACGGGACGACGCGGCTCTCCCGCGACGGCGAGCCCGTCCACCACTACTCGTTAATCTCGTCGTTCGCCGAGGCGTGCGTCCTGCCCGAGCGATCCTGCGTGCCGATCCCGGACGACGTGCCGTTCGAGATCGCCGGTCTTGTCGGCTGTGCGGTAACGACGGGTGTCGGCGCCGTCTGGCGTACCGCCGGGGTCCGCCCAGGGGACCGCGTGGCCGTCGTCGGCTGCGGCGGCGTCGGGCTCTCGGCCGTGATGGGCGCGGCGGTCGCAGGCGCAGGCGTCGTTGTCGCCGTCGACACCCGCCCCGGCAAGCTCGAGATCGCGCGCGAGCTCGGGGCCACCGACGCCGTGCTCTCGGCCGGCTCGCCGGAAGAGACCGCCGCCGCGGTAACCGAGGTGTCGGGCGGCGGCGTTGACTACGCGATCGAGGCCACGGGCAGGCCGGAGGCGACGCTCGCCGCGTTCCTCTCGACGCGGCGGCGCGGCGCGGCGGTGCTCATCGGCATTCCGCGCGCCGACGCGGTCGTCTCGCTGCCTGCGCTTTCGATCCCGCGGATGGAGCGGCGCGTGCTCGGCTCGCTCTACGGCTCGTCGCGCCCCGAGCGCGACTTCCCGCTGACGCTCGACCTGTACAGGCGAGGAAGGCTCCCGCTCGACAAGCTCGTCTCGCACCGGTTGCCGCTCGACGACATCGACCGCGCGTTCGAGCTGCTCCTCTCCGGTGACGCGAACCGTGTGGTGCTCGACCTGTGACGCCCGACGAGCTCGACGGCCGCATCGGCGAGGGGTGGGGAGGCGTCAGCCCGAACGGCGCGCACCTGAACGTCGTGCTCGCGAGGCGCGGCAGCCCGACCGCGGCCGCCGCGGTGAGCATGCTCGCCCACCCGACGCCGGGGCACACGCCCGTCCTCGTCTGCGTCGGCCCGGACCAAACGAGCTACGAGCCGGTGTTCCCGCCGACGCTGATGATGAACAAGGCGACGGCGCTCGAGGAGGGCTTCCAGACCATGACGTGGGGCGCGGCGCAGCTCGGCATCGCCCAGGGCGTGCTCGACGCGGTGGCCGACGGCCTCGTCGAGGCGACGCAGGAGCTTGTCGTCCTCGTCGCCGTCTGGATCGACGAGGGCGCGGACGACGAGACCGCGGTGCGCAAGGCGGCCCGCGCGGGGACGCGGAAAGCGATCCTTATGTGTGTCGAGGGGCGCGACCCCGCCGCTCGGCAGCGGCTCGTCGACGAGCGGGACGCCCTCCAGAGCCCGTTCTACGGCGGCGACTGATGCGCATCGCGGCGATCGAGACACGCCGGTACGTCTTCCCGCTCGACCCGCCGCTCTCGGTCGCATGGGATCCGGTTCCCCGCACCGAGCAGGAGGCGACGCTCGCGATCGTCCGCAGCGACGACGGCCTCGAGGGCTACGCAAGTGGCGACGCGCTGCCCGATCGAGCGCTGCTCGAACGCCATCTGGTCGGCGTCGACCCGCTTCGAACAGAGGTCGTACGCGAGGTGTGCGAGACCGTCGACTTCCACGGTGGGCGGCCGTGGATTGTCGAGGTCGCCGTCTGGGATCTCGTCGGCCGCACACTCGGAACGCCGTGCCGGCAGCTGCTCGGCGGCCGCCAGGAGCGGCTGATCGCCTACGCGTCGAGCTGCGAGCGGCTGACCGCAGAGGAGCGCGCCGCCCGCTGCCTCGCGCTCCGCGACCGCGGTGTGCGCGCCGTGAAGATCCGCCTCGACGGAGCGGGCTGGCGCAAGGACATCGAGATCGTCGAGGCCGTCCGCGCCGCGGTGGGCGACTCGCTCGAGATCATGGTCGACGCGAACCAGGGCTGGCGGATGCCGGGCGACCGTGCGCCCCGCTGGGACGTCGCCACCGCCGCCGCCTGCGCCCGTGAGCTGGAGCGCCTCGACGTCTACTGGCTCGAGGAGCCGCTGCGCGCCGACGATTACCAGGGCTACCGGTCGCTCCGCTCGCGCACCGGCCTCCGGCTGGCCGCGGGCGAGATGGTGCGAGAGGCTGGCCAGGCGCGGGATCTGCTGCTCCGCGGCGCAGTGGACGTCGTCCAGTGCGACGCGGTTCTCTCCGGCGGGATCGGCGGTGTCAAGAGGCTCGCCGCGCTCGCCGACCTGCTCGGCCGGGTCTGGTCGCCGCACACGTGGTCGAACGGCTACGGCCTGCTTGCGAACCTGCACGTCGCGCTCGCCGTGTCGACGTGCCCGTATATCGAGGTTCCATTCGATCCGCCCGGCTGGACGGCGGCGCGGCGCGACTGGTTGCTTCCGGCGCCGCTCGAGCTCGCCGCCGACGGCACCATCGCAGCCCCGGCGGGCGCCGGCCTCGGCGTGGTTCCGGATCTCGACGCGCTCGAGCACTATCGCGTCGGATGATCGACGTCCACCGCCATCTCTGGCCCGACCGGCTCATCGAGGCGCTCCGCTTCCGCACGGCCGCACCGTGCCTGCGCAACGGGACACTCGTGCTCGGCGAAGGCGAGATGGAGGTCGACCCGGCTGCGTACGGGCTCGAGCGCTGCCTCGCCGACCTCGAGCGTGACGGGATCGACGTCGCAGTGGTCTCGTGCCCGCCGACGCTCGGGATCGAGCTGCTGCCGGCGGAGGAGTCCGAACCGCTGCTCGACGCCTACCACGCGGGTGCGCTCGAGGCGATCGCCGCGTCGAACGGGAGACTGCGAGCCTTCGCGATGGAACGGCCGCGTGCGGGCTTCGTGGGTGCAAGCGTGAGTGCGACGGCGCTCCTCGATCTCGATCGCATCGCGCCGGTGCTGGACGAGCTCGAGCGGTCGGGGACGGTGCTGTTCGTCCATCCCGGGCCGTCGGCTCCGCTGCGGCTTGCCCCGGAGTGGTGGCCGGCAGTCGTCGCGTACACCGCACAGATGCAGGCCGCGTACCTCTCGTGGCTCGCGACGGGCATCGACCGCTGGCCCGAGCTGCGCGTGGTCTTCGCGATTCTCGCGGGCGGCGCGCCGATCCAGCTCGAGCGCCTCCGCTCGCGCGGGTTCGACGTACGCCGCGCGCTCGGCGAGAAGCTCTACCTGGACACGGCGTCGTACGGCCGTCGCGCATTCGAGCTCTGTCTCGCAACCTACGGGGGGCGAGCGCTCGTGTACGGCAGCGACGCGCCTGTAATCGACGCGAAACCGACGCTTGAGGCCATCCGCGGCTTCGGGCAAGCTGTGACCGACGCGATCTGCGCCGATAACCCCACGGAGCTCCTCTCATGACGCGCCCCATCGGTGAGTGGATCCACGAGCACATACCGGAAGACCGGGATCTCGACGAGCCTGAGCTCGCAGGGCTCGCAACGATCATCGGCACGCAACCGGACCTCTGGCGGGACAAGGTCCGCCACGACTCCGGCAAGCGCTACTACACACAGCTCTACCGCGACTCCCACGTCGACGTGTGGCTCATCTGCTGGCTCGACGACCAGAAGACCGGCTACCACGACCACGATCTCTCCTCGGGCGGGGTGTACGTCTGCGAGGGAACCCTGATCGAGGACCGGTTCGTGTTCTCCCTCCAAGGCCTCGAGCATTCGAGTCGCGGGCGCGCTGCCGGCGAGAGCTTCGTCTTCGACGGGGCCTACATCCACGGCATGCGGCACGCGGGCGGGCCGCCGGTGACGTCGATCCACTGCTACTCGCCGCCCCTCTGGCGGATGGGCTACTACGAGGCCGACGCGCAGGGCTCGCTGATGCGCATCTCGATGACCTACCTCGACGAGATCGCCGAGTCGGCATGAGCGCGACCGCGGTCGACATCCGCGCGCAGGCGCTCGCCGCCGGCAACAGCGTCGTGCTGAAGCCGGCCGAGCAGTCGCCGCTCACCGCACTGCGGCTCGCAGAGCTGGCCGCCGAGGCGGGCGTGCCGTCGGGCGTGCTCCAGGTCGTGCCCGGCTTCGGCGAGACCGCCGGCCAGGCGATCGGACGGCACATGGAGGTTGACCTCGTCGCGTTCACCGGCTCGACGGAGGTCGGCACGCTCTTCCTGCGCTACTCCGGCGAGTCGAACATGAAGCGGCTCGCGCTCGATCGATCCCGCCACGAGGATGGGCGCGATCGTCGACCGGACGCAGCTCGACCGCGTGCTGGGCTACATCGAGACGGGGCAGAGCGAAGGAGCCGAGCTCCACCTCGGCGGACACCGCGCTCGCGAGGAGAGCGGCGGCTACTTCGTCGAGCCGACGATCTTCGACGCCGTTTCGAACTGCACAAGCTCGCGCGCGCGATCCGCGCGGGTGTGGCCTGGGTCAACTGCTTCGACCGCGGCGAACGATCTGGATTCACGTCGGCTGACGGAGAAGCGAGCGCACGGGCTCGAGGTCCTGCGGCGGCGCGTCGCCGCGCCGTAACGGCGGCACGAGCTCGCGGACCCGCGCGTACAGGGCCCCGGTTCCCGCTCCGAGCTCCGGCGAGCCGCGGAGGTGGACCGCCTGCGCCGCGACCGTGAGCTCGATCGCGGCGAGCCGCTCGCCGAGCTCGACGAGCTGCGCGAGCCGGCGGGCGCCGAGCGGCGCGAGCGTGATGCGATCCTCGATCCCCTCGTGGTGGCTCGTGCTTCCGGTCTCGATCGAGACGGGCTGGGCGAGCAGCTTCGCCTCGGCCGCGAGCGCCTGGAGCGGCACCCCGAACTCCGAATAGCCGCTCTCGGCGAGTCCCGGCTCGGCGGCGAGCCCTTCGGGCAGGCCGGTTACCGGTGACTGGAGCAGCTTCACCGAGCGCTCCGAGGCGGTCGTCAGCACGGGGACGAGGGCGATGCGGACGAAGTCGAGCGCGGACGCCAGCGGCAGCGCATCGAAGTTCCCGACCGAAATGATGCGCTGCTCGCCGACGAGGACGAGCGGATTCTCCTGCGAGGTGTTCAACTCGCGTCCGAGCCGGGTGAGCGCGAACTCGAGGGTCTCCCGCGCAGCGCCTTGCACCTGGGGAATGCAGCGGAAGCTGAGTGGGTCCTGGAGGTTGCGTGCGACGCCGTCCTCCCAGAGGTAGCTCCCGTCGAGAAGCGCACGCAGCCGCGCGACCGTCGCCCCCTGCCGGCCCGCGGCGGGATGGAGGATCGACAGGTTCCCGCCGAGCGCCTCGAGGTCGAGCGCGCCGGCGACGTCGAGCCAGTCCAGGAGCCTGACCGCGTCTGCGAGCGCGAGCGACGCGAGCGCCGTCGAGAACGCGTTGTGGTTCAGGAGTGCGATTCCCTCCTTCGCCGCGAGCTCGAAGCCGTCGAGGACGCCGTACGCGAGGTCGGCGTTGGCCGGAAGGTCGGCCATCCCGACCGAGCCGAGTGTCCGCACGAGCGGTATGACGCCGTCGTTCAGCCTCGAGATCAGGTGCTCGACGAGCTCGAGTGTCACGCCGGAGGTTCCGCGCGCGAATCCGTTCGCGACGAGCAAGAGCTGCGCCCGCACGACGTCGTCCGGAGCGGCATCCCCCTGCCCGACGCGATGCTCGAGGATCAGGCGTCGGTTGAACTCGGCGAGCTCCGCCGGCTCGACCCGCGCCCGCTTGCGAACGCCGACGCCGGTCGTGACGCCGTAGACCGGCGCGTCGTCCTCGAGCGCCGCCTCGACGACCGCGCGAGCGGCGAGCACTCGGTCCGCCACGCCGGGTGCCAGCTCGACGGTCGCGCCCTCGCGCGCGACGCGCAGGACATCCTCGAGCAGGAGGCCGTCGCCGGTGAGCTCCACGTTCATGAGGGGATAGTCTCGCGCACGTGCCCGCCCGCCTCACCGTCATCGGTTCGATCAACCTCGACCTCGTCGCCCGCGCGGAGCGGCTGCCGCGACCCGGCGAGACGGTCACGGGCGCGACGTTCTCGGAGATCCCGGGCGGAAAAGGCGCGAACCAGGCCGTCGCCGCGGCGCGTCTCGGCGCCGAGGTGACGATGATCGGCTGCGTCGGCGCGGACGAACTCGCCGGGCGCGCGCTGCAAGGACTGCGCGACGCGGGAGTCGTCGCCGGTTGGAAGGAGCGAGGCGCCGCGACCGGCGTGGCGCTCATCGTCGTCGACGCCGCCGGCGAGAACACGATCGTCGTCGCACCGGGCGCGAACTCCCGGCTTCGCCCCGAGGACGTCGACCTGCCGGAGGGTGCGGGCGCCCTCTGCCAGCTCGAGATCCCACTCGAGACCGTCGAGCACGTCGCCGAGACAGCGCCGGCCGGGTTCTTCCTCAATGCCGCGCCCGCTTCGACCGGCCCGGTGCCGAAAGCCGACCTGACGATCGTCAACCGCTACGAGCTCGAGGCGCTCGCGGACCGCAGCGGCCTGATCGCGCTCACCCTCGGCGCCGAGGGGGCGGTGCTGCTCGAGGACGGGGTGGAGGTCGCCCGTGCGGAGCCGCCGCCCGTCGAGGCGGTCGACGGCACCGCGGCCGGCGACGCGTTCACCGCGTGCCTCGTCGTCTCGCTGCTCGAGGGTCGCGGGCGCGGAGAGGCGCTACGCCGGGCCTGCGCCGCCGGCGCGCTCGCCGCCTCGCGCTTCGGCGCCCAGACGTCGCTGCCCACCGCCGCGGAGGTGGATGCACTGCTGTGAGCACCCCCATCGTCATCGACTGTGACCCCGGACACGACGACGCGATCGCCATCCTGCTCGCGCTCGCCTCGCCCGAGCTCGAGCTGCGCGGCGTCACGACCGTCGCCGGCAACCAGACGCTCGAGAAGACGACACGCAACGCGCTCAAGGTGCTCGAGCTCGCGGGGCGCACCGACATTCCGGTCGCAGCAGGCGCGGACCGACCGCTCCGGCGCACGCTGCGCACGGCGGCGCACGTGCACGGCGAGAGCGGTCTCGAGGGGCCCAATCTTCCCGAGCCGACGGCACATCCGGTCGACGTGCACGCGGCCGATCTGCTCGCCGAGCTGATCGAGCCCGGCGTCGTGCTCGTGCCGACAGGCCCGCTCACGAACGTTGCGCTCCTCCTCGAGCGGCATCCCGACGTGGCCGAACGGCTCGAGCGGATCGTGTGGATGGGCGGCGCGATCGCCGAGGGCAACATCACGCCGGCCGCCGAGTTCAACGCGTTCGTCGACCCCGAAGCCGCGGCCGCGGTGTTCGGCAGCGGCATCCCGGTCACGATGATCGGGCTCGACGTCACCCACATGGCGCTCTTCACGCCCGAGCACGCCGACGAGCTTCGCGGCACCGGAAGGGCCGGCCGGGTCGTCGCAGAGCTTTCGGACTTCTTTCAGCAGTTCCACGAGCTGCGCTACGGGTTCCACGGCTCGCCGATCCACGATGCGCTCGCTGTCGCCGACGTGATCGACCCGACGTTCGTCACGCTGCTGCACTGCAACGTCGAGATCGAGACGGCCTCGCAGTACTGCGACGGGCGCACGGTCGTCGACCGCTGGCTCGTCACCGACGGACCCCGAAACGCTCATGTCGGCGTCGACGTCGACGCAGCTCGCTTCCTGGACCTGCTCGTCGAGCGGATCTCCACGCTCGCATAGCAATTCGCTGCGCTGTGGTGGAGGATTCGGGCATGGTCCCCGCCGTTGCGATCCTTGCCTCTGCCGTCATCAGCGCGGTCGCGAGTCCGGTCGTGGCGGCGCCGGACGGGCAGGTCCGCGTTTCCGTCTACGGTCTCCACGCGCCGGCCGTGTCGGTGCACTTGAACGGGGGCATCGCCGGCGGCGGCAGGTGGTTCGGCTGGGTCGCGCTGCAAGACGCCGGAGGTGGCACGTGGTCGACCATTCTGCGGGCGCCCGGGTATCGCGGCGTCTACCCGGTCGTCGTCCGCACGGGCGGGGTCACGAAGCCGACAGACGAGGTCGTCTCCGTCCTCCCGCGGCACTGGGAGAAGCAGCCGGCCTTCGACACGCCGGAGCAGGTGGCCCAGTGGTGGACGCGCCAGGCGCCCTCGGGCGCGAGCGTGGAGCGTGTGACTACGTGGCGATCCGGCTTCTTCACGCATCGTGATCCAGGCCTCAACCGGCTGCTGCGTGTTCGCTTCACCCTGCTCGGCGACTGGCCCGCGAAGCGCCTGGGGCAGGGCCCCCACGAGCTCTTTCTCAGCGTCGCGCGGCTCCGCCCGGGCGGGCGGTGGCGGCTGCTCGAGACGGCATCCGCCCCGTAGACGAGGCGTAACCACCGTCTCGCCGTGGGATCTCCTCGGAGGAGGGCTTGGCACCGGCGCGGCGAAACGGGCCGACATGCCGCGCAAGAAGCGCAAGAGCAAGCTGCGCCCCAGGACTCCGAGCCGGGTCAAGAAGCGCCGGCCGGCTGCCCGGCCGCGCAGCCGGCAGCACTCCGAGCTCTGGGGGCTCGGCCTGGTCGCGCTCGGGCTCTTCCTCGGCAGCGTCGTCTACGCCGGCTGGAACGGCGGCTACGTCGGCGGAGCGCTCGCCGACGGCCTCGACACCCTCGTCGGCAGCGCCTCGTGGGTCGTGCCAGTCGCCTTCGTTTCACTCGGGGGGCTGCTGATCGCCCGCAGCTCACTCGTGGACGTCCGGCCGTTTCGCACCGGCCTCGTCGTCGTGTCGTTCGGGCTGATGCTCTCCCTCGGACGCGACCAGGGCGGCTACCTCGGTCAGGCCGTCGGCAGCGCCGTCGGTGTCGCGATCGGCGTAACCGGCTCGACGATCCTCGGCATCCTCCTGCTCCTCGTCGGGGGCCTCTTGCTCTCCGGTGCGTCGCTCGGCGCGATCCTGCGCCGCTCGAACCAGCACATGCGTCTCGCCGCTTCGCGCGCGCGCCGCCCGCGGCCCGTCGCGCCGACGTGGGACGAGCCGGCGCGCCCGCGCGCGAAGAAGCCGGTCGTCGACGCCGTGGCTGCGTATCCGGACGTCGTCGAGCCGCCGCCGCTAGCTCCGTCGCCGCTCTTGACGCTGGGCCACGAGCCGCTCGTCACCCAGCAGGAGCAGCTCTTCGACGACATCACGATCGAGCACCCGGAGTACCGGCTTCCGGACCGTGACGTGCTGCGGATCTCACCTCCGAAGGCCGACTCGTCGGGGGAGACCGCCGCGCGCGTCGCCGACCTGCTGGTGCAGACGCTTGCGCATTTCGGGATCGAGGCGAACGTGATCGGGCAGATCTCCGGCCCGCGCGTGACCCGCTACGAGCTCCAGCTCGCGCCTGGGACGAAGGTGTCGAAGGTCGCCGCACTCAAGGACGACCTGAGCTACGCGCTCGCGACGACGGAGATCCGGATTCTCGCGCCGATACCAGGCAAGCAGGCGGTGGGCGTGGAGCTGCCAAACCTCTCGCCCAACCTCGTCACGCTCGGCGACATCTTCGACGACCTCCCGGCGACCGCCTCACCGCTCTCGGTGTGGCTCGGCAAGGACATCTCGGGCGCGGCCGTGTGGACCGACCTCGCACGCATGCCGCACCTCTTGATCGCCGGCACCACCGGCTCCGGCAAGTCCGGCTGCATCAATGCGCTGCTCACGTCGATCCTGCTGCGAGCGACGCCGGACGAGGTGCGGATGATCCTCATCGACCCGAAGCGGATCGAGCTCAACCACTACGAGTCGATCCCGCACCTGCTGACGCCGGTCGTCTCGAGCCCCAAGGAGGCGAGCGCGGTGCTCGCCAACTGCACCGCCGAGATGGAGCGCCGCTACGAGCGGCTCTCGTCCGTGCGCGCCCGGAACCTCAACGAGGCGAACCGGGCCTTCCGGCAGCGTGGTCAGGCGACGATGCCCTACCTGCTCGTCGTGATCGACGAGCTCGCGGACCTGATGATGATCGCACCGCAGGCGGTGGAAGATGCCGTGATCCGGCTCGCGCAGAAGTCGCGCGCCGTGGGCATCCACCTGGTGCTCGCGACGCAGCGCCCGTCTGTCGACGTGATCACGGGCATGATCAAGGCGAACGTCCCGTCGCGCATCGCGTTCGCCGTGTCGTCGATGACGGACTCCCGCGTCATTCTCGACCAGGGCGGGGCGGAGTCGCTGCTCGGCCAGGGCGACATGCTCTTCAAGCCGCTCGGCACCTCGCGCCTCCAGCGCGTCCAGGGCGCGTACGTCTCCGAGGAGGAGATCGCGCTCGTCGTGCAGCAGACGCGCCAGCGCGAGCAGGTGCTCGACGAGGCCTATCTCGAGCTGCCGGAGGTGTTCGCGACGGACGCCGACGGGGACGACGCGCACGGCGACTTCGACCCGGACGACGATCCGCTGCTCGACAAGGCGATCGAGATCGTCGTCCAGACGCAGACCGCGTCGGTGTCGATGCTCCAGCGGCGGCTGCGGGTCGGCTACACCCGCGCCGGACGCCTCGTCGACATGCTGGAGCGGCGCGGCATCATCAGTGGCTATGAAGGCTCGAAGCCGCGCCGCGTCCTCATCGACGAGACCCAGGTCCACCAGTACGCCCAAGCCGATTAGATCGATCCGCGGCGCCTCCGCCTGGGTCGACCGGGCCGGGATCGCGGCGCTCTTCCCGGGCAGCGATCTCGTGCTGCCGTCCCTCTGGGAGGCCGTCTCGGGCTCGCGGGAGGTCGACTGGGCGGTGCGGAACGACGAGGGGAAGTACGTCGCGTTCACGCCCGAGATGGACAGATGCTGGCGCTGGAAGGACGAGCTGCCCGCGCGAGGGCTCGTGTGCGTCGGCAAGCACCTGGGGCGCTGGGCGGCTCTGCTCGCGCCGCGGGTGCTGCCGCCGCTCTACGCGCTCACGGGCCGTCCCGGCCGCGCCGACGACTTCCGCGACGGCGGGCTCACCCCGCTCCAGCTCGAGGTCGCGGAAGCGGTGCTCTCCTCAGGGCCGTCGACCGGGCCGGAGCTTCGTGCGCTCGTGGGAGTGGACAAGAAGCAGGTCGACGCCGCTGTGATCGTCCTCCAGCGTGCGCTCGTGCTGACGAACTCCGGGCTCGTCGAGCAGGAGCGGGGCTGGGGAGCGATCGCCGTCGACGTGCTCCCGCGGCGCTGGCCGCTCGGCGCGCTGCCGGCCGAGGACGACGCGCTGCGTGAGCTCGCCCGCGTCGTGCTCGCGTCGTCGGGCGAGCTCTCGGCGGCCGATCTCGGCGGCGCGCTCGGCCGGCGGCTGAAGCGCTGCCGCCAAGCGCTCCTCGACCTCGTCGAGCGCGGCGAGGCGCGCGTGCGTGAGGTGAGTGGGTTGCAGTTGTTCTCTGCATAGGATCCCGCGTGGCGCGGGTTGCGGTGGTCGGTAGCTACGGGGTCGGTCTGACCGTCGAGCTCGATCGGGTCCCCGAGGCGGGGGAGACGGTCGTCGGGCGCAGCTTCCGGATCGACCACGGCGGCAAGGGCTCGAACCAGGCCGTCGGCGCGGCGCGGCTCGGTGCCGAGGTGGACTTCCTGACGGCGATCGGCGACGACGCGTTCGGCCACGCTGCGCTCGAGCTCTGGCAGCGGGAGCAGGTGCGGGCCGAGCCCGTGCTGGGCGACGCTCCGACGATGACTGCCCCGATCTTCGTCGAGCCGTCGGGCGAGAACCGGATCGTGATCGTGCCGGGCGCGCTCGAGCGGCTCTCTCCGGCTCACGTGGACGCGTTCGCGGACAGGATCGCCGCCGCCGACGTGTGCGTCGTCCAGCTGGAGATCCCGCTCGAGACGGCGCTCCACGCGCTCGCGGTCGCGCGGCGCGAGGGCGTGCGGACGATCCTCAATCCTGCACCTGCACCGCACTCGCCGATCGCCCCGGATGTCGACTACCTGACGCCGAACGAGACGGAGGCGCCGTCCGTCCGGGAGGCGCGGGGTACGCTCGTGCTCACGCTCGGCGAGCAGGGCGCGCAACTCGGCGACCGGCTCGTGCCGGCGTTTCCGGCGTCGGTCGTCGACACGACCGGCGCGGGCGACGCGTTCACCGCCGCGTTTGCGGTCGGCCTTGCCGAAGGGCTCTCGGACCTGGAGGCCGTGCGTTGGGGCTGCGCGGCGGGATCCCACATGGTCGAGCATCCGGGTGTCGTGCCGGGCCTGCCGACCCGGGCGCAACTCGTGGAGAAGCTCGAGAGCGTGATCGCGTGACGGTCCGTCTGATCGTCGACACCGACACCGCCGGCGACGACGTCACGTCCCTGCTGATCGCGCTCCTGCATCCGAACGCGCAGCTCGAGGCGATCACGATCTGCAACGGAAACGTCCGCTTCGAGCAGCAGGTCGAGAATGCGCTCTACACGGTCGAGCAGGCGGGCAGGGACGTGCCCGTGTATCCGGGGTGCGCGAAGCCGCTCGTCGCCGACTGGGTGGATGCCGCCTATGTGCACGGCGAGGACGGTATGGGGGACTCGTTCTTCCCGAAGGCAACGCTTCGGCCCCGTCCGGAGCACGCCGTCGACGAACTCGTCCGCCGAATCAACGAGTCCCCCGGGGAGCTCACGCTCCTCGCCCAGGCGCCGCTGACGAACATCGCGACCGCCGTCGGGCGCGACCCGTCGATCGCGCAAAAGGTGGACCGGCTGTACGTCATGGGCGGCGGGACCGGGAACATCACGCCGGCCGCCGAGTTCAACTTCTACGTCGATCCGGAGGCCGCGAAAATCGTCTTCGGAGCCGGCTTTCCGATCACGCTCTTCACGTGGACCCTCGCGCTCTCACACGGGGTGTTCTACGACGCCGACCTCGAGCGGATCGAGGCGGTCGACACCCCGCTCGCGCGCTTCTACCGGCAGGTGACGCGGAAGGCGGAGGAGTTCGAGCGCGCGATGGGCGTGCCGGGCACCACACACCCGGATTCGATGGTCGCGGCGGCGATCGTCGAGCCCTCGCTCGTCAAGGCGACGCGCGAGGTGTTCGTCGACGTCGAGACGCGCGGAGAGCTGACGCGCGGATTCAGCGCGATCGACGTCCAGAACATGCTCCGCAGGGAGCCGAACTGCACGCTCGTGGAGGATTTCGACACGCAGGGCTTCCTCGAGCTCTTCCTGGGCGTGCTGCGCTGAGCCCCTTCGAAACGCCCGGGCCGAACTGTCAAAACGGCCTGTCCGGCGTCTAAATGGTTGGGACCGCTCTGAGCGGGCCATGACACGTCTAGTAAAGGGGTCTAGGGCGTATTAGCATCCCAGCCGCCCGAGATTCGGGTCGATATTAACTTCAGGAGGGTTCAGTGAAGAAGTGGCGTTTTGTGGCGTCCGTCGCGGCGCTCGCGGCTGTGGCAGCCACCGCGGTCATGCTCGTTGGCTCGAGTGCCGCGGCACCGACGGCGAGCTACAAGGCCGGTCTCGTCTCCGACGTCGGTCGCTTCAACGACAAGGGTTTCAACCAGAACCAGCTCACCGGGCTGAAGTTCGCAAAGGCGCACATCGCAGGGCTCGAGACGGCCGCGCTCGAGTCGCACTCGGCCGGTGAGTACCTGCCGAACTTCGCCTCGCTCGCGCGCAAGGGCTACAACATCATCATCGGCGCGGGCTTCCTGCTCGCGAGCCAGGAGGCGACGGTCGCGAAGCAGTTCCCGAACACGAAGTTCGCGATCACCGACGTCAACCTCCTCACGGATTCGCCTTTCAAAGGCAAGAAGTTCCCGAACGTCGAGGGCAGCGTCTTTGCGACGCAGGAGAACTCGTATCTCGTCGGCTGCCTCGCAGCGATGATGGCCAAGAAGCAGGGCGGGAACCAGACGATCGGCGTTGTCGGCGGCGTGAAGATCCCGCCGGTCGATGCCTTCCTCGCCGGCTACAAGGCGGGCGCCAAGGCCTGTAACGCCGGGATCAAGGTCCTGATCGGCTACTCGCAGGACTTCATCGACCAGGCCAAGTGCAAGACGGTCGCGCAGAACCAGATCGATGCGGGCTCGCAGGCCGAGTTCGCCGTCGCCGGCCCGTGCGGCTTCGGCGCGCTTGACGCGGCCAAGGAGAACAGCGTCTGGGGCATCGGCGTCGACGTCGACCAGTCCTACCTCGGCAAGCACATCCTGACGAGCGCCGTCAAGCGCGTCGACCTCTGGGTCTACCGCGCGATCAAGGGCGCCCAGGCCGGTCAGTTCAAGGGCGGCGGGAACCTGTCGTTCAACCTCGCCAACCAGGGCGTCGGGCTCGGCAAGGTCTCCTCGGCCGTGCCGGCGTCGTTCCTGAAGAAGATCGCCGATCTCCGGGCCAAGATCGTGGCCGGCACGATCAAGCCGCCGACGAAGGTCGGCTAGCAGGCGCGGCAGCGACGAGCAGAGGGCGGGCCACGGTGCCCGCCCTCTGCCTATCTCCATAGAATCGCCCCGACTGTGGCCGCCGACATCCCAACGCCGGTACTCGAGCTGCGCAGGATCACGAAGCACTTCCCCGGCGTGCTCGCGAACGACAGTGTCGACTTCGACCTGCGCAAGGGCGAGGTGCACGCGCTGCTCGGCGAGAACGGCGCCGGCAAGTCGACCCTGATGAACATCCTTTACGGGCTCTACCGCCACGACGAGGGCGAGATTCTGCTCAACGGCAAGCCGGCGGAGATCACCTCGGCGCACGCCGCGATCGAAGCCGGCATCGGCATGGTCCACCAGCACTTCATGCTGATCCCGGTGATGACGGTCGCCGAGAACATCGTGCTCGCAGCCGAGCCCAAGATCGGCGGCGTCCTGCTCGACACCGCCGCCGCCGAGCGCCGGGTACGCGAGCTCGCCGACCAGTTCAAGTTCCACATCGACCCGCACGCCCGCGTGCAGGACATCACCGTCGGCCAGCAACAGCGCGTGGAGATCCTGAAAGCGCTTTATCGCGGCGCCGACATCCTGATCCTCGACGAGCCGACGGCGGTCCTGACTCCGCAGGAGGCGCTCGAGCTGTTCGAGATCCTCAAGCGGCTCGTGGCGGAGGGCATGTCCGTGATCTTCATCTCCCACAAGCTGAACGAGGTCCTCGAGATCGCGGACCGGATTACCGTGCTCCGCCGCGGCAAGAAGGTCGACACGATTCCGCGCGAGGGCGCGACCGAGGCGAGCCTCGCGAGGATGATGATCGGGCGCGAGGTGCTGCTGCGCGTCGACAAGACGCCCTCGAGCCCGGGCGAGACTCTGCTCGAGGTGGACGACCTCCACGTCCTCGACGACCGCGGGCTCGAGCCGGTGCGCGGCGTGTCGTTCGCGGTGCGGACGGGGGAGATCGTCGCGATCGCCGGCGTCGACGGAAACGGGCAGACCGAGCTGATCGACGCGATCACCGGCTTGATGCGCTCGTCACAGGGCACGGTGCGCGTGGGAGGGCGCGATCTCACCAGGGCGAGCGCCCACGAGTTCTTGCAGCAGGGCGTCGGCCACATTCCCGAGGACCGCCAGCGCCGCGGGCTCGTGCTCGAGTTCACGCTCGGCGAGAACCTCGTGCTGCACGACTACGACAAATAGCCGTTCGCGACCCGCGGCTTCTTCCATCCGGCGCGCGTCCTCAGCTCGGCGCGGAATCTGCTCCGGGAGTTCGACGTGCGCGGCGGTACCGAGACGACGCGAGCGTCGAGCCTTTCCGGCGGCAACCAGCAGAAGGTCGTCATCGCGCGAGAGGTCTCCCGCAACCCGCAGGTGCTGATCGCCGCGCAGCCGACGCGGGGCCTCGACGTCGGCGCGATCGAGTACGTGCACCGCCGGCTCGTCGAGCAGCGGGACGCGGGCAAGGCCATCCTCCTCATCTCGCTCGAGCTCGAGGAAGTGCTCTCGCTCGCGGACAGGATCCTCGTCATCTACGAGGGCCGGATCGTCGGCGAGTTCCCGCCGACCGCGACCGAGGAGCAGCTCGGGATCGCGATGACGGGCGGCGGTCACGAGGCTGCGGCGTGACCGAGCCTCCTGGCGAGCAGCACCAGGCCGAGCCCGCAGAGAACGCGCCGAGCGCCGCCGAGCGGCTCGCGCTCCACCACCGCGCCGGCGGGATCATCACGCCGATCTTCACGGTGCTGCTGGCGTTCCTTGCAGGTGGGCTCGTGGTGCTCGCCACGGGCCACAATCCGCTGAAGACGTACCGAGCTGTGTGGGACGGCACCGGCCTGGACTGGTTCTTCCACTTCGGCCACTACCACATCGACGTTCCGTTCACGCATCACCAGGTGTTCTTCTGGTGGGACACGAACTCGAATCTTCTCGCAGCGTTCAACCTGTCGCAGACGCTGATCCTGACGACCACGCTGATCCTCACGGGGCTCGCCGTCGGGTTCGCGTTCCGCTGCGGCCTCTTCAACATCGGCGGCCAGGGCCAGTACATCACCGGCGCGATCGTCTCGGTCTGGGTCGGCTCCTCGTGGGCCGGGATGGCAAAAGGGCCGCACATCTTCCTCGCGATCCTGCTCGCGATGTTCGCCGGCGCGGGGATCGCGGCGGTCGCGGGCTTCCTGAAGGCGAGCGTCGGCGCCCACGAGGTGATCACGACGATCATGCTCAACTGGATCGCATACTGGATGGGGAGCTTCCTGTTCGGCCGCGACGGCCCGCTCCAGAACACGACCGACATCTCGGTGCCGATCTCGAACGACGTGACTCCGAGCGGGAAGCTGCCGACGTTCTGGGGGAATCCGGAGCTCCAGGCGCTGCACCTCGGGTTCTTCATCTCGCTCGCAATGCTCGTCGTCTTCTGGCTGCTGCTGAACCGGACGACCCTCGGCTACCAGGTGCGCGCCGTCGGCTTCAACCCCGAGGCGTCACGCTACGGCGGCATCAACGTCGCGCGCAACTACGTCTACGCGATGGCGATCTCCGGCGCGTTCGCCGGGCTCGGCGGCGCGATCGACATCCTCGGCTGGCAGTACCGGCTCGGCGTGCTCGACATCCAGGTCTCGAACATCGGGTTCATCGGCATCGCCGTC
>JBGQKY010000042.1:0-16748 GCA_041499745.1 Gaiellaceae bacterium
CGGGCCAGGGGCCCGGCGAACGTTGCCGGTTACATCACTAGCTGCTCTTGCTCCGGTCGAGGAATGCCTGGATCGCCCCCTTCGCCTCGTCGTTCAGCATCGAGAGCGCGAGCCACTCGCGCGCATGGCCGACCGTCTCGTGCCACGAGATGTCGCGCCACCAGTTCAGCTGCTGCTTCGCATAGCGCGTCGTGTGCGGGAGCTTGGCCGCCAGCTTCTCGGCGACGTCGTCGACCTTCGCGTCGAGCTCGGCCGCGGGAACGGCCCAGTTCACGAGCCCCCACTCGGCGGCCTGCTTCGCGGGCACCGGCTCGCACATCAGGATCATCTCCCGCGCGCGGCGGTCGCCGATCATGATCGGCAGCCACTGCGTCGCTCCGCCGGCCGGAACCGATCCGTGCTCGAGGCCGACGTGGCGGATGAACGCGTCGTCGACCATCACCGAGAGGTCGCACGCCATCTGGAGCTCGTTCCCGCCGCCGACGGCGAGGCCCTGCACGCGCGCGAGCGTCGGCTTCCCGATCTCCCGCAGGCGGTCGTGCATGTCCATGAACGCCCCGAACCACTTCCAGTACTCGGTTGGATTGTCGAGGAGGTCTGCGCCCCAGGCGTGCAGGTCGGCTCCTACGCAGAACGCGCGCCCCTCGCCGGTAATCACGACGACGCGGATCTCGTCGTCCCAGCTCGCGTCCTCGCACGCGCGGGCGATCTCGCGCAGCATGCGGAAGTCGAACGCGTTCAGCACCTCCGGCCGGTTGAGCGTGATCGTCGCGCGGCGACCTGACTTCTCGTAGCGAATCCGTTCGAAACCGAGCTCCGCCGGATCGAGCGCCCGCGGTGCGTCCGGCTCGCTCATGAGAGCTCGGCGAACTCCACCGTCGGCTGCGGGAAGCCGCGCTTGTACGCATCCTTGCCCGTCGCAACGAACTCCTCGCTCCGCGTCGCGCTCTTGAACGCGTCCGCGTCGGCGAACTCCCACTCCGCGTAGTACGCGTGCGCCGCATCGCCCATCGGCGCGCCGAAAACCTTGCCGTGACGGAAGACCGAGCCCGGCACGCGGCGGCAGACCTCGACGTGCTCCGCGTACGACTCCGCATCCGGCTCCTGCTCGTACAGCACGATCACGCGATGCATTTCGTCCTTTCGATCGCTGGCGGTGGGAGACTATCCCCAGGACATTCCCTTAGTGTTGGCGCCGTGTCCGGGAGCGCTCTAGCGGTCGCCCTCTCCGTGCTCGCCGGCCTCGCCGGCGCGGTGCAGGTGGCGATGATGTCCCAGCTCGGCGACCGGATCTCGATCGCGGGCGCTCTCGCGTTCGCGACGATCTTCACGGCGGTGGTCGCCCTCGTGATCCTGCTGCTCGTCAAGCGGAGCCTTTCGCCCTTTGCGGACGCGTTCCGCCAGCCCTGGTGGATGCTGCTCGGCGGCCTGATGAGCCTGCTGATCGTCTTCACGATCACCTACGCAGGAGTGCGGATCGGTGTCGCGGCGACGCTCGGGATCCTGATCGCGGGCCAGCTCGTCGCGGGTGCCGCGATCGACCGGTGGGGGCTCTTCGGGACGGAGAAGATCGCGCTCGGCTGGCCACGCCTGCTCGGGTTCGCGTTGCTCGCGACCGGCGCGGCGTTCTCCCTGAAGAAGTAGGTGGGCGACCGTCGCACCTCTGCCGTCGCGCTCGTCCTGGCCGCGGCGTGCTCGGTGCAGGGCGGCGCGGCCGTCGCGAAGTCGCTCTTCCCGCAGCTCGGGCCGCCGGGCGTCGTGTTCCTACGGCTGCTGTTCGGCTCGGCGGCACTGTGGGCGATCGCGCGCCCGCAGCTTCGCGGCCGCGCCCGGGGCGATCTGCGCCTCCTGGCGGCGCTCGGCGTGGTGCTCGTCTCGATGAACCTCACGTTCTACGAGGCGATCGATCGGCTGCCGCTCGGGATCGCTGTGACGGTCGAGTTTCTCGGCCCGCTGGCGGTCGCCGTGCTCGGCTCGCGCCGGCCGGTCGACCTTGTGTGGGTCGCACTCGCCGGCAGTGGCGTCGCGCTCCTCGCGGACGGCGGTGGGACGGCGTTGAAGCCGCTCGGAATCGCACTCGCCGCGACCGCGGGCTTCTTCTGGGCGCTCTACATCCTGCTCAGCGTGCACGTCGGGCGAAGGTTCCCAGGCGCCAGCGGCCTCGCGCCCGCGATGGCGCTCGGCGCGGTGCTCGCTGCACCGTGGGGGATGATCTCCGCCGGCCACAACCTGCGGGAGCCGCAGCTCGTCGGCGCGGCGGTCGGCGTCGGCCTCCTCTCGTCGGCGCTGCCGTGGTCGCTCGAGCTCGAGGCGTTGCGCCGCCTTCCGTCGCACGTCTTCAGCGTCGTGCTGTCGCTCGAGCCGGCCGTTGCCGCCCTCGCGGGCGTCGTCTTCCTGCACGAGCACCTGCACGTGCGCGCATGGATGGCGATCGCGCTCGTCGTGCTCGCGAGCGCCGGGGCGGCCGGGCGATACACACTGCCCGGCCCGCCCGATGCCTAGTAGGAGTCTTGTTCAGGCCGCCGGCATGATGTTCTGGTTGACGGCGAACGTGTTGTCGGGGTCGTACGCCGCCTTGATCTGCGCGAGCCGGTCGTAGTTACCTCCGTACATCGCGCGCACGCGGTCGCCTTCCTCCTGCATCTGGAAGTTGACGTAGCCGGTGCCGAGCGTGTACGGCCGAACCGCGTCGGAGTAGCTGACGGCCCACTTACGGATCAGCTCGGCGTTCGCCGGATCGGGATCGACGCCGGCGATCACCTGGGCCCACACCGCATCGCGGTAGGCCCACGCAGTGTCGGCGCTGCCGATCTTCGAGGGAGCGCCGTCGATCGGATAGAGGTGCATCGTCGACTTCCACGTCGGCATCGCGTCGCTGAACGCGACGTGCTGCTCGATCGCCGCGTCGGGGATCTCGCGGACGAACTCGCCGCGCCAGTACCACTGGTCGCCGGCCGGGTAGATCGGGTCGAACGCCGAGTTCCAGCCCGGCAGCGGCAGCGGCGCAACCCCGTCGAGCAGAGGCGTGCCGAACGAGCGCGCCTCGCGCAGCGCCGGCGAGTCGTCTTCGCCGGCGTAGCACCACACGATCGCGCACACCTTGCGCAGATGCAGCTCCTCCGGAAACGGCGGGCCCGGCGGAACCGAGAGGAACGCGAAGAACCCGTTCAGCTCCGGAGGCTGCGCGGGCATGAACTCGCGATACCAGCGGAGAACGTCCGCGGTGTCGGCCAGGTCGTAGAACACCGGGCCGGCCTGAACGGTGCTCACCGGATGGCACCGGAACGAGAACGACGTGACGACGCCGAAGTTGCCGCCGCCGCCGCGAAT
Source organism: Gaiellaceae bacterium (assembly GCA_041499745.1). GTDB lineage: Bacteria > Actinomycetota > Thermoleophilia > Gaiellales > Gaiellaceae > Palsa-739. The sequence goes on from JBGQKY010000042.1 coordinate 3,331, forward strand.
CGCCCAGAACAGATCGCTCTCGCGCTCGGCGTCGGTCTGCACGACGGAGCCGTCGGCGAGGACGACCGTCGCGGCGACGAGGTTGTCGACCGTCAGCCCGCAGCTGCGGCTGAGATGGCCGACCCCACCGCCGAGCGTCAGCCCGCCGACGCCCGTGGTGGAGATGATCCCCGCGGGCACGGCGAGACCGTGCTCGTGCGTCGCAGCGTCCACTTCACCCCACGTCGCGCCGCCTTGCACGCGCGCCGTCCGCGCAGACGCATCGACCGTGACCGTGTTCATCTGGGACAGATCGATGATCAGACCGTCGTTCACGCTCGCGAGACCGGCGCCGTTGTGGCCCCCGCCTCGCACGGCGATCGGCAGGTTGCGCGCGCGCGCAAAGCGAATCGCGGCTGCGACGTCGGCTTCGTCGACGCAGTACGCGACTGCCGCCGGACGCTTGTCGATCATCGCGTTGAAGAGGGCGCGCGCCTCGTCGTAACCCGGCGCGTCGCGCTCGACGACCCGCCCTTTCACCTCGGTGGTGAGACCTTCGACAGCAGAGATACCCATTGGCGCCTCCTTGGTGGACGCCCCCGACTGTACGCCGATCGCTTGTCGATTAGAAGTCGAAGCGCGTGGCGCTCCGCGGGTAGTCCTCCTCCCGCCAGGCAAGGACGCGCAGCGGCCGGACGCGGTACCACCCCTCGCCCGGATTCGGGCGGTAGTCGTACTTCCGGTCGTACGCCGCGACATCCTCGTCGGTTGCAACCGCCGACTCAGCCTCGCCCTCGACGATCACGACGTCGTCGCCGCTCTCGAGATGGACGACGATCCGCGCGTCCCGCGCGAGCGCGCGCGCCTTTCGTGAGCCCGCTCCGCAGCTGAAGAGGAGCCCGTCGGGCTGCCAAAGCCCCCACACCGGCGAGGCGTGTGGACCCGTGACGGCGACCCAGTAGTTGCGTGCGCCGAGGAGCCTCTCCTCCACCCACGCCCATGGCAGCATCCCTTCCGGCTCGTCGGGCACGCCGTAGCCGGGGAAGCTGGGTCTGCGCGCGCGCGGGTCCCTCATTCCGCAATCACTACCGGAACCGGCGCCGGCGAGGGAACCGCGAACGGCATGCGCGCGAGCACCGCGAACGACGCTTCGACGATCGGTCCGACGAACAGCGCGAAGAGGACCGTGCCGACGCCGAACGTGCCGCCGAGGACGATCCCGATCGCGAGTGCGATCAGCTCGAGCGTCGCCCGCACGATCCCGATGCGGACGCCTGTGCGGCGGGCGCCGACGAGCATGAGCGTGTCGCGCGGCCCGGCGCCGAGATCCGCCCCGATGTAGAACGCCGACGCGGGTCCGATGAGCGCGATCCCGAGGACGAGCAGGGGAATGCGCACCGTCAATCCGTCGTGCGAGAGATTCGTCAACGCGTCGATCGCGGTCAGCGCCTGGATGAACGCTCCGACGAACAGTGCGTTCGCGAGGGTGCCGATGCCCGGGCGACCGCCGAGCGACCAGCCGATGCAGAGCACGACGAGAGAGACGGAGACATTCGCCATTCCGAACGAGAGCGGCGTGTGCTTCGAGAGCCCCTGGTTCAGCACGTCCCACGGCGAGAGCCCGAGCTTCGACTCGAGGATCAAGACGATCGCGAACCCGAACACGAGGAGGCCGAACACGAGGCTCGCCCAGCGTGCGGCGTAGCCACCGCGGACACGCGGGTGCGTCCTGATTAGAGGCCGAACGGGTTAAACGGCTTCGGGCTCGTCGAGACGAGGACGCCCTTCGTCTCGAGATAGAGCTCGAGCGTGTCGATCGACAGCTCGCGCCCGAAGCCCGACTGCTTGTAGCCGCCGAACGGAATGCCGGGGAAGGCGGTGTACGGCATGTTGATCCCGACCATGCCGGCCTTGATCTTCGCGGCGACGCGGTGGGCGCGTGCGGGGTCGCCGGTCCACACAGTTGCGAACAAGCCGTACTTCACGTCGTTCGCGATCCGGACCGCGTCCTTCTCGTCCTCGAAGGGGATCAGCGTGACGACCGGGCCGAAGATCTCCTCCTGCGCGACCTCCATCGTGTTGTCGACCCTCGCGAGCACGGTAGGCCCGTAGAACGCGCCCTTCCCATCGCCGAGCTCGCCACCGGCCACGACCTCGGCGCCTTCCTTGCGCCCACGCTCGACGAAGCCGTGGACCCGGTCGCGATGCGCGGTCGAGATGAGCGAGCCCATCTGTGTCTCCGGATCGAGCGGGTCGCCGACGCGGATCTGCTTCGCGTAGTCGGCGAAGCGCGACACGAACTCGTCGTACAACGACCGCTCGACGAGGACGCGCGAGCGCGCCTCGCAGCTCTGTCCAGCCGCGTAGTAGATCGACCACACCGAGCTCGGAATCGCGTCGTCGAGGTTCGCGTCCGCAAACACGAGGTTCGGGCTCTTGCCGCCGAGCTCGAGCGTGAGGCGCTTGATCGGCTCGGAACAGAGCCGCATGATCTCGCCGCCCGTCTTCGTCGAACCGGTGAACGCGACCTTATCGACACCCGGGTGCTTGACGAGGTACGCACCGGCGGTTGGGCCGTCGCCTGGAACGACGTTGATCGCACCGGCGGGAAAGCCGACCTCGCTCGCGAGCTCGGCCACCCGCAGCACGCTCAGCGGTGTCAGCGGGTCCGGCTTGAGGACGACGGTGCAGCCGGCTGCGAGCGCCGGCGACAACTTCCACACGGCCATCAGGAGCGGGTAGTTCCACGGCACGATCTGTGCGCAGACGCCGACGGGCTCCTTGAGGGAGTACGTGAGCAGCGAGCCGCCGATCGGGTTCGAGCGGCCGGCGATCGAGCCGCTCACCGACGCGAAGAAGCGGAAGTTCTCGACGGCGCCCCCGACCTCCTCCTTCACCGACGAGATCGCCTTGCCGACGTTGCGGGACTCGAGCTCCGCAAGCTCCTTTCGGTTCGCAGCGATCGCGTCGCCGAGAGCGTGCAGCAGGCGCGAGCGCTCGGTCGGCGGCGTCCTGCCCCACGGGCCCTCGAGAGCGGACCGAGCCGCCTCGACCGCACGATCGATGTCGGCCTCGCCGGCAAGCCCCACGCGGGCAAGCGGCTCGCCCGTGGCGGGCTCGAGAAGCTCGCGCGTCTCTCCGGCTGCCGGCTCGACCCTCTCTCCGTTGATGAAAAGGCCGTGCTCCTGGCCCGTCGCGACCGCCATGAACCGGAAAATACCGGTTGCGGTCAGGCCTCGCAGGTGCGACTATTGGATCCGAAACCCGGCCAGTCGTTTGCCTTGGTGGCCGGACGGGTATCTATCGGATCCGAGGAATCGAGCGAGAGGTCACTGCGTATGTCGAGCACGATCCAGGTTGAGGCGGCACGGATCCCCGACCGGGACAAGCTGCTCGAGCTGCTGATCGAGCACGGTCTCGACGCGCGACCCAATGGCGAGATGGGAATCGAAGTGCTGTGCGCCGACGAGTCCGGCCCCGCGTCCGACGAGGTCTTCTCCGAGGTCTCGGGGATGATCCTGAGCATCGGGGCGCCCTTCGTCCCGATCAAGCACGAAGGCGTCGTGTACGTCCGCCCGCCTGTCGGCTAAGCCCGGCACACTCTCGTCGCGAAGTCGTGACGTTCCCGAGACGGGGCCTGGCCCCTGCCTGTGGAACGTCTGTAACTAGTCCCGTTTGAACAGAGCAGCCTGGCCCTGGCCGACGCCGACGCACAGGGTCGCCAGGCCGTAGCGGCCGCCGCGGCGGCGGAGCTCGTGCAGGAGCGAGACGACGAGGCGCGCGCCGCTCATGCCGAGCGGATGACCGATCGCGATCGCACCGCCGTTCACGTTCACCTTCTCCCGGTCGAGGCCGAGATCGCGGATCACGGCGAGGCTCTGCGAAGCGAACGCCTCGTTCAGCTCGACGAGGTCGAGCTGCGACGCGTCGACACCTGTGCGCTCGAGCAGCTTGCGCACAGCGGGAACCGGACCGATGCCCATCACGCGCGGGTCGACGCCCGCCGCGGCGCTGCCGACGAACACGCCGAGCGGCTCGACGCCGAGCTCGCGCGCCTTCTCCTCGGACGCGATGACGAGCGCGGCCGCACCGTCGTTGATCCCGGCGGCGTTGCCGGCGGTCACGGTGCCGCCCGCACGGAACGCCGGCTTCAACGCGGCGAGCTTGTCGAGGGACGTGTCGGAGCGTGGATGCTCGTCACGCGCGACGTCGCCGACGGGAACGATCTCGTCGTCGAAGCGCCCCGCCTCGCGGGCCGCCGCCCAGCGCTGCTGCGACACGAGCGCGAATTCGTCCTGGTCCTCGCGCGACACGTCGAAGCGCTCGGCGACGTTCTCGCCCGTCTCGCCCATCGCCTCGAGCGGGAACATCGCCTCCATTCGCGGATTCGGGAAGCGCCAGCCGAGATGCGTGTCGTACACGACCTGGTTGCCGCGCGGAAACGCCTTGTCCGGCTTCGCGAACACCATCGGCGCGCGCGACATCGACTCGACGCCGCCCGCGACGAAGAGATCGCCGTCGCCGGCGATCACCGCGTGGCAGGCCCCGACGATCGCTGAGAGACCCGACGCGCACAGTCGGTTCACGGTGACGCCCGCCACGGAGTCCGGCAGGCCTGCGAGCAGCGCACCCATCCGCGCCACGTTGCGGTTGTCCTCGCCCGCCTGGTTCGCACAACCGAACCACACATCCTCGATCTCCTGCTCGGGAACCCCGGAGCGATCGACCACCTCGCGGATGACGAGCGCTGCGAGATCGTCGGGCCGAACACCCGATAGCGCGCCGCCGTAGCGGCCGATCGGCGTGCGAATCCCGGCGAGAACGACGGCCCGGCTCATTGCACCCATTCAAGCCGAACGTCGGGCCACGAACGCGTGAGCAGCTCGCGGATCGCCTCGCGGCCTTCCTCGCCGTAGTCCTGCGTCAGCTCGTTGACGTACATGCCGATGAAGGCGTCGCCGCGCTCGGCGTCCATTCCGCGACCGAAGCCGAGCGCGTACTCGAGCGCCTCGTCACGATGCTCGAGCGCGGCGCCGATCGACTCCCGCAGGATCGCGGAGACCTCGCGCAGCGCCTTCTCGCCGATGTCGCGCCGCGCGGTGTTGACCCCCAGCGGCAACGGCAAGCCGGTCTCGAGCAGCCACCACTCGCCGAGGTCGAGGCACTTCACAAGACCCTCGTCACGGTAGGTCAGCTGGCCCTCGTGGATGAGCAGGCCCGCGCGTGCGCGTCCCGACGCCACCTCCGGGAGGATCGCGTCGAAAGGCATCACTCGGTGCGCGACGTCGGCCCCGAGCGCCATCTTCAGCACGAGGAACGCGGTGGTCAGCTCCCCGGGGATCACGATCTCGGTGTCGCGCAGCTCGTCGAGCGAGAGCCGCTCGCGCGCGACGACGATCGGCCCGTAGCCCGAGCCGATGCTCGCGCCGTGCGGAAGGAGCACGTAGCGGTATTGCACGAGCGGATACGTCGCAGCCGACATCGCAGTCACCTCGAGGCGTCCCTCCAGCGACCACTCGTTCAGCGTCTGGATGCCCTCGATCACCGGCTCGAACTCGTAGCCGCGCGCATCCACCGTCCCCGAGGCAAGGCCCCAGAACATGAAGGCGTCGTCGGGGTCTGCGCTGAAGCCGACCCGAATGAGCATGGATCGGCACGTTAGTGGCCTACGATGTGCGCGTGTCGCAGCAGCCGCTCACCGAGGCGATCCAGCACTACCTCCGCCAGATCTTCAAGCTCGCGCAGGGCGGTCAAGCCGTGTCGGTCACCGCGCTCGCACGCGCGCAGGAGGTCTCGCCGGCGTCGGCGAGCGCGATGGTGAAAAAGCTCGCCGCGCTCGGGCTCGCCGAGCACGCGCCCTACCAGGGCGTGGCGCTCACGCCGGCCGGGGAGCGCGTCGCGCTCGAGGTGATCCGCCATCACCGGCTGCTCGAGCTGTATCTCGCGGAGACGCTCGGCGTCGACGTGGCGGACGTGCACGACGAGGCCGACCGTCTCGAGCACGCGATCTCCGAAGAGCTCGAGGCGAGAATCGACAAGGCACTCGGCTTCCCGACGCACGACCCGCACGGGGATCCGATCCCCGACGCGAACCTCGAGTGGCCGACGCCGGCGAAGCGTTAGGGCGAAGCGCTAGGCCGAGCGGCCGAAGAACCAGGCCTCGAGCGGCTTCAGGCACTCGTCCCGCGTGAAGGGCAGACAGCGCTCCTCGCGCCCGTCCCCTTCGCTCACGGTGAGATCGTCCTCGAGCGCTGCGTTTGCCTGCTCGAGCGCGTCCTCGAGCTCGTAGCCCTCGAAAAGGTAGTCACCGGTCTTCGCTGACTTTTGGTCGCGTAGCTGCGGATTGACGATCCGGCCGACCGCCCAGATCGCGCCCGCCTTGCGCTCGATCCAGACCACGATCCGCTCCTCTCTGCCGGCATCGTCGACACCGTGGAGCACCCGCTCCGCGAACCAGCCGCGGTCGGAGGAAACCTGCACGCTTCGACTATACAATCGCTTCGTGGCCCAGCTCGCCAGCCTGATCAGAAACCCGTTCTCCTTTCTGTTCGCGCGGAGCTCGAAGGAGGAGCAGGTCGTCGCGTACGTCACCCGGGAGCACCGTCGCGGACGCCGCCTGGCAGACATCTTCGACGACCGCTACGTGCAGAACCGGCTCTCGAAGCAGCAGCAGCTGCGCCTGCTCGACCGGCCCGAGGTCGTGAAGGCGCTCGGCGAGCAGGACATCGACGCGGCGCGCGAGACGCTCGCCACGCGCTAGGAGGGCTTGGCGGCGCGCTCCACGACGGCGGCGGCAGCCGCGACGTCCCACGCTGCGAGCCCGTTCGACTTGAAGACGACGATGTCGTCGTCGCTCTGGCGGCCGGTGGTCTCGCCCGCGACCACCTCCTGGAGCTCGTGCACTTCGAGCCAGTCGAGCACCCCGGCCTCGATCGGCTCGATCAGATCGGCCGACTCGAGCCGCGCGTCCTCGATCGAGTCGCAGCAGACGAAGCTCGCGCGCTCGAGCACGACGGTGTCGAGCTCGCGGCGGCGGCGATCGTTCGCACCGACCGCGCAGACGAGCGCTCCCGGCTGCAACCACTCGCCCCGCAGCACCGGGTCCCGCGAGCCTGTGACGGTGACGACGACATCGCACTCCGCCGGATCGCGGTGGCTTTCGCCCGGCTCCGCGCCGTAGCGGTTGCAGAACTCGGTCAGCCGTGACTCGGTACGGCAGTACGCGACGACACGCTCGATCGACGGAACGGCGACGCGGATGCACTCCACCTGCGACTCGGCCTGCCAGCCGCAGCCGATGACGCCGAGCGACGTCGCGCCGACGCGAGCGAGGTGCTTCGCGGCGACGCCGCTTGCGGCGCCCGTACGCAACTGCCCGAGCTTGTCCGCGTCGATCACCGCGACAAGCTCGGGCGTACCGGCGCGGAAGAGCAGCACCTCGACGCGCATACCGGTGCGGAAGGCCGCGTAGGCCTTGACGCCCGCGTAGCCGAGCTCGAGGTCGGCCGCGGCCATCACGGCGAGCACACCGCTCTCGAGGCCGAGCCGGTAGCGCGGCCGGTTCTCGACCACGCCGCGCGCCATCCGCTGGAAGCAGGCCTCGATCACGGCGACGGCATCCGCCGGCGAGAGCAGCGCGCCGACCTGCTCCTCGGTCAGGTGGAGCGTCACCATCCGCGCTGGATTCGGCAAAGGCCCGCCGCAGTCCTCCGCTTGACATGTGACCATTTAGTCACCTATTATCGAGCCATGGACGACGACGACCGCGTCTTCAAGGCCCTGGCGGACTCGACCCGCCGGTACTTGCTCGACCGGCTCTTCGAGCGTGACGGCCGAACGCTCACGGAGCTGGAGTCCGAGCTGGAGATGACGCGGTTCGGCGTGATGAAGCACCTCCGCGTGCTCGAGGACGCCGGCCTCGTCGTCAGCCGCCGTCAGGGACGGGAGAAGCTTCACTTCTTGAACCCCGTTCCGATCCGGCTGATCCACGACCGGTGGATCGGAAAGTACGCCGAGCACCGCGTGGCGGCGCTCGCAGACCTCAAGACGAAGCTGGAGGAGAGTGCATGACGACCATGACGGCACAGACGACGCAGGTCTACTCCGTCTTCATTCGCGCGACACCCGAGCAGGTGTGGGACGCGATCACGAAGCCGGAGTTCACGGCGCAGTACTTCCACAACAGCGTGATCGAGAGCACGTACGAGCCGGGCGCTCGGTACCGTGGCCACTCCGTCGACGGCGAGCAGGAGTTCGTCGACGGCGTGGTGATCGAGGCCGACCCGCCGCACAGGCTCGTGACGACGTGGCAGGCCGTGTGGAGCGCCGAGCTCGCGGCGGAGCCGCACGGCCGGGTCTCGTGGGAGATCGAGATCGCGGGCGAGGGCGTCACCCAGCTAACGATCGTCCACGACGAGCTCGAGCAGTCCCCGAGGACGGCCGAGAGCGTCGCGGCCCCGAACGGCTGGAGCTTCGTGCTCAGTGGCATGAAGACGCTGCTCGAGACGGGCAAGCCGCTCGCGGGCTAGGCGAATCGACGGGGGCGGAGCCTCGTGCGCTCCGCCCCCGTAGCCGCGGGCGCCCGGGGGACGCACGCCGAGGGAATGTCTGTTACGAATGGTTAGTGCGCGCTGTGATCCCGATCGGTCTCGCCGCCCTCGTGCTCGCGCTGCCGGCGGCCGCGGCGGATTGGAGCCCTCCGGCCGACTGGCTCGCGCAGGCGCGCTGCGTTCATTCGAAGGAAGCGCCGTGGCGCGCGAACACCGGCAACGGCTTCTTCGGCGGCATGCAGTTCGCCGCGAAGACGTGGAAGCGCGTCGGCGGCAAGTCCGACCCGGCGTTCGAGCATCCTGGAGACCCGGCATATCCGTTCAGGGCCCCCGCGAACGAGCAGCTCTACCGCGCCTGGCTTCTGTGGCGGCGCGACGGAGGCAGCTGGCACTCCTGGCGTGCGGTCGGCTCGGCCTGCTCGGCGCCTTTGCCTCAGCCGAAACAAACATAGGTGAGAGGGCCCGGCGGCCCGGACCCTCTCGGTGGTAAGAGCGACGTACGGTCGAGCTAGGCGAGGGCCATGACGCCGTCGCTGTGAGCGACGACACGGCCGGTCGTGATCTTCGGTGCGTTCGGAATCACCGTGTCGAAGTTCTCGTCGGCGATCCACTTCGAGACGAGCTTCGTGGACTCGTCACCCTGCTCGGACGTCTCGAAGAGACCGATCGAGCTCAGGACGCCGTTGCCGGCCTCGATGAGGTAATAGCCGAAGAAACCGGGGAGCTCGCGGAGCTGAGGGACGAGGGACTCGTTGACCTTGCCGGTGACCTCGTCAATGCGGGCCTTGTCGACACCTTCGTAACGACGAATGGTGGCATACATGCGGGCTCCTTCTGTGCTCCTACAGTGCAGAAGCGCTCGATTGAGCGCACTGCAGCGGTCAGGCCGGAGTCGTCCAGTCGAAGAGGAACGTGCAAGAGCCTCTGACGGCTTCAACGGCTCGAACCAACGCGCTGGTCGCACCGTAGCCGCGATCCTGAAGAAATGTGCGTTGCGAAAGAGGTTTAGAAGCGAGCGCCCGGGTGCAACGCTCCAAGGCATCATCCGGTCAGAACTCCGGCATCGAGAGGAGGTTGTTGGCGCGGGTGGCGTCGGCCGGGGTCATGAGGTAGTCGATGGGGTGCTCGGGGCCGGGTGGCATGACGACGACCTCTGCGCGGGAGCCGTCGGCTCCGTGGGTGTAGACGTTCGTGCCGGCTTCGATGCGGCGGATGACTTCGGCGCGGGTCATGAGGTACGTCTGCGCGCCGTCTGTGAGTCGGAGGTATTGGATGCCTCGTTGGCGGCGGCCGCGGAAGTTGTGGCTGATCGCGACGACGCGTAGCCAGGGGAGGCCGGTGGTGTAGGTGTAGTAGAGACCGCGTCCCATGGTGGAGGCGAACAGGCGGTTGCCGGCGCGTTGGAGACCGAGGCCGCTGACGATCACCTTGGGCAGGTCGTAGTCGCCTACGGAGTCGTTGTAGGGATACCAGGTGGCGCCGGCGTCGTTGGAGCGGAAGACGCCGACGTCGGTGCCGATGTAGAGGATGTCGGAGTTCTCGGGGTCGATCTCGAGCGCGGACGCTGCGATGTCGGGAAGCGACATATCCGGTCGGATGCCGGCGATCGCCGTCCAGTGCTTGCCGCCGTCGGTCGTACGGTAGATGTGCGGATTGTTGTTGCCGTACGTGATGTAGACAGTGTCGGCGTCGTTGTGGTCGACGGTGATGCCGGTGATGATCGCCGCCGGAGGCTTGTTGGCTGCTGAGGCGGGCTCGTACCAGCCGAGCTGGCCGGCGTGGTCGTTGCGGTAGAACCGGCCGTCGACGGTTGCGGCGTAGGCGCGCTGGTTGTCGCTCGGCGCGTAGGCGACGCGGGTGGGGTTGGAGGGGATCTCGTGTGCGTTCCACCAGGATTGGCCCCAGTCGCGGCTGTAGTAGAGGCGGCGGATCGGGCCGTAAGAGTCGGTGACGTTGCCGTCTGCGTCCTTGACTTGCTCGGCGACGACTGCAGCGCCGATCAGGAAGTTCGAGATGCCGGGCCGGACGGCGACGTGGGCGAAGGAGGCGGGCTGGGTCTGCCGGTTCTGGCTCGGCCAGAAGTCGGTCAGTCCCTGGGTGGGATTGCTGTAGGTGTGACCGCGGTCGCTGCTTCGGCGCAGCTGGCCGGAGCCGGGGGAGATGTAGATGTTGTTGCTGTCGTTCGGGTCGACGACGAACATGCCCCATTCGTTGCCGCCGCCGAAGTCGCTCCAGTCGAGCGAGCCGTCGGTTTGGATGATTCCCTGGTCCTGCGTGGCGGAGCCGGCAACGAACGTGCCGCTCTGCGAGACGCCGAGGCTTGCGAGCTGAGTCGCCTGCAGGTAACGGGAGGCGAGGGCCCAGTTGGCGCCGAAGTCGTTCGACTTGTACACGCCGCCGTCGCAGCAGGTGTAACAGACGGCGTCGTTGTGCGGGTCGAAGACGATTGCGTGGTGGTCGGAGTGGGACCCGTTGCTCTGTCGAAAGTCCCAGCCCGTGGTCGAGTACTGGAGGCCGAGCCCGCCTAGGTAGATGCGCTGCGAGTTGTTGGGGTGGATCGCGACGAAGCTTGTCCACTCGTCATACTCGACGGCCTCGCTCGCGAAGCTGATGCCCCAGCTCGCGCCGCCGTCGGTCGAGATGAGCGTGCGAGCACCGTCCTTGCCGAGCTTCGCGATGAGCAGGTTGCTGCCGCCGGCGCCGTTTCTTCCGAGCGCGAGCTTGATCCAGCCGGCGTCGGCGCCGCTCGGGAACGGGAAGCGGATGGTGGCGAACAGCAGGTTGAAGGTGACCTGGTTGGTGTTGCGCACCCAGTGGGCGCCGGCGTCTGTCGTCTTGTAGAGGCCGTCGCCCCAGAGCCCGGCGTAGAGCGTGTCGGGCTGGTCGTGGGCGAGCACGAGATCGGTCGCGTGGCCGCCGAGCTGCCGAGTCCATGTGTCGCCGCCGTCGGTGGACTTGTGCACGCCGGTTTCGCTTGCCAGGTAGACGACGTCGGGGTTGGCTGGGTGGAGAACGATCCGTGAGCAACGGGCGCCGAGCGTCGCCGCGTCGGACTTTCTCGTCCAGTTGGCCCCGTCGTCGGTCGACTTGTAGATGCCGACGCCGCCGTAGCTCGGTCCGTAGTTGGGTGTGTCCTCACCGGTGGCGGCGTAGATCGTGGCCGCACGCGCCGCGGGCGCGCGCCTGCGCGCACTGCGACGGCCGAGCGCGAGCGCGCCGACCGCCATGGTGTCCTGGAACGTCCACAGATGCCGCCACGTCTGGCCGCCGTCGCTCGTCTTCCAGACGCCGCCGTTGGCTGCGCCCGCGTACAGGACAGAACTGTTCGCCGGGTCGATCACGAGTGACTTCACGCGGCCGTTGATGTTCCAGGGGCCGTTCGGATACCACCGGCCGACTCGGTTGGCGAGATGGAAGATCCAGGGGAAGCGGTCGAACAGGTCGCCGATCTCGAGCCGGACCAGGACGTCGGGATCGAACGAGGCAAGATGCTCCATCAGATGCCACTCCGGCAGGCCGCCGTTCGGCAGCTGCCCGCGCCAGTCGCCCCGGAGCTGCACCGTCTCCCGTTGCACCGCCGCGAGCTCTCGCAGCCGCTCCACATCGCTTTTCGAGCTGCCCAGGTCGTGCTCCTGGGCGGCGACCTGCCTGAACGCCTGCTTGTCGGCGAAGTAGTCGTCGGCGCGCGTGTAGAGGCCCGCTTCGATTCCGTACTGGATGTGGTGGTAGACGAAGCGCTCCAGCGCGAGACGCCGCGCAGCGACGGGATCGGCCGGCAACGCGATCGCCGCGTAGATCCCGTCGCGATGGGCGAGCGCCCAGACATAGCGCGAACGCGCGTTGTAGCCGGAACGCTCGACGAGGTTCCACTGTCTCAGCTTCTCGTCGTAGACGAACGCCGTCGCCGAGCCGAGCTCGAAGGTCGAGGAGGCGCCGCGCTTCGGCTTCAGCTTCACGTACACCTCACCGCCGGCGGGAACACCCTCGACCTTCACCGCCGCCGTCACGAACCCGTCGGACGCGCCCGCATGGGGAAGCTCGACCTGCTCAGCACGCGCCTGGCGACCCGCGCCGACCAGCCCGAACGACTCCTTGATCGTGCCTCCGCCCGGATCGAGATCGAGCGTTCGGCTTTCTCGCAGCAGGTCGACGTGGTCGAGCGCGCTGTGCAGCTTCCGATTGAGCTCCTGGTCCGAGAGGCGGCCGCGGATCCCGTAGAACCACTCCGCCTTCAGGCTCATGTCCTCCCAGAAGCCGGTCTCCGACCGAACCGCCATCACCGACCTCCTGTTCGGGCTCCGCTGCCGCAGACAACTCGAGCGATGGCAACCCTACGACCGCGTTGCCGCCACTGTCAATCGACCTGCGCTTGGTCAGGCCACACACTCGGCTCGGTTACGGGCGGGTGAGGAAGAGCCGCTTCTCCGTTGCGAGGTGGGATGCCCAGTCGAGGCGGTCGGCGCTGGCGAAGCGCAGGTAGGCGCGGAGCGCGTCGCGCATCGCGTCGACGAACCCGTCGGCGCGGCGCGGCGCGAAGCCGTCCTCCCACCAGACGTTGAGCACCTCCACGCGGGCTCCGTCCCGGTCGATCCGCGGTTCGATCCGGCCGACGAAGCGGTCCCCGAAGACGATCGGGAGCACGTAATAGCCCCAACGGCGCTTGGCCGGCGGGAAAAAGCCCTCCCACACGTAGTCGAAGGCGAACAGGCTCGCGAGGAGGGCGGTGTCCCACAGCAGCGAGTCGAACGGGGCGATGAACGCCACGGAGGGGGTCGGCTCCGGAGGCGCCTGCAGCAGCGCGAGCTCCTCAGCGAGAACGAGGCGCTTGCCGCGCACGCCCTCGACGTCGACGGGCACGAGCGCGCCGAGCTCGACCAGCTCCTCGCGGAG
>JBGQKY010000043.1:0-16739 GCA_041499745.1 Gaiellaceae bacterium
CGACCTGCTGAGCGGTGTCGAGGATCCGGATCAGAAGCGGAAGAACATCGGCCGCGAGTTCATCAGGGTCTTCGAGGACGAAGCGCGCAAGCACGGTGACGTGAACTGGCTTGTGCAGGGGACCCTCTACAGCGACGTGATCGAGTCCGGCGGCACCGAGGGAGTCGCCGCGACGATCAAGTCGCACCACAACGTCGGCGGGCTGCCCGACGACATGAAGATGAAGCTCGTCGAGCCGCTGCGGCTGCTCTTCAAGGACGAGGTCCGCCGCGTGGGCGAGGAGCTCGGCATGCCGGAGCGCATGGTCTGGCGGCAGCCGTTCCCTGGCCCCGGTCTCGCGATCCGGATCATCGGCGCCGTCAGCGAGGAGAGGCTCGAGATCCTGCGAGAGGCCGACGCGATCCTCCAGGAGGAGGTGCGGCGCGCCGGGCTCTACCGGGACCTGTGGCAGTCGTTCGCCGTGCTCCCGGCGATTCGTTCGGTGGGCGTGCAGGGCGACGAGCGCACGTACGGCTATCCCGTCGTGATCAGAGCCGTCACGAGCGACGACGCAATGACGGCGGACTGGGCGAGGCTGCCCTACGACCTGATCGAGACGATCTCGGGCCGCATCGTCAACGAGATTCCCGGTGTGAACCGCGTGGTGCTCGACGTGACGTCGAAGCCGCCGGCCACGATCGAGTGGGAGTAGGAGGCAACGGTGGCCGAGGAAGTCCGTGTCGGCTCCGCAACGGTCAAGATCCGCAACCCGTTCCTCGTGTTCCTGTGGTCGCTCGTCACACTCGGCATCTACTACTTCGTCTGGTACTACAAGGTCAATCGCGAGCTTCGGGACGCGGCGGGCGTCAACGTGAGCCCGGTCGTCGCACTCCTCGCGATCTCGATCGGCTGGGTCGTGATCGTGCCGCCGTTTCTCTCCTGGTACCGGACGTTCGAGCGGATCGTCGAGGCACAGCGCCAGGCGGGTCTCACGAGCGAGGCGAACCCGGTCATGGGCTTCATCTTCTACGTGATCGCCGTCTTCTTCCTGCCGGTCGAGGTGATCTACGCGCAGGACGAGCTGAACAAGGTTTGGCGCGCCCGCGCTTCCGGTTGACTCGCGGTTCAACGAGGGAGTAGCGTCAGCACGTCAGCCTCGTTCCCTGGAAGAGAAAAGGGGTTATTCATGCCTGTGGTCTTGCGTCCTGTCCTTGCGCTCTGCGCGCTCGCGCTCGTCCTACCGGGAGCCGCCCTTGCGACCTCCGTCGGGCAGCTCTTTCCATCGAACGCCCTCACGACGCTGGACCGGTCGCAGCTCACCGGCCTTCGGGTGAACCTCCCGATGCCGAACTGCGCGACGAATCCGTCCGACTGCGCGGACGTCGCGGTGCTCAACCAGCTCGACGGCTTCAACATCCAGCCGCGCATCTCGATCCAGTTCTCCGGCCCGATCGACCTCACGACGGTCTCGAGCCACTCGATCTTCCTCGTCGGACCGCGGTTCCACGTGGTCGGCATCAACCAGATCGAATGGGAGCCGGCGACGAACACCCTCCACGTCGAGAGCGACGAGCAGCTCGCGCAGGACTCGACGTACGTCCTCGTCGTGACACGAGGCGTGCGCGACGCGAAGGGACGGCCGCTGGACAGGATCCGGTTCGGCGACGACAACGAGGACAGTGACAACGGCGGGCATTCCGGTGACCGCCACGACGACGAGGACTTCCTGCCGATGGCGATGGGCGGCGGCGTGGGGCCGAAGGGCATCGCCGGACTGAGTGTCTTCACGACGCAGAGCATCAACGCCATCTCCACGAAGATTCGGTCGCAGCTGCACGGCGGGCCGGCGAACTTCCTGCTCGGCACGCACGGCGAGCGGACAGTCTTTTCGCTCTCCTCGGTCTCGTCGGTCACCTTCCTGTCCCAGACGGGCACGGCACCGACCTTCGAGCCGGGCGGGCTCTTCCTGCCGCTCTTTGCCGGCGTGGGCACAATCGCGTTCGGAACCTACGACTCACCGAACTACGAGACGGCCGCCGAGGTGATTCCCGCGGTGGGGACGCGGACCGGTGTCCCGGCCGTGCAGTCGGTGAACAAGGTGCAGTTCACGCTCTGGCTTCCGGCCGGCACCGCTCCGGCAGGCGGCTGGCCCGTCGCGATCTTCGGCCACGGGTTCACCGACAGCAAGGACGGAGCTCCGACCACCGTCGCCGGCACCCTGGCCGGCAACGGCATCGCGACCATTGCGATCAACGTCGTCGGCCACGGCGGCGGACCGCTCGGCACGTACAAGGTGACGCGGATGGACGGGACGAGTGTCGTCCTCCCGCTCGGCGGGCGCGGCATCGATCAGGACGGCAACGGGTCGATCGACTCGACCGAGGGCGTGAGCGCCGTCGAGGCGCAGTCGCTCATCGGTACCCGCGACGGCCTCCGCCAGACGGCGATCGACCTGATGCAGCTCGTGAAAGTGCTGAAGGCCGGGGTCGACGCGAACGGCGACGGTGCCTCCGACCTGAGCAAATCGCGCATCTACTACTCCGGCCAGTCGTTCGGCGGGATTTACGGCGTGCAGCTTCTCGGACTCGAGCCGGACATCCGCGCCGGTGTCCCGAACGTCCCGGGCGGCCCGGTCATCGAGATCGCGAGGCTCAGCCCGAACTTCCGGATCCTCGTAGGGCTCTCGCTTCTCTTCCGCTCGCCATCGCTGTACAACGCAGTGCCGAATGCGGGGCTCGACAACTTCAACGAGAACATTCCGCTGCGGAACCTCCCGAGCGTGGTCGACACGGTTCCGGGCGCCTCGGCGATCCAGCAGCTGATCGACAACACCGAGTGGGCGCAGCAGTCGGCGAACCCGGCCGCCTATGCGCCGTTCATCACGCGGCCGATCATTCTCCAGTTCGCCCGCGGTGATATGACGGTTCCGAATCCGACCACGAGCGCGATCATCCGTGCGGGCAACCTGAAGGCGCGGACGACGCTCTTCCGCAACGACCTAACTGCACCGGCGTTCGGGACAGACAAGGACCCGCACACATTCCTGACCAACGTCTTCGGTCCCGGCAGGCCGTTCGCGCTCCAGGCGCAGCAGCAGATCGCGACGTTCTTCGCGAGCGACGGCGCCACGATGATCGATCCGGACGGAGCTGGGCCGTTCTTCGAGACACCGACCTCGATGGTTCCGGAGGACCTGGCCTTCCTCCCATAGACGAGGTCGTCGAGCGGCTCGCGCGCGCACGCATCGGAGCGACGTACAACCAGTACGCTCGCTCCGAGCTGCGCCGCGCGCGGTTGCGGACGCATCTCGAAGAGCGCGCGCACGCAAGCGTCGTGCTCGTCGGCGAGGCCGCGGGCTACCGCGGCGCGCGGGTCAGCGGCGTGCCGTTCACCTCGGAACGCCAGCTGACCGGCAGCGGGCCCGCCGAGGCGACCGCCACGATCGTCCACCGCGTCCTGCGGGAGCTCGGGATCGAGAACGACGTCCTGCTCTGGAACGTCGTCCCGACCCACCCGGGGACGGCGACGTCGAACCGGCGGCCGATAGGCGCGGAGGTGCGCGCCGCGCTTCCGTTCCTGTACGAGCTCACCCGCGGCCGCCGGGTGGTCGCGGTCGGGCGCCTTGCAGCCGCCGTCCTCGACGAGGCGTACGTCCGCCATCCGTCGCACGGCGGTGCGCGTGCGTTCGCGGAAGGGTTGATGCGTACACTCGGGCCGTGAGGCCCGAGGTCCGCCGGAACGCGTTTCTTCTCGCCGCCTGCCTCGTCTGCAACTCCGCCGCACTGCAACTCGCTGCGGCGCTCAGTTCGCTGACCCTCGTCGCGGTCACCGGGATCAAGGGCATCCTCGGCCTCGGGCCGGCGATCTTCCTCGCCTCCGGCGCTGCCGCGGTCGGGCCGGCGGGACGCCTCATGGACAAGGTCGGGCGGATGCCGGTCATCCGGGGCGGCTTCGCCGGCGGCGCCGTCGGGTGCGCCGCCGTCGCGGCCGGCTGCCGTCTCTCGTCGGTCGTCCTCGTCTGCATCGGGCTCGCGCTCCTCGGCGGCTCGGGTGCGATCGCGCTCCTCTCACGCGCGGCGGCCGCCGAGATGTTCCCGCCCGACCGGCGCGCGCGCGGGATGTCGTTCGTGCTCTTCGGCTCGGTCTCCGGGGCGCTCTGGGGGCCCGTTCTCTTCGGGCCCCTCTTTGCGCATCGCGGCGTCGAGGCGCATGCGCTCGCCGCTCCCTGGCTGATCGGCGTCCCGTTCATGCTGGCCGGCTTCGCGATCGCGTCCCTCGTTCGGCCCGACCCGAAGGAGATCGCGACGACGTACCCGGACGAGCGCGACGCCTCGGTGCCGGCCGCTCCGCTCCGCGAGATCCTCCGCCGGCCGGGCGTGTCGGCGGCACTTCTCGCAGCCGTCGCGAGCTTCGCCGTGATGGCCTCGGTGATGAACCTTGCGGGCTACGTCGCCGTGGGCCGCGGCCATCACCAGGGCGACATCTTCACGATGATCAGCGTCCACATCCTCGGCATGTTCGGGCTCGTCCTGATCGTGGGCGACCTGATCGACCGCTTCGGCCGCCGCCGGGCGCTCGTGGCCGGGCTCGCGCTGATGACGGTCTCGAACGCCGCGCTCATCTGGGTGACGGGTGTCGGAGGGATGAGCCTTTCCCTCCTCGGTCTCGGGCTCGGCTGGAACTTCTCGTATGTGGCCGCCACGACCGAGCTGGTCTCACTCACATCGGCGGCCGAGCGCGGCCGCCTGATCGGCTTCTCCGACTTCCTCGCGAGCCTCGTCGCGGCCTGTCTGGCGCTCTCCGGCGGGCTCGTCTACACGGGCTCCGGTGTCGTTGCTCTCGCGATCTCGGCCGCCGCCCTGGCGGCTCTCCCGGCCCTCTGGCTCGCCGCCCGGCCGCTCCCGGCCCCGCTCGCCGTTCCTTGATTCCGCTACAATCCCGCGTCGGCGGACGCCTGTCCGCCTCTTTCTGTGATGAAGACCTATACCGCCAAACCGGGTGAGCTCACGCGCGAGTGGTATCTCGTCGACGCCGAGGGGCAGACGCTCGGCCGGCTCGCCACGCTCCTAGCGGACACGCTGCGCGGCAAGCGGAAGCCGCAGTACACGCCTCACGTGGACACCGGCGACTTCGTGATCGTCGTCAACGCCGAGAAGATCGTCACCACGGGGAACAAGCTCGACCAGAAGCACTACTACCGTCACTCGGGCTACCCCGGTGGGCTCAAGACCCGGACGCTGCGCGAGCAGCTCGACCGGCGTCCGACCGAGGTCATCCGGGCGGCCGTGAAGGGGATGCTCCCGAAGAACAAGCTCGCCCGGCGCCAGCTGACGAAGCTGAAGGTCTACGCCGGCCCCGAGCATCCGCACGAGTCCCAGACCCCGAAACCCCTGAACCTGGAGCAGAAGTGAGCGCGATCGCTCAGTACCGCGGCACCGGTAAGCGCAAGACGTCGGTCGCGCGCGTGATTCTGCGCCCCGGCGACGGCGCCACGTGGGTCAACGGACGGACGCTCGAGGACTACTTCCCGCGCCACATCTGGCGGACGATCGCCACGTCGCCGCTCAAGGTGGCGGGCCTCGAGGGCCAGTACGACCTGCGGGTGCGGGTGCACGGTGGCGGGCTGACCGGCCAGGCCGGCGCCGTCCGCCACGGGATCGCCCGCGCCCTCGTCGAGGCGAACCCGGAGCTCCGGGTATCGCTGAAGCGCGAGGGATTCCTGACGCGCGACGCGCGCCAGGTGGAGCGCAAGAAGGCCGGACTGCACAAGGCCCGCAAGGCCCCGCAGTTCTCCAAGCGCTAGCGCTAAACGCCACAATCGTCAAAAGTTGAATGTTCCCCCGTCGGGGTATGAGGCTGTGCCGTGCCGACTTCCGACGCTCCAACCCGCCAGCTAAGGTCCCGCGCCGTGGCCCGGGAGTACTTCGGAACCGACGGTGTCCGCGGAATCGTGGGCGAGTTCATGACAGCCGAGCTCGTCGAGCGGCTCGGGAAGGCCTCCGCGCTCTGGTCGGGCCGCGGGCGCGTGTTCGTCGGCCGTGACACGCGCGCGTCCGGCGAGGAGCTCGAGGACGCGTTCGGTCGCGGAGTCGCATCCGCCGGTGGCAGCGCGGTTCTTGCAGGCGTCGTACCGACACCGGCGGTCGCATTGCTGCGGCTCGATCTCGGAGTCGTGATCACCGCCTCGCACAACCCGCCCGAGTACAACGGCGTGAAGTTCTTCGACCACGACGGGCGCAAGCTCAGCGATGCCGCGGAGGAGGAGATCGAGGCGCTGCTCGAGACGCCGGCGCCCGGCGGCGGCGAGATCGACCGCGTCGGCGTGGCCGTCGACAGCTATCTCGAGCACGTAGTCGAGCGCTTCGGCTCCGACCTCTCCGGGCTGCGCATCGTCGTCGACTGCGCGAACGGCGCGTACTCCGCCATCGCACCGCAGGCGTTCGAGAAGCTGGGCGCGGACGTCGAGGCAATCGGCAACGAGCCGGACGGCAACAACATCAACGTCGGCTGCGGCGCGACCGACCTCGCCGCGCTCCAGCGGCACGTCGTCGCCGGCGCATTCGATCTCGGGATCGCGTTCGACGGCGACGGTGACCGCATGCTCGCGGTCGACGCCACCGGCGAGGCCGTCGACGGCGACCAGATCGTCGCCGTGCTGGCGCTCCACCTCGGAGTGGACCAGGTCGCCGTGACGACGATGACGAACCTCGGCTTCCACCGGCTGATGCAGGATCGCGGCATTCGGGTGATCACGACCGACGTCGGCGACCGCTACGTGCTCGAGGCGCTGTACCGCGAGGGCGCGCTGCTCGGCGGCGAGCAGTCCGGCCACATCATCTGCCTGCGCGACCACGTCACCGGCGACGGGCTCGCGTCGGCGCTCCTCCTGTGCGGGGCGCTGGAAGGTCGTACGCTGGCGGAGGCCGCCGCCGCGATGGAGCGCTACCCGCAGGTGAAGCGGAACCTGCCGCGCGCGGGCCGTGGCCCGCTGCCCGATTCGCTTCGCGAGCGGGTCGAGGAGGTCAACGCCGAACTGAACGGCGACGGGCGGGTCCTCGTCCGTCCTTCGGGCACGGAACCCCTCGTCCGCGTGCTCGCCGAGGCCCCGACGCAGGAGGAGGCGGAAGCCCTCTGTGCTAGGATCGCCTTGCTCGTTACCAAAGAGCTCGGCTGATCTCCCGCGACGCGGCGGGCAGGTTTCTCGGCCGGGCTCGTCGCATTTCTGAGCGGTTTCCGCGCCCGCGGCGGGGATAGAAGGGCGGTCGATATGTGCGGAATCATCGGATATGTGGGCTCCAGGGAGGCGAAGCCGCTGCTCCTCAGCGGACTGCGCCGGCTCGAGTACCGCGGCTACGACTCCGCCGGGATCGCGCTGCACGAGGAGCAGGGGCTCGACTACGTGCGCGCGGTCGGCAACCTCCAGAACCTGATCGAGCGCGCCGGAACGAACGGCTCGACTGCGCGCCAGGGCCTCGGCCACACGCGCTGGGCGACGCACGGCGGGGTCACCGAGCTGAACGCGCATCCACTCACGGGCTGCGACGCGAGCAAGCTCGCGATCGTGCTCAACGGCATCGTCGAGAACTACCGCGAGCTGCGCGAGCAGCTGATCGCAGAAGGACACCGGTTCACGTCCGAGACCGATGCGGAAGTCGTCGTGCACCTGCTCGAGGGCGAGTACGACGGCGATCTCACGCAGGCGCTCGCCCGCGTGTATCCGAAGCTCGAGGGGCATTTCACGATCGTCGCGATCCACCACGACCAGCCGGACCTCCTCGTCGGCGTCCGTCAACAGACGCCGCTCGTCCTCGGCCTCGGCGAGGGCGAGAACTTCCTCGCCTCGAACGTCGCCGCCTTCCTCAGCGAGACGCGCCGCGCGGTCTTCCCGGACGACGGCGAGATCGTCGAGATCACGCCGCACGGCGCCCGGTTCTTCCGCGACGGCTCCGAGGTAGAGCACCCCGCTGTTGAGGAACTCGACTGGGACGACGAGTCGGCCGAGAAGGGCGGCTACGAGACGTTCATGCTCAAGGAGATCTACGAGCAGCCCGAGGCCGTGCGCGAGACGATCGGCGACCGCGTGCGCGGGCATCAGCTCATGCTCGACGCGCTCGGTCTCGAGGAGCTGGAGGTGCGCAACCTCCGCCGGATCGTGATCGTCGCCGCGGGCACCTCGTACCACGCCGGCGTCGTCGGCCGCTACATCATCGAGGAGTGGGCGCGCGTGCCGGTCGAGCCGGACATCGCGAGCGAGTGGATCTACCGCAATCCGGTGCTCTCCAAGGACACGCTCGTGATCGGGATCTCCCAGTCGGGCGAGTCGCGCGACACGGTCAACGCCGTGAAGCTCGCGCGCGAGCGCGGGGCTCGCACGCTCGCGATCACGAACATGATGGGGACCCAGATCACGCGTGAGGTGGACGCGACGCTGTACACGCGCTGCGGGATCGAGATCGGCGTCGCTGCCTCGAAGACGTTCACGGCGCAGGTCGCGCTCCTCAGCCTGCTCGCGCTAAAGCTGACGGAGATCAGGCGCACGCTGCCGCAGGAGGAGATCGACTTCATCCTCGATCGGCTGCACGAGCTGCCGGACCGGCTCTCGCAGTTCCTGAACGAGGTCGATGCGGGCCGCCACCGCATCGACGAGATCGCGCAGAGTGTGTGCGAGAAGAATTTCTTCCTCTATCTCGGCCGTCACATCGGGCTGCCGGTTGCGCTCGAAGGCGCCCTGAAGCTGAAGGAGATCTCGTACATCCCGACCGACGCGTACTCCGCCGGTGAGATGAAGCACGGTCCGATCGCACTGCTCGAGGAAGGGACGCCGGTGATCGTCGTCGCGACGAAGAGCCACGTCTACGAGAAGATCGTGTCGAACATCCAGGAGACACGTGCCCGAGGCGCGCACGTGATCGCGATCGCGACGGAGGGGAACGAGGACATCCAGCACCACGCCGACGACGTGATCTACGTCCCGAGCACGCCGGCGTTCCTCCAGGCCGCCCTTGCCGTCATCCCGCTCCAGCTCCTCGCATACCGGATCGCGCGCCTGCGCGGGCTGAACGTCGACCAGCCGCGGAACCTCGCGAAGACCGTCACGGTCGAATAGCGCCCGTGTTCGACGAGACGCGGGCGTTCAACGAGCAGCTTCGCGCACTCCTCGTCGCCCTGCCGTCGACGGAGACCGTGCCTCCCGAGGTCACCCGGCGCGCTCGCTACGAGGGTCGCGGCGTCTTCCCGCCGCCCGTGTTCCTTCCGGCGGCGCGGTGGCTGGACGCCGACGGCGTCCGTGTCCGCGTGCTGGCGCCCGCGGCGCCGCGCGGTGTCTACCTGCATCTGCACGGCGGCGGCTGGACGATCGGCGCCCCGGATCTCCACGACGAGTGGCTGAGCACGATCGCCGAGAGCACGGGTCTCGCGGTCGCGAGCGTCGAGTACCGGCTCGCGCCGGAGCACCCGTTCCCCGCCGGGCCTGACGACTGCGAGATCGCTGCACGCTGGCTCGTCGGCGGCGGCCACCTGGAGCTCGGCGCGCCGCCGCTCTTCGCGATCGGCGGCGAGTCGGCCGGCGCGCACCTCGCCGTGCTGACGCTGCTGCGGCTGCGGGAGGAAGCAACCTTCGCCGCCGCGAACCTCGTGTACGGCGCCTACGACCTCGCTGGGACTCCGAGCCGGCGGCGGTTTACCGACGCGCTCGTGCTGACCGGCGCCGTCATGGACTGGTTCACCGGCAACTTCCTGCCGGGTCTCGACGCGGAGCAGCGTCGAGCGCCGGAGATCTCGCCGCTCTACGCCGATCTCCACGACCTGCCGCCGGCGCTGTTCAGCGTCGGCACGCTCGACCCGCTGCTCGACGACACGCTCTTCATGGCGGCACGCTGGCAGGCCGCCGGCAACGAGGCGGAGCTGCGGGTCTACGAGGAAGCCGTGCACGGCTTCAACGCGTTCCCGATTGCGGTCGCGACGCTCGCCAACGAGGCGCAGCTCGAGTTCCTCACCCGGGTGGCTGCTGCCGCAGCCGCTTGACCTGACCGCGCCGCTTCTTCGCCTCGAGCCGCCGTTCCTTCGACGCCCCGCTCGGCTTCGTCGGGACACGCCTTCGCTCGACGTGGAGAGCCGTTCGGAGCGACTCGACGAGCCGCTCGATCGCGAGCTCGCGGTTGCGGAGCTGGCTCCGCTCGTCCTGGGCGATCGCCCGGAGCACGGGCCCCGCCTTGGCGATGACCCGCCGCTTCTGAGCGTCGGACAGCGCAGTGGACGCCTCGACGTCGAAGATCGCCTCGACGCGCGTCTCCGACTTCTGGGCGTGCT
The DNA here is from genome assembly GCA_041499745.1 of Gaiellaceae bacterium. Taxonomy (GTDB): domain Bacteria; phylum Actinomycetota; class Thermoleophilia; order Gaiellales; family Gaiellaceae; genus Palsa-739. The sequence continues at coordinate 10,288 of JBGQKY010000043.1, forward strand.
GGCCGCCGGGCCCGCTCGACCGCGACGTGCGGAGCTGGATCTCCGAGAGCGGGACGGCGACACTCCTCGTGACGCGAATAGACTCGGAGCCGGTCATGGCGGCAATTCTCCTTGACGTCGACGGAGTGATGCACGTCTCCGGTGAGCCGCTCCCCGGCGCGGCCGACGCCGTGCGGCGCTTGCGGGAGAACGGGCACCGCCTCCGGTTCGTCACGAACACCACGACCCGGGCGCGCTCGCAGCTGGGCGAAGAGCTCCGCGCGCACGGCGTCGAGGTGAGCGACGAGGAGATCCAGACGGCGGCGGTGGCCGCCGTGAGCCTCCTCAGCGGCAAGCGGGTACTCGCGCTCACGATGCATGCGCTCGTCCACGATCTCGAAGGGCTCGAGCTCGTCGGCGAGGGCGCCGACGCGGTGCTCATCGGCGGTGCCGACGAGACGCCCGAGACGAACCTCGTGTTCTCGTACATGAATCTCGCGCGCGCGTTCTCCGAGCTCGAGGCCGGCGCCCAGCTGTACTGCCTGCACCGCAACCGCTGGTGGCAGACGAAGCGCGGCCCGCTCCTGGACGCAGGTGCCTTCGTCGCCGGCCTCGAGTACGCCGCGCAGGTGGAGGCGACCGTCATCGGCAAGCCGAGCGCGGCGTATTTCGCCGCTGCATGCGAGGCGCTCGACGCCGATCCGGAGCTCACGTGGATGGTCGGCGACGATCTCGAGAGCGACGTCGCCGGCGCACAGCGATGCGGGATGCGCACGGTGCTCGTACGCACCGGAAAGTTCCGGCCCGACGCCGTCGAACATGCAAGGACACGGCCTGACGGGATCGTCTCGTCGATCGGACACCTGCCCGAGTGGCTCGAGGAGCATCTGTGATCCGGGTGGGCACCGATCTGATCGAGATCGGGCGCATCCGGCGCTCGCTCGACCGCTACCCCGGCTTCCGCGACCGGTGCTTCACGCCGGCCGAGCAGGCGTACTGCGATTCCCGCGCGAACCCCGCCCAGAGCTACGCGGGCCGCTTCGCCGGCAAGGAGGCGGTCGGCAAGGCGCTCGGGTTCGGCGTCGCACGCGCATTCGCCTGGAAGGAGATCGAGATCGTCGGCCGGCCCAAGCCGTCGGTGAGGCTCTCCGGCCGGCCGGCGGCCGTGGCGGAACGGGCGGGCGTCAGCGGCATCGACCTCTCGATGACGCATTCGCGCGAGCTCGCCCAGGCCGTCGCCGTCGCCAGCGATGCTAGGAGCCTGTCTCAGGATGAGGGCTGAGCCGCCCCGCCGCGCTGGGCGGCACGAGGCCGCGTCCTCAGTCGCGCCGATAGCACGGCTATCGGCGCTCCCTGCGTCCTTGCCTCGCACTCGCCCATCGCACCGGGATCGGGGGGCCTCATCCTGAGACAGGCTCCTGCGTTCGAGCCGCTCTACACCGCCGACGAGATGCGCGCCGCGGAGGCGCAGCATCCGGATCTCTCCGAGTTGATGGAACGTGCCGGCGCACGGGCCGCGGAGGCCGCGCTGCGCGCGTTTCCGGACGCCGCGGGCTGGACGGTCGTCTGCGGCGGCGGCTCGAACGGCGGCGATGGACGCATCATGGCGCGGCACCTCGAGAACGCCGGGAAGCGCGTGCGCCTCGTCGATGCGAAGGCGGGGGAGACAGACCTCGGCGAGCCGGAGGTGATCGTCGACGCGCTCTTCGGCACCGGGTTCAGCGGCGAGCCGCGCCCGGGAGCCGCAGCACTGATCGACTCGATCAACGCGAGCCCGGCACGGGTCTTCGCCGTCGACCTGCCGTCCGGCGTCGACGCCTCGACCGGCGAGGTCGCGGGCGCAGCGGTGCAGGCGGACGAGACCGTCACCTTCCACGCGCGCAAGGTCGGCCTGGTCGTCGCGCCGGGCCGCTTCCACACCGGCGCGGTGCAGGTCGCGGACATCGGGCTCGAGCACATCCCGACGGAGGCCCGTCTCGCCACGGCGGAGCTGCTTCGCTCGGTGCCGCGGCGGAGCGTGCGGGACAACAAGTACACAGCCGGGCATGTGCTCGTCGTCGGCGGGTCACCCGGGCTCACCGGCGCTCCGTCGCTCACGGCGCTCGCCGCGATGCGCGCCGACGCCGGCTACGTCACCGTCGCTGCGCCCGAGTCGGCGCTGCCCGTGCTCGAGCAGCGTCTGCTCGAGGCGGTGAAGCGGCCGCTGCCGGCCGGCGAGGGAGCGGCGGACGCAGTGCTCGAGCTCGCGGAGAAGGCGTCGTCCGTCGCGATCGGGCCGGGGCTCGGACGCGACGTGAAGGAGCTCGTGCGGCGCGTGCTGGCCGCGCTGCCGCTGCCGGTCGTCGTCGACGCAGACGCGCTCTTCGAGCTCGAGCCCGGCGACTGGCCGGCGCCGCGTGTGTTGACGCCTCACGAGGGCGAGCTCGGCCGGCTGCTCGGACGCGAGTCGAAGGAGGTCGCGGCCCACCGCCTCGCGAGCGTGCGCGAGGCCGCCGAGCGGTTCGGTTGCGTCGTGTTGCTGAAGGGCGTCGACACGCTTGTCGCCGCGCCGGGCGGTAGCGTGCTCGTCGCCGACCTCGGGCTGCCGTCGCTTGCGACGGCCGGCACCGGCGACGTGCTGACCGGCATCGTCGCGGCGTTCCTCGCCAAGGGAATGGAGCCCCAGCTTGCGGCGGTGGCGGCCGCGGTCGCGCAGCAGCGCGCGTCGGTCGTCGCGCCGCAACGCGCCGGGCTCGTCGCGGGCGACCTGATCGCGGCCCTGCCTCAGGTCCTCAGGTAGTAGAGCACCAGTGCACCGCTCCGAGCTGACGATCGACCTCGCTGCGCTGCGTCGCAACGTCCGCACGCTGCTCCGCGTCCTCGGCGGCGCCGAGGTGTGGGCGGTCGTCAAGGCGAACGCGTACGGGCACGGCGTCTCCGACGTCGCGGGGGCGGCGCTCGGCGCCGGAGCCACTGCGCTCTGTGTCGCGACCGTGCCCGAAGGGCTCGCGCTCCGCGTGGAGTTCCCGATGGCGCGGATCATCGTCATGGGGCCCGCCGGCAACCGCGAGGTCGGGCAGGCGCGGGATGCGCGGCTCGAGCTCGTCGTCTCGTCGGACGACGTACCCACGGGTGTACGCGCGCACCTGAAGCTCGACACCGGGATGGGCCGCTGGGGGCTCTCGGAGCTGCTCCAGCCGCCGGTCGAGGTCGTCGGGCTGATGAGCCATCTGGCGACGGCGGACACCGACGCGGCCTACGCGGAATGGCAGATCGAGCGCTTTCGAGCCGCGACCGCCGCGTACACGCATCTCACCCGCCACATCGCGAACAGCGCCGGGGCGCTGCGGTATCCCTCGTCGCGTTTCGACGCGGCCCGCTGCGGGATCGCGGTGTACGGCCTGTCGCCGTTCGGCACGGATCCGCAGGACGACGGACTCGAGCCCGTGCTGTCGTGGACGAGCCATCTCGCGCAGACGCGCGCGCTCCGTGCGGGCGAGAGCACCGGGTACGGCCGCCGCTTCATCGCCGAGAAGGAGACCTGGATCGGCATCGTCCCCGTCGGCTATGCAGACGGCTTCCGGCGCGATCTCACGGGGACGCAGCTGCGTGTAGCCGGGGAGCTCCGGCGCGTCGTGGGAACGGTCTCGATGGACGCCATCGCCGTCGAGCTCGATCGTGAGCTGCCGGTCGGCACACCGGTCGTGCTGATCGGCCGAGGCGTCCTCGCCGAGGAGCACGCACGCATCGCCGGCACGATCACGTACGAGCTCGTCTGCGGCATCGACAGCACTCCTACTCGCGCGCGGCGGATCGTCGTCGATGGCTGACGATCGCTTCGCGCGCACCGCCGATCGGATGGCGGCGAGGCAGGACGCGCGCGCGGCGGAGCTCGCGGAGCGGGTGCGGACGTTCGTGCTGCCGAGCGGCGACGAGCGCGCGCTCGACGCCGGCTGCGGTGCCGGCGCGCTCGCGCTCGCGCTGGCCCCGATCGTCATGGAGGTCGTCGGCGTCGACCGCGTGCCGGAGCTGCTCGAGCTCGCGCGTGAGCGTGCGCCCGCGAACGCCGCCTTCGTCGAGGCCGACGTTACGGCGCTGCCGTTCGAGGACGGCTCGTTCGACCTCGCGGGCACGCTGCGGACGCTGCATCACGTGCATCGGCCCGAGCTCGTCGTTGCAGAGCTCGGCCGCGTGACACGGCTCGGCGGAAGGGTTCTCGTGATCGACCAGATCGCGCCGATCGACCCCCTCGACGCTTTCGCCGTCGACCGCTTCGAGCGGGCCCGGGACGAGGATCATGCCCGTCTCCTGCCCGAGATCGACCTCCGCCACCTGTTCGAGGCGAACAGCTTCGCCCTCCTCCGGGAGCGGCGGGACGTCGAGCGGCGCGAGCTCGCCGCCTACCTCGATCTCGCCGCCTGTGAGGGAGAGGCGCGGGAGCGCGCACTCGGGCAGGCGCCTCAGGGCCCGGAGGCCTACACGGCCACTCTAGGCTGGTACCTCCTCGAGCGGCGACAGCCCTAGCGGATATCGATTTCAAGCGATACAACTCGAGAGTGTCCGGGTTGACCCGAAAGGGCCTGCTTACGCTTGCTGCGCTCGCGGCGGCGCTCGTTCCGCTGTCCGCGGCGCAGGGCGGTGCGTTCGACGGCGACAACGGGCCGATTGCCTATACGTGCGGCGCCGATGTCTGCACGATCAACCCGGACGGGTCGGGCAAGACGCCGATCCTCACGACCGCGACCGACCCTTCCTGGTCGTCGGACGAAGAAAGCATCGCGTATGTCGACACGGGCATCGGCGTCTCGGTTGCGAATACCGACGGGACAGGCGGCTTGTCGCTCGCCGCCGGCGGAACGTCGCTCGAGCCGTCGTTCTCGGCCAACGGCCTGCGCGTCGCGTACTCGAAGGGCTCCCCGTCCCACATCTTCACGATCCAGTCGGACACCCATGGTGGCGAGCAGCCACTCACGAGCGGGTCCGCATCCGACGTCGAGCCCGCCTACTCGCCGGACGGCTCGGAGATCGCCTTCGCGTCCAACCGGGACGGGACGTACGACATCTGGACGATCGACCTCTCGTCGTTCGCGCTGCAGAAGGTGACGTCCTTGTCCGGCGACGAGCACCACCCGACCTGGTCGCCAACCGGGCTCACGATCGTCTTCGACACCGGCCCCGGCGGCCAGCTCTACTCCGTACCGTCTGACGGCAGCGCCACGGCTACGAATCTCAGCGTCGTGGGCACCGATGCCGCTTTCTCGCCCGACCGGACGAAGATCGCGTTCATCAACGCGGCCGGCAATCTCGCTGTCATGACCGCGAGCGCCGGCGCCACGCCGACAGTCATCGACACCACGACGACCAACGCCGACCCGGACTGGGAGGCGGTCGCTCCGCCGCCGCCCTCGTTCTCGGGGCCGCCGAAGAACACAAGCTACCCGACGGTCAACCTCTCGTCGGACGACACGACGCCGGTTGTCGGCCACTTCCTCACCGCGAGTATCGGCACTTGGGACGGCTCCTTCCCGATCTCGTACAAGTACCAGTGGAAGCGCTGCGACGCGGCGGATCCGGTGAACGGGGTCTGCGTCGAAATCCCCGGCGCCATCTCGAGCTTCTACACGCCGACAACGACCGATTTCGGCAAGCGGCTGCGGGTGCAGGTGACGGCCACGAACTCCCTGGGCTCGGCCGCGCAGAACTCCGAGGTCACGGCCCCGGTGACCGCGCTCGCACCCGTCAACCGTGCGACGCCGCAGCTCCTGGGCGACAACGTCGTCGATCAGACCCTCTCGGTGACGGGCGGCCGGTGGGAGGGATCGACTCCGATCACGTTCACGTACTCCTGGCGCGACTGCAACCCCGTCGGCGACCTGGCGACCTGCGTGCAGATCCCGGGGGCGACAGCGGCGAGCTACGTACCCAAGGTTGCCGACATCGGCTTCTCGATCCGCCTCTGGATCACGGGCACGAACCCGGCGGGCTCCGACTTCGTGATCACGAACCACACGGCCCCGATCGTCGACAAGCAGCACTTCGCGCCGAGCTCCTCGACGTCTCCCGAGATCGCAGGCACGGCTGGGCTGGGCCGGCAGCTGACCGCGAATATCGGCGAGTACGACGGTGACGCGCCCGTCAAGACGTCCTTCGCCTGGCAGCGCTGCGACGCGACCGGCGCTGCCTGTCACACGATCCCGGGGGTGAAGAAGATCATCTACTTCCCGACGTCCTCCGACATCGGCTACACCCTGCGGCTCGCGGTGACGGCGACGAATGCGTTCGGCAAGCTTCTCGTACAGTCGGATCCGACGGAGCCCATCGCCGCGACGCCGCCACACCAGAAGGGCCGGCGCATCGTCGGCACGGCCAAGGGCGAGTACCTCGCCGGCGGCGGCCACGACGACGTGATCCTGGGCAACGGGGGCAACGACACGATCCTCGGGGGTGCAGGCGACGACCGCATCGACGGCGGCCCCGGCAACGACATCATCACG
>JBGQKY010000044.1:0-16663 GCA_041499745.1 Gaiellaceae bacterium
CACCCGTGCATTCGCGGTTCCACCCTCCGTTCCCTCGGCCTTCCTCCTGTAAACAATTCCCCTCCCTGTCTCCCCCAACCTGTCCCGATCCATCCCGATTCTTCATCGGGGTTCTTCATCGGGGCTACCCCGGGTTCTAACCGGCTTTGGTCCCACAACTATGAAGGAGTTGCATCAATTTCCGCACGGACTCCTCCTCCGCCTTCACGTTCGGGCCTGATAAATGCGCCGCTCCAGGTCGTCTCGCAGCAGCGAAGCGAGCGCGAGCTGCGCGGCGACCCCGTGGCACGCGGCTCGATCGCGCTCCTCGTCGTCACCGCCGTTGTCGGGCTCGTGCTGGCGGGCGTCGGCCTGCTCCTGACAGTCCTCGGCGACCTGCGCGACGAGCGCGGCGCGCTCTTCGACCTCGAGACGCAGGGCGCGACACCGGCGCAGCTCCGCCGCCACGTCCTCCTGCGCGCGGTGGTCGTCGGCCTGCTCGGCCTCGGTGGGGGAATCGCGGCGGGTGGGATCGTCGGCGCGCTCGTTGTCGCTGTCGTCACGGTGACTGCGGGAGCGGGCAGCGCGCTGCCGCCGCTCGCCCTCGACTTCGATTGGCCGCTCGTTGCGGCCGGACTCGCGGCGCTCGCACTCGCCGCGGCCGCCGGCGCAACCGTCGCTGCTCGGAGACTCCGATGAGCGCCGTCGAGGCCAGCGATCTCTTCCGCCTCTACGCCTCGCCCGAGGGAACCTCGGTCGCGCTCCAGGGTTTGACGCTCGACGTCGACGAGAGCGAGCTGCTCGTCGTCTTCGGTCCGAGCGGCTCCGGCAAGAGCACGCTGCTGCGGATCCTCGCGGGACTCGACCGGCCGTCCGCCGGCACGGTGAGCGTCTTCGGCCACGACCTGCGCACGCTGCGCGGCCGCGCGCTGCTCGAGTACCGCTCGCGGACGCTCGGCTATGCCGACCAGCACTACGCGCGCGCGCTCGCGCCCGAGCTCCCGGCGCACGAGCAGGTTGCGCTGCGGCTCGCGCTTCTCGGTGCGCGGCGCGAGGAGCGCGAGCGTGTGGCGGACCGGCTGCTCGAGCGCGTCGGCCTGCTCGACCGGCGCGCCGCGCTGCCGGACGAGTTGTCAGGCGGGCAGCAGCAGCGCGTTGCGATTTGCGCCGCGCTCGCGCACCGGCCGCGGCTCCTGATCGCCGACGAGCCGACCGGTGAGCTCGACTCCACGAACGCGGCCGAGATCTACTCGCTGATCCGTGCCCTCTCGCACGAGGTCGGCGCGACGACGGTGCTCGTCAGCCACGATCCCGAGTCGGCGCGCGTTGCGGACCGCGTCGTGCAGATCCGCGACGGCCGCGTCAGCGCCGAAGGAGACGAGGCCGTCGTCAACCGCGGCGGCTGGATCCGCATCCCGGAGGAGCTGCTCGGCGGCGCGTCCCGGGCGAGTGTCGAACGCGCTACCGACGGCGTCGTCCTGCGTGTGCGGGAGCGCGAACCGAGCCGGGAAGCTGCGGTGTCTGACACCGGGACAGGTCCCGTTGTCGCACGGACGGTCGGCCTCGCGAAGGACTACGGGCGCGAGCATGTCTTCCGCGACCTGACGATCGAGCTGAACGCGGGGCGGTTGTCGGCCGTCACGGGCCCGTCGGGCTCCGGGAAGTCCACGCTCCTGCACCTGCTCGCCGGCCTCGACCTGCCGACGGCGGGGGAGGTCTACGTCCTCGACGAGCAGGTGTCGCAGCTCGACGCGACGGGTCGCGCGCTCCTGCGCCGGGCGCACGTCGGCGTGGTCACGCAGGGCGCCGATCTCGTCCCGTTCCTCACCGCGCTCGAGACCGTCGAGCTCGCGCTGTCGCTGCGCGGCGTGTCGACGGCAGGCGCGGCGGCGACGCTCGCCGCGGTCGGCCTGGAGGAGCTCGCGCAGCAGCGAGTCTCGCGTCTCTCGATGGGTGAGCGCCAGCGCGTCGCGGTCGCGCGGGCACTCGCGTCGCGCCCGAAGCTCCTGCTCGCCGACGAGCCCACCGCCCGCCTCGACGAGGCGAATGCGCGCGCCGTCGGCAGGCTCTTCGCCGAGCTCGCCGCGACGACCGGCACCGCCATCGTCTGCGCGACGCACGATCCGGCGCTGATCGAGCACGCCCGCTTCGAGGTGCCGCTCGGTACGCTCGCTGCGGAATGAGCCAGGCCGCGGTCGACCTGTTCCTGCGGGGCTACCGCGCCTTCGTCGCCGGTGACCTCGATGCGATCGAGGGGATGCTCGATCCCGAGGTCGAATGGGTCGGCGTGGGGGAGGTCGCGGCGATTGCCGACCGTGCCGACGTCCTCGACATCCTGCGCGACCGCGTCGCGGAGGACTACCACGTGACCGTCGACCGCTGCATCGGCGTCGGCGAGCGCGTCGTCGTCAGCATGCGGTTCTCGCGCGTGGAGACGGACGCCACCGACGAGCGTCCGCTTCAGTCCCGCCGCTACTACCTCGTCGGGCGCTATGCGGCCATCGTGACGACGAGCGACGGCCGCGTCACACGCGTCGAGGAGCACCCGCACCTCGCCGGCGCGCTCGCCGCGGTCGGGCTCGAGGACGAGAACCCGTGACGCGCGTTATCGTCGCAGTGTGCGCGCAGCCCAGATCGTCGAGCTGAAGTCCCCGCCCCGGCCGGTCGACGTCGACCGGGCGCCGGTGGGGATCTCGATCGAGGCCGTCGCGCTCAACCCGCTCGACATCGCCGTCGGCAACGGCGTGTTCTACGGCGGTCATCCGCCGCTTCCGTACGAGCCCGGCTGCGAGGCCGTGGGCCGGACGGACGACGGCGGGCTCGTCTACCTCTTCGGCGAGGGCCGCGGCATCGTCAAGCCGGGGTTCCTCGCGGAACGCGTCGAGTTTCCCTCAGAGCTGCTGATCCCGGTTCCCGACGGCGTCGACGCCGCGGTCGCCGCCGCGGCGGGCATCGCCGGCGTCGCCGCGTGGGTGCCGGTCGCCTGGAAAGCGAAGGTGACCCCTGAGGACCGCGTGCTCGTGCTCGGCGGGACCGGCGCGGTGGGGCGCATCGCCGTTCAGGCGGCCAAGCTGCTCGGCGCAGCGAAGGTCGTCGGCGTGGGGCGCGACGGGGTCGACGGGATTCCGGAGGCGTTCGGCGACGAGGGCTTCACTGTCTGCATCGACCCCGTATGGGGTGAGTCGATCGCGAAGGCGCTCGGCTCGGCCGCACGCAACGCGCGCGTCGTCCACCTAGGGCAGTCTGCAGGCCCTGAGGCGCCGCTTCGCTCGGCCGACGTCTGCGGCAAGGAACTGACGATCCTCGGCCACTCGAACTTCGCTCTCTCGCGCGACGACCTTCGTCGCGCCTATTTCGAGCTCCTCGACCACGTGGCCGCCCGGCGCATCAAGATCGACGTCGAGCGCTACGCACTGGCAGACGTTGCGCAAGCGTGGGAACGTCAACGAACGGGGCCTCGGACGAAGATCGTCGTCGCTCTCTAGCTCACCTAGCGGCGGAGGCGGGATCGTCCTCCCGCCTCCGCCGTGCGACGTTCAGATCTTCCCGCGCTCCTTCCATTTCGCGTAGATGTCCTTCACCTGCGAGTTGATCGAGCTGACGGAGTCGGCCGCGCTCATCTTGCCCTGCGACACTTGCGCGAACATCTGCGGGATGAGGTACTTCGAGAAGACCTCGTCCATCGCGGCATTCGTCGTGCCGGGGTAGCCGATGTTGTGCGTGAACTGCTCGGCGATCGTCGTGAGCACGGTGTACTTGCCCCGCGGCTTGTGCGTGTCGGCCGCGGCGGCCTTCCTGATCTGCTTGAACGGATACGCGCCCGGGAAGCTCGGGAAGTTGTAGAGCTGCGAGGCGTCCGTCGCCTGCTTGCCGTTGACACAGAGGTCGACGAGGAACTGGTGCGCGTTCTCCTTGTTCTGTGCGAAGTTCCAGATCGAGTAGCACCCCATGACGTGCTCGAGGCCGAGGCGTCCGTGCGGTCCGTGCGGGATCGGCCAGATCGACAGGTCGTCCGCGAACGGGAGATGCTGCGCCTCAGGCGTCCTGGTCGCCGAGATGGCGTTCAGGATCATCGATGCGGTGCCGGAGTAGAGGTAGTTGTTGTTGGACGCGGGGTTCCACCCGAAGATCGCAGCGTCTTCGCTCTTGTAGATCTCGGCCATGAACTTCACGGCGTCGACGGTGGTCTTCGTGTTGAGCGTCGGGCGATTCGCCGCGTTCTGGACAAACGACCCGAAGCACATCATGAACGCGAGCAGCGCCATGTTCGAGTCGAGCTCTTGCGACTGCCCGATCCCGATCGGGTGTCCCGCCGCCTTCAGCTTCGGAGCGGCCTTGCGAACGTGATCCCACGTGACAGGAGCCTCGCCGACGCCGTTCCAGAGGTCGCGGCGCCAGATGACCGGGTCCGGAACGTAGTTGTCCGAGACCGCGAAGTACTTCTTCGTCTTCGGGTTGTACGTGCTCTGCTTGCCCAGCAGCCCGTACGTGCCGACCTTCTTTTCGATCTCCTTGACGATCGACGCGTGGTTGATCACCTGGTCCTCGTACGAGGCCATCGGGTGGAGGTTGAAGAACAGGTCATGTCCGCTCTGCGCTGCGACCTCGGCTGCCGCACGGGTGTCGAGCAGCGTGTTGTTGATGTGCTCGACCTTGACCTGGACGTCGTTCGTCTGGCCCCATTGCTTCACCCACGTGTTGTCGAACCAATCGTCGTATGCCGGCACGAAGTGCACCCACTGGATGATCGAGAGGTCACCCTTCAGTTGCCGGTTTCCGAACTTCATCGGTCCCGCGAACGAGAACGGCGCAGCCGCGCCCGAGACCCCGACGGCGGCCGCACCCGCGCCCGCCTTCTTGAGCAGCTCGCGCCTGCTGAGCTTGCTCTCCGACATTGACCCTCCTTTTGTTGAGTGCATCAGCGGAACGCTCCGCCGGTGAACCCTGCGATGAACCGGTTCAGAAATGCGTTGTAGAGGAGTGCGAGCGGGATGCTCGGGATGAGGATCGCGGCCATGATCCCGGGCCAGTTGAAGAGGTCGCCGCGGATGAGGTCGGTGGGGACGCCCACCGTCAGCGTGCGGTTATCCGAGCTCGAGATGAACGTGATCGCGTAGACGAACTCGTTGATCACGAGCGAGAAGGTGAAGATGACGACGGTGAGGATCCCCGGGATCGAGATGGGGAAGACGATCCGCACGAGCGAGCTCAGGCGCGAGCACCCGTCCACGAGCGCAGCGTCCTCCAGCTCTTGCGGGATCGTCTTGAAGAAACCCATCAGGAGCCAGATCGCGAACGGGATCGTGAACGACGGATAGACGACCACGAGCGCCCACAGGCGGTCGCTCAGGTGAAGGTATTGCGCGATCACGCGCGAGAGCGGCAGGAAGAGCAACGTAGGCGGCACGAGGTACGTGAGGAAGATCCCGACTCCCAGCGAGCGTCCGACCCGGCCCGACAGCCGGGCGAGCGCGTACCCGGCAGGCAGTGCGACGGCGAGCGTGATCAAGACCACCATCAACCCGACGAAGCTCGAGTTGCGGAGCCACCGGACGTAGTCCGTGTGATGGAAGAGGTAGCCGTAGTTTGCGAGCGTCGGGTCGAAGCTCCACACCTTCTTCGGGTCGTAGACCTGCGCCTCCGGCTTGAACGACGTGACCGCCATCCAGAAAAACGGGAACGCGAGAATGATCGCGAACGGAATCGCGATCGCGTAGGAGAAGCGTGTCCCTTTCTTCACGTCACTTCTGCCCGCCGCGCGAACACGAGCATCCCGACGGTGACGAGCGCGAGCACCGGCAGCATGAAGAGCGCGATCGCTGCGCCCTCGCCGATGTTGCCCGCGTTGATGCCCGTCTGGAACGCGTATGTCGTCAGCACCTGCGTCGAGTTGAACGGGCCGCCGTTCGTGAGGATGAACGGCACGATCATGTCGGTTGCGGTGAAGATGATTCCGAAGAGGATCGCGACCATCGCGATCGGCAACTGGAGGGGAAGCGACACGTACCAGAATTTCCGCAGGCCGGTTGCGCCGTCGATCGCCGCGGCGTCGTCGACCTCCGCCGGAATCGAGGAGATTCCGGCGATGAAGATCACGACCGCAAACGGGATCGTCCGCCACGCCTGCACGGTGATGATCGACGACATCGCCGCCTTCGGAGTGCCGAGCCAGTTCGGCACGTGCGCCGGATCGACGATGTGCAGCTTGATCAGGAACCAGTTGAAGATGCTCGCCTGCGGGTCGTAGAACCACAGGAACCCGATCGCGGTGAGGGCGATCGGCGCCGCCCACGGGAGCAGGATGAAGAAGCGGATGAGCCAGCGGCCGCGGAAGCTCCGGACGAGCGCGTGCGCGATCAGGCCGGCGCAGACGATCACCACCATCTGCGAGAGCACCGTGAAGAGGAACGTGTGCCAGAGCGCGCCCCGGAAGATCGGGTCGTGGAGGGCGTGGCGGAAGTTCGCGAGCCCGACCCAGCGCCCGGTCAGCGACCCGGCCTGCGCGTCGGTGAAGCTCAGGTAGGCCGCCAGGACGAGCGGTGCGCCGACCAGCGCTCCGATCACGAGCACGGCGGGGGAGATCAGGAGCGTTGCCAGGAATCCGCGACGTTCCGCGACGTATCGGAGCCTGCGCCGGCTCCCCCAGGCGGCCGCTACTGCGCCCATGTGCTGGCGGACTCTAGAGCTTCATCGGGGTGCGTTGCAAACGGGCCGGAAGCCAGTATGGTCCCGGGCCGTGGCGGCCATCCAGCTCGACCGGCTGACCAAGGTCTACGCCGACGGCACCCGCGCGGTCCACGAGCTCGACCTCGAGATCGCCGACGGCGAGTTCGTCGTCTTTGTCGGCCCGTCCGGGTGCGGCAAGACGAGCGCCCTGCGGATGGTTGCGGGCCTCGAGGACGTCACCGGCGGCACGGTGCGCGTCTCCGGCGAGGTCGTGAACGACCTACCGCCGAAGGCGCGCGACATGGCGATGATCTTCCAGAACTACGCGCTCTACCCGCACATGAACGTCTACGACAACATGGGGTTCGGACTCAAGATGCGCGGTATCGACAAGGCGGAGATCCGGCGGCGTGTCGAGAGCGCCGCGCGCGTCCTCGGCCTCTCCGAGGTGCTGACGAAGCGGCCCCGGCACCTGTCCGGCGGCCAGCGCCAGCGTGTCGCCATGGGCCGGGCGATCGTGCGCGAGCCGAAGGCATTCCTCATGGACGAGCCGCTCTCGAACCTCGACGCGAAGCTCCGCGTGCAGATGCGTGCCGAGATCGCGCGCATCCAGCGCGATCTGAAGGTGACGACGATCTACGTCACGCATGACCAGAGCGAGGCGATGACGCTGGGCGACCGCGTTTGCGTGCTGCGCGGCGGGATCCTCCAGCAGGTCGACCGGCCGCAGGTCCTCTACGACCGGCCCACGAACCTCTTCGTCGCAGGATTCATCGGCTCGCCCGCGATGAATTTCGTCGAGGCTGAGCTCGCGGAGCGGAACGGAAGGCTCGTCGTGACGTTCGGCCCGCACGAGCTCGCGGTGCCGGAGCGGCCCGAACTTCGCCCGTACGTCGGTCGCCGCGTCGCGCTCGGGATTCGCCCGGAGGACATCCGCGCCGGTGGAGAGGGAACGCCGCTCACGGTCGAGGTGGACATCAAGGAGGACATGGGGGCCGAGGTCTACCTGCACTTCGCCGTCGACGCCCCGCCCGTCCGGGCGGACGAGCTGCGCGAGATCGTCGGCGAGGAGGCGCTCGAAGCGGCCGACGAGCAGACGCACCACCACGGCAGCCCGTTCATCGCGCGAGTCGAGCGCGGGACGACTGCGCGCGAGGGCGAGGAGGCGCAGCTCGTGGTCGACACGAGCCGCCTCCACTTCTTCGAGCTCGAGACGGGCGCCGCGATCTCCGCGGACGCCGGCGCCTGCGAGCTCGCCTCCGTCTGAGGCAGGGAATTCGCTCAGCCCGAGAGACGTTCCCACTAGGTACAATTCCGATACCTAGTACATGGATTGGAGAGTGAACTGATCTTGAGCGACCTGCTGCTCGTCCCGCTCGAGGACACCGTGGTGTTCCCAGGCATGACCGTCACCCTGACGGTCGACACCGGCGACGAAGATCGCGTGCTGGTCGTGCCCAAGCACGACGACGAGTACGCGAAGGTGGGCACCGTGGCCGAGGTAGCCGACCGCGTCCGCCTCCCCCGAGGCGGCCGTGCCGTCGCACTCACCGGCCTGCACCGCGCCGTCATCGGCGCGGCCCACACCGACCCTCTCGGACGCCTCCGCGTGGAGGTCGAGGAGCGGCCGGACGAGAACCCGCCGCGGATCCAGACGCGCGAGCTCGAGACCGAGTATCGCGCCGTCGTGGAGGAGATTCTCGACATCCGGAACGCCGACGACCGGATCAGCGCCTTCCTGCGCTCGATCACCGAGGCGGGCGCGCTGGCGGACACGTGTGCCTACGCGCCGGACATCTCGTTCGCGCAGAGAGTTGAGCTGCTCGAGGCCGTCGACATCGTCGAGCGGCTCGAGTTCGCGCTCGGAGTGCAGCGCGAGCGGCTGACCGAGCTCCAGGTGCGCCGCCGCATCCGCGAGGACGTCGATTCCGACGTCCAGAAGCAGCAGCGCGAGTACGTCCTGCGCCGGCAGATGGAGTCGATCCGCAAGGAGCTCGGCGAGGACGAGGGCTCCGTGATCGAGGAGTACCGCACGAAGATCGAAGAGGCCGGGATGCCGGAGAACGTCCGCGCGCAGGCCGACCGCGAGCTGCGGCGGCTCGAGTCGATGGGCGAGTCCTCCGGCGAGGCGTCGATGATCCGCACATACCTCGACTGGCTGACCTCGGTGCCGTGGTCGGTGCGCTCCGACGAGCGCCTCGATCCGCAGCATGCGCAGGAGGTCCTCGACGCGGATCACGCCGGCCTCGAGGACGTGAAGGAGCGCATCGTCGAGTACCTGGCCGTCCGCAAGCTGCGCGAGGAGCGCGGCATCCCGAACGACAAGCGGAGCGGCGCCATCCTCACCCTGATCGGCCCGCCCGGAACGGGCAAGACGTCGATCGGCGAGTCGGTCGCACGCGCTCTCAACCGCGAGTTCGTGCGCATGTCGCTCGGCGGCATCCGCGACGAGGCGGAGATCCGCGGCCACCGGCGCACGTACATCGGCTCGCTCCCGGGCCGGCTCGTGCGTGCGCTGCGCGACGCGAAGACGATGAACCCGGTGATCCTGCTCGACGAGATCGACAAGGTCGGCGCCGACTGGCGCGGCGACCCGTCGGCCGCGCTGCTCGAGGTGCTCGACCCGGCGCAGAACCACTCGTTCCGCGACCACTACCTCGACGTCGAGCTCGACCTCTCCGACGTGTTCTTCATCGCGACGGGGAACATCGCCGACACGATCCCGAGCCCGCTGCTCGACCGGATGGAGGTCATCCGCTTCGACGGCTACACGGTCGACGAGAAGACCGCGATCGCCCGGGACTACCTGTGGCCGCGCCAGCGCGAGCGGAACGGGCTGCGGGAGGACGAGGTCGCGATCGAAGACTCCGTGATCCAGCTCGTGGTGTCCGAGTACACGCGCGAAGCGGGCGTCCGCCAGCTCGAGCGTGAGGCCGGAAAGATCCTGCGCAAGACCGCGACGAAGATCGCCGCGGGCAAGGTCGAGGCACCGGTCGTCGTGGACATCGAAGTCGTGCGCGACGCGCTCGGTCGCCAGAAGTTCTTCCAGGAGGCGGCAGAGCGGACCGCGGTTCCGGGTGTCGCGACCGGTCTCGCGGTGACGGGCACCGGCGGCGACGTCCTCTTCGTCGAGGCGACGACGATGGACGGCGGCGAGGATCTCATGCTCACCGGCCAGCTCGGCGACGTGATGAAGGAGTCCGCGCGCATCGCCCTTTCCTACATCCGTTCGCACGCCGACGAGCTCGGTGTTGCGAGCAACGCGTTCAAGGATCGTGCATTCCACGTGCACGTCCCTGCGGGCGCGATCCCGAAGGACGGGCCGAGTGCCGGCATCACGATGGCCACCGCGCTCGCATCGCTCCTGTCGAATCGGCCCGTGAAGCACACGGTCGGGATGACAGGTGAGGTGACGCTGCAGGGCCGCGTCCTGCCGATCGGCGGGCTGAAGCAGAAGGTGCTCGCGGCGCACGCCGCCGGTCTGACCGACGTGATCATCCCGGAGCGGAACCGTGCCGACCTCGACGACGTCCCGGCGGACGTGCGCGAGGCGATGAGGTTCCATCCCGTCATGACGATCGGCGAGGTACTCGAGCTCGCCCTCGAGCCGAAGTCACAACAGCAGCTACATGCGGTGTAGGCAGTGCCGGCCGCTGCCCGAGGAGGTCGCCCGTGCGGCGGATCTCCTCGGGCGCCGGTGGGTTCTGGCGATCCTGTGGGCGTCGGCGGAGGCCGGCGCCGTGCGCTTCAACGAGTTCAAGCAGACGCTCGAGGGCATCCCGCCGCGGACGCTCGCGCTGCGCCTGCTGGAGCTCGAGGATGCCGGGGTCCTCGAGCGCCGGGTGCTCGACGGGCGCCCGCCGCGCGTCGAGTACCGGCTCACCGAGGCCGGCCGCCGGCTCGGGACGCTCGTCGATGCGATGCATTCCTGGGCTACCAGGTGAACGTGCTGCGCACTTTCACCTGTCTCAGGCACGCGTGACGCGGCCGTACTAGCGCTTCGGCCAGTGCGCGGTCTGGCCTGCGCGCGCAGACGCTTGCCCACCAAGAGCGTCGACGGATGTCGTCTGACACGATCGGTCCCTTGAACATCGACCGCTTCCTCCACGAACTCCCGCGGCAGCTGGAGGACGTTTCGCACTTCGAGGAGCTTCTGAAGGCCGTCCCCGGGCTCGCGAAGCCGAACAACCTCGCGCTCCTGAACGTCGCGGCGCGCTGCCTCGACGACGGGGAGAGCTACGTCGAGGTCGGCACGTATCGCGGCACGAGCCTGATCGCGGCGATGCTCGGCAACGACGGCGACTTCGTCGCGATCGACAACTGGTCGCTCGGGGAAGGGAGCCGCGAGCAGCTCGAGACGAACCTCGAGCGCTACGGCCTCGCCGGCAGGCCGGCGATCATCGAAGGGGATGCGTTCGAGACGCTCCGCGCCGGTGCCCTCGAGGATCGGCGCGTCGGCGTCTACTACTACGACAACGGCCATGAGTACGAGCAGCAGCTCGAGGGGATGAGGCTCGTCGAGCCCTACCTTGCATCGCCGTCGCTCCTCATCGTCGACGACACGGACTGGGAGCGCGTCGAGCGCGCGGTCGACGACTATCTCGCGCAGCAGCCGCGCGCGTCCGGGATCTTCCGCGCCGACGGCGAGGACCGCGGCCACCCCGAGTGGTGGGCGGGCATGCGGGTGCTGCGGTGGGATTGAGGGTTCGCGCGGCGACCCTCGACGAGTGCACGCGCTAGTGACAAGTTGTCCACTAGGTAGAGAGCGCTCCGGCTCACGGTGTCTGGTCCGTTCTTGGTTGATCGGCGCTTGCGCGCGGAGGCGAGACCGCGCTCTCGCCGGGAGCGCAAGAGCGCTCCGTCACGCGTGCCAAGAAGGAAGGGGTCCACGGGGGAACCCTGGGTTCCCCCGTGCTCAGACGACAGGGCTGAGTGCCGCGACCTCGCGCTCCTGAAGCAGCCGCCGGAGCGCCTGCGTCTCGATCTGGCGCACGCGCTCCCGTGTGATCCCCAGCCGCCGGCCGATCTCCTCCAGCGACTTCGGGTCCTGGTCGCCGTCGATGCCGTAGCGAAGCTTGATCACGAGCTGCTCGCGGGCCGGCAGTGTCTCGATCGCGCGGTGCAGCGCGTCTTCGCCGAGCGCGATGACCACCTCTTCCTCGACGTTGCCCGTCTCCTGCGCGACGAGATCCCCGAAGGCGGTGTCGCTGTCGTCGCCGATCGCCTTGTCGAGGCTCGCGACGGTCCGCGCGGCGTCGCGCACCTCTCGGACGTGCTTCGGGTTCAGCTTCGCCTTGCTTGCGACTTCCTCGTCCGTCGGCGCGCGTTCGAGCTCGAGGATCAGCTGGCGCTCCGCCCGCGCGATCTTCTGCTCGCGTTCGACGATGTGCACCGGAATGCGGATCGTGCGCGACTTGTTCGCGACGCCGCGCTGAACCGCCTGCCGGATCCACCAGGTCGCATAGGTCGAGAACTTGTAGCCGCGCCGCCAGTCGAACTTCTCGACCGCGCGGATCAGCCCGATGATCCCTTCCTGGATCAGGTCGAGCAGCGAGATCCCGTGGCCCTGGTACTTCTTCGCGATCGACACGACGAGGCGGAGGTTCGAGTTGACCATCCTGTCCTTTGCCCGCTTGTCGCCGGCCTCGATTCTCTTCGCGAGCTCGACCTCCTCAGCGGCGCTCAGCAGCGGGAAGCGGCCGGCCTCGTTGAGGAAGAGCTGGAGGGAATCCGTCGTCATGGCGGCGACGTCCCTGTTCACGTAGCTCGCCGTGTCGACCTCGGGCAGCCCGCAGTCGTCGGTCAGCTCGATGCCGCGCTCCTCGATCTGCTCCAGGAGCCCGGTCAGCTCGTCGCTGTCGAGCTCGAGCTCCTGGGCGAGGGCGTTGAAGGCCGACATGTTGATGCAGCCCATCTCCTCGCCTTGCTCCATCAGGGTGCGCAGCTGATCGGTGCTCATGGCCTCTGGTTTCCCGGAAAGGAGGGTCGTAACCGCTTCGTCCGTAAGGAAACGGTGAACGGCCCCGAAACGGTTCTTTCCGGGAGGCCTCAGGGGTAGGATTCCCGGATGCCGAGGCACTCCGTCATGGAGCTCGTGTTCTTGATGGTCATCCTGAAGGTGCCGATCGTCTACCTTTGCCTCGTGGTGTACTGGGCGATCAAGGCCGAGCCGAAGCCCGAGGAGGGGGCGGCGGTCACGGCGCGAATCGGGCCGGATGGCCCCGAGACCGGCCGGCGCCGGCTGCACGCGCGGCACCTCAGGCCGCACCCCCATGGCCGGCCCTCGCGGAGGTACCCGCGGACGCCGCGCGCCGCGCACGCGCGGGCGGAGGTTGACCGGCCGTGAACGCCGTCGACTCGACGCCGCGGCCCTCGGAGACCGTCGCCGGCTTCCTCGCCTCGCTCGCGATCTTCACGAGTCTGATCGGGATCGCCTGGCATCCCCTCCGCCTGATCGCTCCCTCGATCATCATCGCCATGGTCGCCGCCGCGATGGGTGGGCGCCGGCACCGGCTGGCCTTCGCAGCCGTGCTCATCGTGGCGGCGAGCTTTTTCCTCGGGATGACGATCGCGGTCGTCGCCACGCGGCCGCTCTGGTAGCGGCGCCCCCACTGCTACAACGTTTCGTGCGATGAGCCGGCCGCAGGTCGACGGACTCAACACGGGCTATGCCGCGCTCGTGCTCGAGCAGTACCTCGACAACCCGAGCGCGGTACCCGAGGAGTGGCGGCTGCTCTTCGAGAGCGCACCCGAGGAGCTGCTGAAGGCGCAGCCCGGGCTCGCACGCCTGCTCGAGCTCCTTGACCGGGACGGCGGCAACGGCGACGCGCCGGCCCCGGCAGCCGCCGCGGTCGCCGCGGCGCCGGCGCCTGCCGCCGCTCCCGCACCGGCTCCGCCGCCGGCTCCGATTGCGGCTCCGGCTCCGGCTGCGGCGCCGGCAGCCGTCGACGACGAGCTGATCGGCGGCGTCGCGGCGGCGATGTCGCTCGTCAAGGCGCACCGCACGCACGGCCATCTCGCGGCCCGCATCGACCCGCTCGGCTCCGAGCCGCCGGGCGATCCGGCCCTCGAGCCGGAGCGGCTGATCCCGAAGCTCACGCCAGCGTTGATGGCGCGCATCCCGGCGAAGCTGCTGCGTCTCTACGTCGACGGCGAGACGCTCGCCGAGACCTACCCGCGTCTCCGCGAGATCTACTGCGGCCCGATCGCGTACGAGATCGAGCACCTCTCGGACCACGAGGAGCGCCTCTGGCTGCGGCAGGCGATCGAGTCCGGCCGCTACCGCAGGCCGCCTTCCGCCGAGGAGAAGGTGCACCTGCTCGGCCGGCTCAGCCAGGTCGAGGGGATGGAGCTCTACCTCCGCCGCGCGTTCCTCGGCCAGAAGCAGTTCTCGATCGAGGGCGTCGACGTGATGGTGCCGATGCTCGACGAGGCGATCGACCTCGCCGCCGACGAGGGCGCGCACGAGGTCGTGATCGGGATGGCCCACCGCGGCCGCCTCAACGTGCTAGCGCATGTCGTCGGCCGCCCGTACGCGGTGATCCTGCGCGAGTTCGAGGGCGAGCGGACGATCGACGCCGTCGTCGTCAGCGAGGAGGGCGGGAGCGGCGACGTGAAGTACCACCTTGGCGCGGAGGGCACCCGCGCGACGCGCTCGGGCGAGATCACCGTGACGCTCGCGGCGAACCCGAGCCACCTGGAGGCCGTCGACCCGGTCGTCGAGGGCCGTGCGCGCGCAGAGCAGACGGACCGCTCGACGCGCGAGGGCTACCACGACCCGACGGTCGCGTTGCCGATCCTCATTCACGGCGACGCGTCGTTCGCCGGTCAGGGGGAGGTGGCCGAGACGCTGAACCTCGAAGGCCTTGCCGGCTACTCCACCGGCGGCACGCTTCACCTGATCGCGAACAACCAGGTCGGCTTCACGACCGATCCCGCAGACGGACGCTCGACGCGGTACTCGAGCGACCTCGCGAAAGGCTTCGACATCCCGATCATCCACGTGAACGCCGACGAGCCGGAGGATGCGCTGGCGGCCGTCCGGCTGGCGCTCGCCTACCGGCGGAGATTCGGTCACGACGTCGTCGTCGACCTCGTCGGCTACCGGCGCCACGGTCACAACGAGCAGGACGAGGCCGCCTACACGCAGCCGCTGCTGGCGAAGGCGATCGCGAGTCATCCGACTGCGCGTCAGCTCTACGCAGAGGAGCTCGTCGAGACGGGCATCCTCACGCAAGAGCAGGCCGACCGGCTCGAGCAGGAGGTCATCGTCGAGCTGAAGGCCGCGCACGAGGCGCTGAAGCAGACCTTCGGCACCGCGCCGCCGCCGGCTCCCGACGGTCGCATTCCGGCCTCGACCGCGGATGCGGTGGTCACGTCGGTGACCGCCGACATGCTGCGGGGCCTGAACGAGGAGCTTCTGCGCGTGCCGGACTGGTTCACGCCGAACCCGAAGTTGATGAAGCAGCTCGTGCGCCGGCGCGACGCGATCGAGGAGGGCGGCATCGACTGGGGGCAGGCCGAGGCGCTCGCCTTCGCCGCGCTTCTCGTCGACGGCATCCCGATCCGGCTCACGGGGCAGGACACCGAGCGCGGAACGTTCTCGCACCGCCACGCGGTGCTGCACGACCTGAACACCGGCGCCACGTATACGCCCATGCAGCATCTCGACGAGGCGGCGGCGTCGTTCGAGATCCACAACTCCCCGCTCTCGGAGTACGCATGCGTCGGCTTCGAGTACGGCTACTCGGCGGCGGCGCCGGAAGCCCTCGTGCTCTGGGAGGCGCAGTTCGGCGACTTCATGAACGGCGCGCAGATCATCATCGACCAGTTCATCTCCGCCGGCCTCTCCAAGTGGGGCGAGACGTCACGACTGACGCTGCTGCTGCCGCACGGCTACGAAGGCAACGGCCCGGAGCACTCGAGCGCGCGCCTCGAGCGCTTCCTCCAGCTCGCCGCGCAAGAGAACATCCGGATCGCGAACTGCACGACCTCTGCGCAGTACTTCCATCTCTTGCGACGCCAGGCGCTCGACGCGACGGCGCGCCCGCTCGTGGTCATGACGCCGAAGGGCCTGCTGCGCCTGAAGCAGGCGTCGTCCACGCTCGAGGACCTCTCGACCGGCGAGTTCCAGCCGGTGATCGACGACCCGAACGCCGATCACGAGCATGTCACGCGGCTCGTCCTCTGCTCGGGGAAGATCTACTACGACATCGTCGGCCACGACGACCGCCGGCGCGCCGACTTCCTCGCCGTCGGGCGGATCGAGCAGCTCTACCCGTTCCCCGTCGAGCAGGCTGCGGCGCTTTTGCGCAGGTACCCGAACCTCCGCGAGGTCGTCTGGGCGCAGGAGGAGCCGCAGAACATGGGTGCGTGGCGGCCGATCCGGCACCGGCTCGAGGAGGCGAAGCCCGAAGGCGTGCCGCTCCTGTACGTCGGCCGCCCGTGGCGCGCGAGCCCGAGCGAGGGCTATCCGACCGCGCACCTACGCGAGCAGGACCGGATCGTCCGCGCCGCGCTTGCGCCGTCGGCGCTCT
The DNA here is from genome assembly GCA_041499745.1 of Gaiellaceae bacterium. Taxonomy (GTDB): domain Bacteria; phylum Actinomycetota; class Thermoleophilia; order Gaiellales; family Gaiellaceae; genus Palsa-739. The sequence continues at coordinate 16,182 of JBGQKY010000044.1, forward strand.
CGTGGTCGTACCGGGGCTCTGGCTAAACCCTCTTAGTGCTTGATCAGCCTCTGCTGATGCGTGCTTGATTTCCGTACCTAGGCGCCTGGGCCGCCCTCCAGTCGCCAGAGCCCACCACACTGGCCGAGTGGGCAACGCGTGACAGGGCAGGGAAAGACGAGGCTCCTCGAAACCGACGACGGCACACCAATTCCCCCGCCTCCGCCGCTCAGCGACAGCCAGCACTTCGCACGCCTCCAGCTGCGGCTGACAGCAACCGGAGAACACACGCTCCGCGGCGAAGCCGACCGAGTCGAACTCCTCGACATCGACCGCTGGATCGGCGGCACCCACCTCACCCCCGACAACACCTGGCGCTGGGACCCGACCGAACTGCAGCTCGTTCGAACGTCCCCACGCTAGTCGCGGTGCTGCGGCAAGCCCGGTAATGCCCGCCGGGTCATGAGTAGAGCTTCTTAGCGCCGGCCGCGGCGCGCGCGCTG
>JBGQKY010000045.1:0-16629 GCA_041499745.1 Gaiellaceae bacterium
CCATGACGTAGGGGATCTCCGCAAGGCCTTCGTTGCGGTCGTCGCCCGCCGCCTTCGAGTACTCGGAGCCTTCCTCCTGGTTGATGCAGATGCTCACGACAGCCTTCGCGTCGTTTGGCCACACCACCTTCGGTGGGCGCCTGCCGTAGCCGACGTACTCGCGCTTCGGGCCGGGGATGTCGAGGTCGACGAGCTTCATTGCTCTCCTTTCGAGCTGGCAAGCACGGGTTCGCGGAGATGCCAGTCTGTCTCTCGCTGGTAGGCGGCGCCCGCACGGATCAGGAGACTCTCGCGGAAGCGGGCGGCGGCGAGCTGAAGCCCGACGGGCAGGCCGTCGTCCGAGAAGCCGCAGGGGATGCTGAGCGCCGGCAGGCCCGCGAGGCTCCACCCGTAGGTGAGCCTGACGAGGCGCCGCGTCGTCTCGATCATCTCCAGGCCCGCCGGCGGCGCGGTCGTCCCCGTCGACGGCGACAGGATCAGGTCGACGCGCTCGAACGCGCGCTCGACAGTGCGACACCACTCGCGCGCGCGCTGACGGTGCTCGGCGTAGTCGGCGCCGGTGATCGACTCGCCGAGCTGAAGCCGCCGGCGCACGTCCTCACCGAATCCTTCGGGCCGCTCGCGCAGCCGGTCACGGTGGATCGCGAACGCCTCCGCGCGGATCATGCCGGTCGCCGACTCGACCGCTCCGTCGGCCCCGGGCAGGTCGATCTCCTCGAGCTCGGCACCTCCCCGAGCGAGCACGTCAGCCGCAGCTCGCACGAGGCCGACGATGTCGGAATCGACGTCCTCGAAGTAGAAGTTCCGGGGCACGCCGATCCGGAGCCCGTCCAAGTCGCCGCCGGCGGCGCCCATGTACGCGTCCGTCGGGGCATCGACCGACTGCGGATCGTCCGGGTCGTAGCCGGCGAGTACGTCCAGGAACGCGGCGAGGTCGGAAACGGCATGGGCGAGCGGGCCGACGGTGTCGAACGTCCACGTGATCGGGAACACACCCCGGATCGAGACGCGGCCGTTCGAGGGCCGGAGGGCGCTGACGCCGTTCAACGCCGCCGGAATCCGAACGGAGCCTCCCGTGTCGGTGCCGAGGGCCGCTGCACAGAGTCCGGCCGCGACCGCGGCACCCGAGCCGCCGCTCGAGCCTCCCGGTATGCGAGTGAGGTCCCACGGGTTGCGACAGGCGCCGAAGTGGGCGTTGTCGTTCGTTGCGCCGTAGGCGAACTCGTGCATCGTGACCTTCCCGAGCAGGACGGCGCCGGCCCGCCGGAGACGCCGCGCCACCTCCGCGTCGGCTTCGGGCACGCGATCGGCGAAGAACGAAGACCCGACCGTCGTCCTCAGGCCGGCCGTGTCGATGTTGTCCTTGATCGCCACGGGCAGTCCGTGCAACGGGCCGAGCGAGCCACCGGACTCGAGCGCCGCGTCGGCCGCCCGCGCCTGCTCCCGCGCGGAATCCGCAGCGACAGTCATGAACGCGCCGATGTCACCGTCGAGACGCTCGATCCGCTCCAGATACGACTCGGTGGCCTTGAGCGAACTGACGTCTGCCGACGCGATCTGTTCCCGCAACCCTGCTGGCGGCAGCGCGATCATGCCGACGAGGGCTGCTCGATCCGATCGACGAGCGTCTCCGCGCCACTCTCGATGTGCTCGCGCATCCGAGTGGCCGCCTGCACGCTTTCACCGGCTCTGATCGCCACCATCATCGCCTCGTGCTCTCGCAGCGACTGGTCGGCGCGCCCGGGCAGCGCCCACATCGTGCGCCAGGGGAAGCCCTCCCAGAGCCGGCGGATGAAGTCGTTCAGGTAGGTCGAGTTGGCAGAGTCGTACAGCGCCCAGTGCCAGGCGGCGTTCACTTCGGCGATGCGCTTGCCCCGCCCCGACGACACCGCCGCCTTCAGGCCGACGTGCAACCGCTCGAGCTCGCCGAGACGCTCCGGCGAGAGATCCGCGAGCGCAAGCTCGGTCGCGAGCGGCTCCAGGACGCTCCTGATGCGAAAGATCTCGAGCGTCACCTCGGGCGGCAGCTCGGTGACGACGACGCCGTGATGCGGGCGGTAGTCGACGAGGTGGTCGGCCTGCAGCAGCCGCAGCGCCTCCCGGATCGGCGTCGCGCTCATCCCGAGTAGCTGCGTCAGCTCCTCTAGCGCGAGGCGCTGCCCTGGAGCAAGCTCACCGGAGCGGATTCGCTCACGCAGCAACTCGAGCGCGAGCTCCGTCTTCGTCAGATGACGCGGCGGGGCAAAGGGTGGGATGGCTGCGCCCAATGGAAATAGAATATAGACTCGTCGGCGCCGTGATCAGGGCCCGTCCGCCGATCGACTGGGAGGGACAGACCCTCCGCTCACTTCTCTTTGCACCGGGCAACCACGCCCGCAGGCTCGAGAAGGTCGGGCAATTCGGCTCCGACGCGATCGTGCTCGATCTCGAGGACGCCGTGGCGAACGCGGAGAAGATCGCCGCGCGCGCGTCGACTCGAGCCGCGCTGCCGACGTACAAGGACGCGGTCGTGATCGTGCGTGTGAACGGGGCTCACACCTGCCTCACCGAGGGAGACGTCGAAGCGGTCGTCTGCCCCGAGCTCGACTGCCTGATGGTCCCGAAGGTCGAGACCGCCGAGACGCTTGCGGCTCTCGACGAGCTCGTCGGCGGGCTCGAGCGGGAGCACGGGATCGCGGAGGGACAGATCCGCTTCCTGCCGTTGATCGAGACCGCGATCGGGCTCGTTCGCTGCGAGGAGATCGCCTTCGCCGCTCCGACGCGCGTCGTCACACTCGTGTTCGGCCTCGGCGACTTCTCGGTCGACATCGGCGTCGATCTGACGCGTGAGGCGACGGAGCTCATGTACGCGCGCTCCCGTGTCGTCGTCGCCGCCCGCGCGGCCGGGATGCCGTCACCGATCGACGGCCCGTACCCCGACATCCACGACGTCGACGGCCTGATCGAGAACACGCTGCTCTCCCGGCGCCTCGGCTTCCAGGGGCGCGTCGTCGTCTACCCGGCGCAGGTCGAGCCCGTGCAGCGGGCGTACTCCGAGCTCTCGCCGGAGGAGCTCGAGCAGGCGAAGCGCGTCGTCGAGGCGTTCGCCGAGGCCGAGGCCGCCGGCGTCGCCTCCATCCAGGTCGACGGCCGCTTCGTCGACTATCCGCTCTACTACCGAGCCCTCCACCGTCTGAAGCTGCACGAGGCGCTCGTCACCGGCTCCGCGAAGTGAGCGAGGCCTCGACGCCGCTGCCGCTTGCGGGACTGCGCGTCATCGACTGCGCCACCCTGTTCGCCGGCCCCGTGATCGCGTCACTCCTCGGCGACTACGGAGCCGACGTGGTCAAGGTGGAGCATCCGCGCGGCGACGGCCTGAGGTCGATGGGCTGGCACAAGGACGGCGTCTCACTCTGGTGGGCGCTCGTCGGGCGCAACAAGCGCTGCGTGACCTTGACGCTGTCCGACCCTCGGGGACAGGAGCTGATGAAGCAACTCGTCGCCGACGCGGACGTGCTGATCGAGAACTTCCGGCCCGGCACGCTGGAACGCTGGAACCTCGGCCCCGACGTCCTGCACGAGCTCAACCCGAAGCTCGTGATCGTCAGGACGACCGGCTTCGGCCAGACCGGGCCGTACAGCCATCTGCCGGGGTTCGGGACGCTCGCCGAGTCGATCTCGGGCTTCGCGCACATCAACGGCTGGCCCGACAAGCCGCCGGCGTTGCCGCCGCTCGCGCTCGGCGACGGGATCGCGGCCCTGACGGGGTGCTCGGCGGTGATGATCGCGCTCTGGTGGCGCGAGCACGGCGGCGACGGCCACGGGCAGGTGATCGACCTGTCGATCTACGAGCCGTTGTTCTGGGTGCTCGGCCCGCAGGCGATTGTCTATGACCAGCTCGGCATCGTGCAGGGCCGAACCGGCAACCGCGCGCCGTTCACCGCGCCGCGGAACGCCTACCTCACCAGTGACGGCAAGTGGCTCGGCATGTCGGCGAGCGCGCAATCGATCGCCGAGCGCGTGATGCGCATCGTCGGGCGGCCCGACCTGATCGAGGAACCATGGTTCGCCGACAACACGGGCCGCGTCGAGCACGTCGACGAGCTGGACGAGATCATCCAGAACTGGATCGGCGAGCGCACGATGGACGACGTGCTGCTGGCGTTCGCCGACGGGGAAGCCGCGATCGCCCCGATCTACTCGATCGAGGACATCGTCAAGGACCCTCAATACCTAGAGCGGGAGACACTCGTTCGCGTCCCCCATCCGAAGCTCGGTTCGGTGCTGATGCAGAACGTGATCCCGCGCCTGTCGGACACACCGGGGCGAATCCGCCACCCCGGCGCGGAGGTGGGCGCGCACAACGAGGAGATCTACCGCGGCGAGCTTGGGTTGACGGCGGAGAAGCTCGAGGAGCTGAGGGAAGCGCGGGTGATCTAGGCGATGAGGGCGGTTCGCTTCCACGAGTACGGGGGCGTCGAGGTTCTCCGGGACGAGGAGGTGCCAACCCCGGAGCCGGGCCCGGGCGAGGCGCTCGTGCGCGTCCGCGCGTGCGCGGTCAACCACGTCGACATCGACATGCGGAACGGAACCTCGCGCCTGCCGCTCACACTTCCGCACACGCTCGGCTTCGAGATCTCCGGGGAGGTCGCCGCTCTCGGCCCGGGGGTGACCGGGGTCGCGATGGGCGACCGCGTCGCCCCGCTCTACCAGATCCACTGCCGGGAGTGCGAGTGGTGCCGCAGCGGACAGCACATGCACTGCGAGCACATCACCATGCTCGGAGTTCAGTCGCCGGGCGGCTATGCGGAGTACGCAGTCGTCCCGGCGTGGTCGCTGATCCCGTTGCCGGATTCGCTCTCGTTCGAGCAGGGAGCGGCGATCCAGACGACCTTCGGCACCGTCTGGCACGCGCTCGTGGACCGGGTCGACGTCACGGATGGCCAGTGGGTGCTCGTGAACGCGGCGGGGAGCGGCGTCGGCACCGCAGGCATCCAGGTCGCGAGGCTGCTCGGCGCACGCGTGATCGCATCCGCCGGCTCGGACGCGAAGCTCGAGCGCGCCCTCGGCCTCGGAGCGGAGGCGACGGTCAACTACAACGACGAGGACCTCACCGCGCGGGTCCGGGAGATCACAGACGGCCGCGGCGTCGGCGTCGTCATGGAGTCGGTCGGAGGCGACGTGCTGGCAGCGTCGCTGCCGGCTCTCGCGAAGAACGGGACGGTCGTGACGGTGGGCGCGCACGCCGGCGAGGTCGTGCCGGTCGACGTCATCCTCCTCTTCCGCCACCAGTGGTCGCTCGTCGGATCGGTTCGCGCAACGGCCGAGGAGATCCGTCATTGCGTCGACCTCGTCGCGGAGGGGAAGCTCGCACCGGTGATCCACGCGACGCTTCCGCTCGCGCAGGCCGCCAAGGCGCACCGGATGCTCGAGGCGCGCGAGCAGTTCGGCAAGGTCCTGCTCGTCCCGTGAGCGCGTTGCCGGAGGTTGCAGAGACGGATGCAGAGGGATCGGTCGCGGAGATCTACGAAGACATCCGGCGCGCGCTCGGGCTTCCCGTCGTCAACCTCGTCTACCGCCACCTCGCCGTCGAGCCGGCGAAGCTCGCCGTCGTCTGGCAAGCTCTTCGGCCCAATCTGACGTCTCGCGCCGCAGACGCGGCGGCGCGCCGCCTTGTCGACGATGCCTTACCGCCTGCCGTGACTCCTCTGTCGGCTGCGGTGCTCGCCGACGCCGGACTGGACGCCGGGCGTGCCCGCCTCGCCCGCGCAACGCTGGATGCGTACGCGCGTGCCAATTCGCGCAACCTGCTCGGCATGCACGCGCTGCTGAACGGCTGCGCCGGTACGAACGAGCGCGGTGACATGCTCGCGCTCGGGTCGCCGCCCGCGGTGCCGATCCTGCCGATGGCGCAGCTCGACACGCTTCCCAGGGCCACCGTGGAGCTCCTGAGCGAGATGAGCGCCGAGCTCGTCGGCGCCGAGCAACCGGTTCTCGTGCCGAGCCTGCTGCGGCACTTCGCCTCCGACCCGCCGCTGCTCGCGCTCCTCTGGACGGCTCTGCGGCCGGCGACTGCAGCGCTCGCCGCCTGCGCCGATGCAGTGGCGGCGAAGGCACGCGGGCTCGCGGCCGGCCTGACGCAGCCGGTCGCGCCGCTCGAGAGCCGGAGCGACCGCGAGATCGCCGCGCGGTTCGTCGTCGCGATGTCGACGCTCCTCGTCACGGGCGAGGCCTTCCGGGCTGCGATAGCCGAGGCGCCGTGACCGCATCGGTCAGCGTCATCGGCCTCGGCGTGATGGGACGCCCGGTCGCGCGCTCGCTGCACGCGCAGGGCTTCCTCGTGCGCGGCTGGAACCGCTCCCCGCGGACGCCGGAGGAGGTCGGCGACATCGAGCTCTGCGCAACGCTCGACGACGCGGCGTTGTCCGAGACGATCATGCTCGTCCTCGCAGACCCGGCTGCGGTCGACGCCGTCCTGGCCGAGCTCGGCGGGAAGCTCACGGCCGGCCAGATCGTCGTTGATCTCGGCTCGTCGGATCCGCAACGCTCTCGTGCACACGCGGCCCGTCTCGGTGCGGCGGGCGTCGGCTGGGTCGACGCGCCGGTGTCCGGCGGGCCGGAGGCGTCGAGGAGCGCCGGCTTGCGATCATGGCCGGCGCAGAGCCGCACGACCTGGCGCGGGTGGAGTTGCTGCTCGAGGCGCTCGGCACGGTTGTCCACGTCGGCGGACCTGGAGCCGGGCACACCGTCAAGATCGTGAACCAGGTGATCGTCGGCCTGATGCTCGAGGCGATCGCGGAGGCCCTTGCGCTCGCGGAGAAGGCGGGGCTCGACCCGCACCTCGTGCGCTCGTGGGTATGTGGGAGGAGCTCGTGCGCAGCTGGCACGCCGACGACGACTGCACCGTGTTGATCGCGCGGCTCCTCGACGGCCCGAACTGACCGGAGATACGAGAAGGGCCGGCACACGCGCCGGCCCTTCTCAGTTCATCCGCGTCGCTGCGAGGCGGCGGAGATTACTTGCCCCAGAGCTTCTTGTAACCGACGAGGTAGGCGTTGCCGTAGCCGGTCGAGAGCTTGGGTGGATTGCCTGCTTCCTTGATGTTGGCGGGCGTGAAGGCGCGAAGTGCGGTGTGCTCGTTGTACTGGCGAGGGATCTTCTCGCCGGCGAGGATGCGCGCTTCGGCGTCGATATACGCATACCCCAGCCAGTTGAGGTTCTCGCCGACCTCGAAGCGCACTGCGTTCCCCTGCGCGAGGTAGCCCATCACGAACGGCGTCCCGTTGTAGGTCGCGATGTGCACCTTGCCGGTCCTGCCGGCCGCGGTGATCGCGGGAACGACGAACTGCGACATCGAGTCGTAGATCGGGATCACGTAGTTGACGTTCGGATCCTTCACGAGAGCCGACTGAACCTGCGGCTGGATCTTCGTCGACCAGTCGGGAACCGGCGCGTTGATGATCGTGAGCTTGCACGCCGAGCCGCACTGCTTCGCGAACTCGCTCTTGAGCGCCTTCACGATCGCCGGCGTCGGCACGATCTCGTCGGAGGTGACGATGACGACGTCGGCCTTTCCCTTCGTGTCGAGAATCACCCAGTCCGCCTCCAAGCGTGCGGCCCGCTGGTAGTCGGCAGGAATCGAGAAGTCGACGGCGAGGGGTGTCTGCGTGACGTCGTACAGGTGCGACGTCCCGACCTTGATGCCCGCCTTCTTGGCGGCGGCGATCTGCGGGCCGAGCACGCGCGGATCGGTTCCTCCGAGCAGGTCGATCAGATCGACCTTGCGGTTGACGGCCTGCCCCATGCCCTGGACCCACTGAGGAACCTGAGCCTGGTTCGTGTAGTTGATGAACTTGATGCCGAGCACCTTCGCGGCGCCGGCCATCGCGGTCTCGATGTTGGCCGTGAACGGGTTGGCGCTCGAGACGGGGATGCTGAAGATCGTCTTGCCCTTGACCGCCGAGGTGTCGAAGGCGGGGCCGGGCGCGATGAACTTGGGCACTGCCATGTACTTCTTGATCTGCGCGCGCAGGTAGGTGAAGTTGGGACTCGCGGCCCGTTGGGCGTGCTTGTCCGTACTGCTCTGCGCGAGCCCCGCCAGCACCGACGCCAGAAGCGCGACCACCGCGACGCTTGCGAGCAGACTCCATCGGCGTCGACTCAAGGATGCCTCCTCTCGAGATATCTCATATATTTGATGCAGCTCGGGCGAGCGTAACGCCGAACGTGGCTAGGGTCAACCGACAGCCGTCGGACACCGACGCGCAGGAAGGGCAGCGACGACGTGACCTCCGACGTCCGCGAGATCAGAACGGATCGGTACAGCTACGTCTTCAGTCCCTACGCCGAGCCGATCGCCCGCGTGCGCTCCGGCGACGTGCTCGACATCTACACCGAGGATGCATTCGAGTCGCGGGTGCTGTCGGAGGCCGACCTCCCGAGCCGGGTCCTCAACTTCCCGTTCCTGAATCCGCAGACCGGGCCGATCTACGTCGAGGGAGCGCGGAAGGGGGACACACTCGCGGTCGAGGTGCTCGAGATCGAGGCGACGCGCGACTTCGTCGTCAGCGCGTTCATCCCCGAGTTCGGCGGCCTCACCGGCACGACGCAGACTGCGCTTCTGAACGAGCCGCTCCCCGAGCGCGTCTTCATCTACCCGCTGCGTGACAACACCGTCGAGCTCCCGGGCAACAGGCGGGTGCCCTACGAGCCCTTCCTCGGCACGATTGCGACGTCACCGGAGATCGAGGCGATCGCAGCGCTCGTTCCCGGACCGTTCGGCGGCAACATGGACGTCCCCGACACGTGCCCCGGCAACGTCGTCCGCCTTCCGGTCTCGGTCGAGGGGGCGTTCTTCTACACGGGAGACGCGCACGCGGCCCAGGGCGACGGGGAGCTCTGCGGCGTGGCGTGCGAGATGACGGCTCGCGTTCGCGTTCGCCTCACCGTCGAGAGCGGACGGTCGATCGCCTGGCCCCGGATCGAGTCGGAGACGGAGCTGATGACGGTCGGCAGCGCCCGCCCGATGGAGGACGCTGCGAGGATCGCGTGGAAGGAGCTGATCGCCTGGCTCGAAGCGGACTACGGGATCGACCGCTGGGAGGCCTACCAGCTACTCACCCACGCGGGGCGGATGCGGATCGGCAACATGGTCGACCCGCTCTACTCGGTCGTCGCCCGCCTCGACAAGCGCTACCTCTGACCTCACTCCTCCGGCTCCCGTGGCGGGCTCCACGCTTGCGGACGCGTGGCGGTTCCGTGAACGGTGACAGGTCACGGGTTACGAAACGTTCGCGGGTTAGCGCCGTGAGTCTCACGAGATTCGTCGACTGAGGCGCTCCGCACGGCAAATCGACTCCTTCGGCTCGATGGGTCAAGTTCGACGGGGACATCGCCTGATCCGTGTCGGTTCCGTGAACGGTGACAGTCACGGCGTACGAGATGCTCGCGTCTTCGCTACGCGACCGCAACGCGACGGCCCGACAGCGGCTACTTCTGCGCTCGCTCCCGCCAGGCAACTGCGCGCACCGGGCAGCCGCTCAGCCCCGGAATCAGGGCGGGCAGCGCCGCGAAGCGAACTCGCTCTCCGGCGATCCGGGCGAGGTCGTACAGGCCCTCGATGATCGGGACACCGTTCTCGAGCAGGATCCGATGGGCCGGCCAGGGCGTTGAGCCTCCGTCGCTCTTCTCACCCCAGCCGTGCACGAGATAGCCGTCGCGGACGTGGTCGACCGATGCCGGCTCCACGCCGACTGCCCGTGCCCCCTGGTCCACGAGCCACGTCGCCGCCGCCGGCGTCAGGAAGGTCTGGTGCAGACGTACTCCCGGCCCGGCATCGGAGAAGCCGGACCGGATCAACACGATGTCGCCGAGCTCGACCGCCGGTGTCGCCGCCGCCAGGTCGTCCGCCGTGTACCCGTGATCGGGATCGTCCGGCACGAGATCGAGGACGACCGCTTCGCCGATCAGGAGCGAGACGTCGACGCCCTCGAGCGTGGCGCCGCCTTCGATCATGTGGATCGGCGCGTCGACGTGCGTCCCGGCGTGGTCGGGAATGCGGACCATGCAGGCGGTCGCGGTCGCGGTCTCCAGGTCGGAGACGACCGAGACGGACAGATCCCGAAAGTACGGAGCAGGCTCGCCGTCGGCCAGGTCTCCGAGCAGCGCCCAGACGGTCTCCTCCGTCAGCGGACGCGTCAGATCGACCAGGTCAGGCTGCCAGCTCACCGCGCGAAAAGAAGAGAAACCGCGACCGAAATAGAATATAGACTCACCAGCCGTGGCGACATCCGTGCCGCCGGCCCTCGTGCTTCGCGACCTCTCCAAGAGCTTCGGCGGTGCGCGCGCGCTGGACGGCGTCAGCTTGACCGTCGCCGGCGGTGAGGTCCACGGGCTGCTCGGCGAGAACGGCTCCGGCAAGTCGACCCTGATCAAGATTCTCGCCGGCTATCACTCGCCTGATGCGGGAGAGCTCGAGGTCTACGGACAACCGGTGAAGCTCCCACTGCGGCCGGGCCAGTTCAGATCGCTCGGTATGGACTTCGTCCACCAGGATCTCGGCCTGATCCCGTCGCTCAGCGTGATCGAGAACCTGAACGTGGGTGAGCTAGCGTCGACGAGCCGTCTGCACATCTCCTGGACGCGCGAGCGCCAGAAGGCGGAGCAAACCTTCGCCCGCTACGGCCTGCGCCTCGACCCCCGGGCCCGCGTCGCCGATCTCACCCCGGTCGAACGCGCGCTGCTCGCGATCGTCCGGGCGGTGGAGGGGATGCGGACGAGCGTCGCCGGCGCGGAAGGTCGCGGCTTGCTCGTCCTCGACGAGCCGACGGTGTTCTTGCCGCGAACCGGCATCGATCAGCTCTTCACCCTCGTCCGCGAGATCGCCGCTTCCAGCGCAAGCGTCCTCTTCGTCTCGCACGACCTCGACGAGGTGCGCGAGATCACCGACCGGATCACCGTACTGCGCGACGGCCACGTCGTCGGCACCGTCGTGACATCGGAGACGAACGAGGCCGAGCTCGTCCGCATGATCATCGGGCGACAACTGGAGACGCTGGTGCCGGAAACGCACGAGCTGTCGGAGCGGGGGGTGGAGATCGCGATCGACGGACTCACCGGAGGCACCCTCCAGAACGTGTCCCTCGAGCTGCAGAAGGGCGAGGTCCTCGGTCTGACCGGGCTCGTCGGCTCCGGCTTCGAAGAGCTGCCCTACTTCCTGTTCGGAGCCTGGCGTCCGGAACGCGGGAAGCTGCGTCTGCACGGGTCCGAGCATGAGCTCGTCGGCCTCACTCCGGTGAAGGCGCTCGCTGCGGGCATCGCACTCGTTCCCGCCGACCGCCAGACAGACGGCGTCATCGGCTCGCTTCCGGTCTACGACAACATCCTGCTCCGGTCACTCGGGAACTTCTTCAAGACCGGCTTGCTGCGGCGCCGCCAGATGCTCGGCCATGCGCGCAGGCTGATGAGCGAGTTCGACGTTCGTCCGGGCGATCCCCGCATGGTCTACGCGTCGCTCTCCGGCGGCAACCAGCAGAAGGCGCTTCTCGCCAAATGGCTGAACCGCCGCCCGCAGCTTCTGCTCCTGCACGAGCCCACGCAGGGCGTCGACGTCGGTGCCCGGCAACAGATCTTCTCTCTGGTGCGTGACGCCGCAGCGACCGGCACGTCGGTGATCTGTGCGAGCTCGGACTACGAGCAACTGGCCGCGATCTGCGACCGCGTGCTCATCTTCGCGCGCGGCCGGCTCGTCGAGCAACTCGTCGGCGACGACGTCACGAAGGAGCGAATCGCAGAGCGCTGTTACAACAGCGTCGTACTCTCCGACGAGATGTCGCTGGCGGGCTAGTGGCAGACGAGAGAGAGAACACCCCGGCTGTCGACCCGGTCGAGCCTAGTCGGAGCGATGCGATCCGCGAGCACCTGAAAGCTCATCTCGCGCCGTCCGACATCGCGCAGCGCTACGCGCTGCCGCTCGTGTGGGGGTTGGTGTGCCTCTTCTTCACCGTGCTTCCGTCGACGTCGAGCACGTTCCCGACGGCAGGCAACTTCTCGACGATCTTCGGATCGCAGGCGATCATCGTCGTCCTGACGCTCGGGCTTCTGATCCCGTTGACGACGGGGGACTACGACCTGTCCGTCGCGTACAACCTCTCGCTGTCCGCGATGGTGCTCGCGGTGCTGAACGCGAACCACCACTGGCCGATCGGCTGGGCGATCATCGCCGCGCTCGGCGCGAGCGTCGCCGTCGGAGTCATCAACGGTGCGTTCGTGATCATCTTCGGCATCGACCCGTTCATCGTCACGCTCGGGACCGGAACGTTCGTCTATGGGGTCGTGCTGTGGATCAGCGCCTCCAACACGATCAGCGGCGTGTCCGCGATTCTCGTAAACCCGGTCATCGTCGACCGCTTCCTCGGTGTCCCGCTCGAGTTCTATTACGGGCTCGCTCTCTGCGTGATCATCTGGTACGTGTTCGAGTTCACTCCGCTCGGGCGCAAGCTTCTGATTGTCGGCCGCGGCAGAAACGTGGCCCGGCTGTCGGGGCTGAGCGTGAACCGAATCCGCTGGGGCGCACTCATCGCGTCCGGGCTCGTCAGCGGCATCGCCGGCGTCCTCTACGCCGGCACGACCGGGGCGGCCGATCCCTCTTCCGGATCGCAACTTCTCCTGCCCGCGTTCGCAGCAGCCTTCCTCGGTGCGACGACCATCATGCCCGGGCGCTTCAATCCCTGGGGCTCCGTCATCGCGGTCTACTTCCTCGTGACCGGCATCACCGGCCTCCAGCTCATCGGAGTCGAGAGCTTCGTGCAGCAACTGTTCTACGGAGGCGCGCTCGTCCTCGCCGTCGCGCTCTCCCAGATCGCGCGGCGCCGGCAGGCACTGGACGCAGGCACCGGTTAGTCGAAAAGCGCCGCAGGAATCTCCGAGGTCATCGCCTCGACCGCCTTCGCGTCGAGCCCCTGGCCCTTGAGCGCATCGACAAGCTGGACGAGCGCGTCTGGTGCCCGAGGCGAATCGGGCTGTCCCGCGTCCGAGCTCAGCACGACGTTGCCGGCGCCGGCCGACCGAATCGCCGCGGCGAGCATGGCTGCGTCACAGCCGGTCTGGTGGAGCAACTGAAACGCGGTGATCTCGATGCGCGCACCGAGCTCTGCAAGCTCTCGTATGGCACTCAGGTCGAGATCGGGCACGGTGAACGTCGGGTGAGTGACGACCACCCGCCGGATCCCGGCTTCGCGGACGGCTGTGCGAACGAGCCACGCCACCTCCGAACCACTGAGGTGACCGGTGGCGAGCACTGCGCCGGCCTCTGCGACGGAGGCAAGAATCCGACGCACCGCCTCTTCGTTCCGCGGATCGCGCGGCGGGATCATGATCGCCGCGTCGTCGCTTCTGCCTTGCGGCCGGCCCAGGCCTGCATCGCGATGTCCCTGCGCGTCGAGCGTCGGCATCCAGACGACCCTGGCTCCGAGCGCAAGCGCCGCATCCACGGCCGTCGGATTCAAGCCCCCGGCCGGATGGTTGAGAACGACACCTCCGTAGACACGGACACGCCTGTCACGACCCGCCGAGACCGCCCGGCCGACGGTCGACTCGTAGTGCCCCTTGAGGACACAGCCCTCGAAACCCGCCAGCTCGTACCACTTCACGGTCTGGACGTCGTCGGCAAGGCGAGGAAACACACACGGCGCCGAGTGAACGTGGAGGTCGAACACACGGCCATTGTCTCCGACGTGGGGGCCGGCCGATGAGTTCTCGCCGCCGCGGCCGTCTAAGGGACAGACGCGACGCCGAGCAAACGAAAGGACGACACACATGCAGAAGCTCACTCCATGCCTCTGGTTCGACACCGAAGGCGAAGAGGCTGCGACGTTCTACACGTCGGTGTTCCCGAACTCGAGGATCGTGCACGTCGCCCGTTACGGCTCGGCCGGGCCCCGGCCCGAGGGAACGGTGATGACCGTGAGCTTCGAGCTGGACGGGCAGAAGTTCCTCGCCCTGAACGGCGGGTCCGAGTTCACGTTCAACGAGGCGATCTCGTTCCAAGTGAGCTGCGAGAACCAGGAAGAGGTCGACGCGTTCTGGAGCGGACTCTCCGAGGGTGGGGAAGAGGGCCGCTGTGGATGGCTGAAGGACAAGTTCGGCGTGTCGTGGCAGATCGTCCCGACTGCCCTGCCCAGGCTCCTCGGCGGTCCGGACGGGGAGGCCTCGCAGCGGGTGATGCAGGCGATGTTGAAGATGAAGAAGATCGAGATCGACGCGCTCGAGCGAGCCGTGGCGCACGCATAGGTCGCGATACCTCAGCACACGAAACGTGTCAGGGGTACTCGACGCGGCCGGCGGTAACGCGGGGAAGTTGTCAGTTATAAGAGCGCCGTCTAGGCGTCAGACGCGGATGCCGAGCTTGCGCAGGTCGATGATCGCTGTCTTGCGCCAGCGGGTCGTATCGGGGGAGAACGGCAGCGTGAAGGGCATTCCGTTGGCTTTGCGGAGCGGCTTGCCGTCGCGGAGGACGTTGTAGTGGCCGGGTGTCGACTCGACGCTGAGGCCGACGGCTTCGAGCCGGCGGATGAACTCGCGGACGTCCTTCCTCATGTGCGCTTCTCGAGGGCGCCCAGGCCCGGCACCGGCACCCTGGCTCCGCCTGCCGGCTCACGAGTCGGTTGGTCGCTGGGCGATCTCATGGAAGGGTAAGACCGGTCCAGAGTAAGCGACCGTCCTAGACTCGAACGGCCGACCGCTGCTATCGGCGCTCTACCTCGCGCCGGCGTCTGGCTGTTCGGCCGCACGCGGATGCGGGCGCTGTAACCCGCCGCCCGAGAAGAGAACCGCACCGAGATCGGGAGCGGGCTCGTCCGTAGTCGCCCGCAACTCGGTCAGGGCGCTCGCCGATGACGCCCGGCCGCAGTCCGGGTCAGTGTGAATCGCCCTGAACGGAAGGGAGGCTCGATGCCGACGATCAAGGACGCCGCGTCTGCGTTCCTGGCCAACAAGCGAATAGCCGTCACCGGCGTCTCCAGAAACCCGAAGGACCACGGGAGCAATGTCGTCTACCAGCGCCTGCGCGAGCGCGGCTACGAGGTCTTCGCGGTCAACCCGAACGCAGACGTGGTCGAAGGTGACCACTGCTATCGCGACCTGGGCTCGATCCCCGGCGGCGTCGACGCGGTCGTGATCGCAACCAGGCCCGAGATCGCCGAAGAGACGATGCGCGAGTGCGCCGAGCTCGGAATCAAGCATGTGTGGATGCATCGCTCCTTCGGAGCCGGCAGCGTGTCCGAGGGCGCGACCGAGTACGGCCGGACGCACGGCATCGCCGTGATCGACGGTGGCTGCCCGTTGATGTTCGATCCAACCGCCGATCTGGGCCACAAGGCGATGCGCTTCGTCTTCACCCTGAAGGGCAATGTCCCGAGGGAGGTCTGAGTCCGGAGGCCCGGCGAGCCGACCGTGACCTGGCCGTGAGCGACGCCGTCCGGGCCGAGCTGCTGACAAAGCACTACGACGGCGTGCGTGGCGTCGAGGAGTTGACGTTCACTGTCCGCGCAGGCGAGGTGTTCGGCTTCCTGGGGCCGAACGGGGCCGGCAAGACCACGACGATCCGGTTGCTGCTCGACCTGATCCGCCCGACGAGCGGCAGGCTCGAGGTGTTCGGTCTCGACGCCCGCCGCGACTCGGTCTCGATCCGGAGCAGAGTCGGCTACCTGCCGGGCGAGCTTCGGCTCTACGAGCAGCTCACCGGGCGCGAGCTGCTCGCCTATCTTGCGCGCCTACGAGGGCTCGACGGGCTCGGCGACGGGGTCGAGCTTGCGGCGCGGCTCGAGCTCGATCTCGAGCGGCCCATCCGTGCGCTCTCGAAGGGGAACCGCCAGAAGGTCGGGCTCGTTCAGGCGCTCCAGCACCGCCCGGATCTGCTCGTCCTCGACGAGCCGACCTCGGGGCTGGATCCGCTCGTCCAGCAGACCTTCTACGAGATCGTTCGCGAGACGATCGCCGACGGTCGAACCGTGTTCCTCTCTTCTCACGTGCTCTCCGAGGTGCAGCACGTCGCCGACCGGGTGGCCGTCGTGCGCGAGGGCCGGCTCGAGCTCGTCGAGACCGTCGAGGGATTGCGGGCGCGCGCGTTCACAAGGGTCGAGGCGACCTTCGCCGCGGCGTTGCCGGCCGCCTCGTTCGACCGGGTACCGGGCATACGGGAGCTGGAGCGGCGGGGCGCCGTCGTCATCTTCGCGCTCGAAGGATCGATTGACCCGCTCGTGAAGGCGCTCGCCCGGTTCGAGGTGGTGGCGCTCGACGTCCATGAAGCCGACCTGGAGGACGTCTTCCTCGAGCTTTACCGCAGAGGCGCGAATGCTCCGTAGCGTGTTCGGAAAAGCGCTCCGCGACAGCTGCCGCGTGTTCACATGGTGGAGCGCGGGCATCATCGCGTTCGTCGCGCTGATCACGGCCGTCTGGCCGTCGGTCCGGGACAACCCTGCGCTGGTCAAGTTGCACGAGACATATCCCGAGGCGCTGAAGGCGTTCGTCGGCTTCGGGGGCGAGTTCGACTTCGGCACGCCGGCGGGCTACCTGGGCGCCGAGCTGTTCTCGTTCATGGTGCCCCTGCTTCTGCTCGTCGCCGCGATCGGCGGCGGCGCCAGGACGCTTGCA
>JBGQKY010000046.1:0-16522 GCA_041499745.1 Gaiellaceae bacterium
GAGCGGGCCGACAAGCTCGGCGGGCAGCTCCGGCTCGCCGCGGCCGGGCCGACGCGCGAGGAGGTACTCGACTTCGTCTTCTACCTCGAGCGAGAGCTCGAGCGTCTCGCCGTCGACGTTCGGATGGGCACCACGGCCGACAGGGACGCGATCCTGGCGGAGCAACCGGATCTCGTCGTCGTCGCGACGGGAGCCATTCCGCTTGCGCCGGAGATCGCGGTGAGCGGCGACGCGAATGTGGCAACCGTCTGGGACCTGCTCGGCGGCGCGGTGAAGGAGATCCCCGGTCGGGCCGCTGTTGCCGACGACGCATCGGGATTCTGGCAGGGCGTGAGCGCGGCGGAATTCCTCGCGGAGCGGGGCGCTGCCATCGAGCTGCTCACTCCGGCTCGCGCGGTCGGCCTTGCGATCCCGGAGGAGAGCCTGGGCAACGTGATGCGGCGGCTTCGCGAGAACGGAGTGCACTTCCGCCCGTTCGTCAACGTGGCGTCGATGTCGGGGACGACCATCGGGCTGACGGACTCCATCACGGGCGAGGCGGCCGAGACGACCGCGGACCTGCTCGTGGTCAATCCGAGGCTCCGCGTCGATAGCGAGCTTGCTGCGACACTCGAGGGAAGAGTCCCGGCGCTTGTTGCGATCGGCGACTGCGCTGCAGCGCGCCGCCTCAACCACGCCGTGCTCGAGGCGAACCTCGCACTGCGCAGATTCGAGGCCGGAGCGTTGAGCGAACGCGGCCTTGCGCTCTTCTGAATGGACATGCTCAGTTGGCGAGCACGCGGTCGGTTGCTCCGATCAGCTGGCCGACCTCGTCGAACGCCTTGACGTTGTGTCGGTGCATGGACGCGAGGACACTCTGTCCGGCGTTGAGCGTCCGCGCCCAGCTGCCGCGGGGGCCGGCGGGGATGCGACTCATGATGCGGGTGCCGCCGATCGTGACCGTGACGTCCATGTGACGTCCGCCGAACTCCGAGTCGACCACGGTCGCCTTGAAGTTGATCGTCTCGGGTGGGGCCGGCTCGTCAGGGGAGGCGAGCTGTACGTCCTCCGCGCGCGAGCGGATTGAGAGGGTCGCAGAACGCGTGTCGAAGGCGAGCCCGTTCACGAGCTCTCCCTCGTGGGTCCAACCGCTGTCGTGGCGTTCGACGGTGAGTCTGTTGCCCATGCCGATGAAGCCCGCGACGTAGTCGGTCGCCGGCTCCTCGAAGATCTGCTCCGGCGTCGCAAGCTGCTCGAGCTTGCCTGCGCGCATGATCGCGAGCCGGTCGCCCAGCGCGAGTGCCTCCACCTGGTCGTGGGTCACGTAGACGGCGGTGAAGCCGAGACGGGCGTGCAGCGAGTGGATCTCGCTGCGGACGAGGTCGCGCAGCCGGGCGTCGAGGTTGCTGAGCGGCTCGTCGAAGAGCACGAGGTCGGGGTGCGCGACGAGGCCCCGTGAGAGCGCGACGCGCTGCTGCTGCCCGCCGCTGAGCTGGCTCGGGTAGCGGTCGAGCAGGTTCGACGTGTCGACGAGGGTGGCGACCTCCTCGATCATCTGGTCGGCCTCCGAGCCCCTGATCCGCCGCGTGCGCAGCGGGTAGCCGATGTTCTTGCGTACGGTCATGTGCGGCCAGAGCGCATAGGACTGGAACACCATCCCGAGGTTGCGCTTGTTCGGCGGCACATTGATGCGGCGCGCCGCGTCGAACAGGGTCCGATCGCCGAAGGCGATCTCGCCCTCTTCGGCTGTCTCGAGGCCCGCGATACAGCGCAGTGTCGTCGTCTTCCCGCACCCCGAGGGGCCGAGCAGCACGAGAAACTCGCCGGGTTCGATCTCGAGGTCGAGGTTGTCGATCGCCACGACGGACGACTTCCCGGTGAAGCGCTTCGTCAGGCCGCGGATCCGTACGCTCATAGTCGACGCCCTCCTGCTTAGAGCTTGTTGAAGATGTCCGAGCCGCCCACGGCGATCGCCAGCAGGACTCCGGCGCCCGTCACGCCGATCATGACGAGCGCGACGCAGGCGACCTGTGGGTAGAGGCCGTTTCCGAAATAGTCGTAGAGCGCCGTTCCCATCACCTGCGTCGTCGGGGAGCGCACGAGGAGCGACGCGGCGAACTCGTTCGCCAGGAGGATGAACATCAGCGCGACGGCGCCGCCGAAAGTCGCACGCATCAGCGGGGCGAGGATCGTGAAGTTCGTTCGGAGTACGCCGCCGCCCGACACACGCGACGCCTCGGCGTAGGTGTCGCCGAGGGCGACCATCCCCGAGAGTTGCATCCGCGTCGAGAACGGGATCATCAGCGTGACGTAGACCAGCACGAACACCCACTTCGTCCCGTAGAGCACGAAGGGCCTGGTGGTGTAGGTGAGGAGGAAGCCGACGCCGAAGATCACCGCCGGGATGCTGAGCGGCATCGCGACGACGAAGTCCAGGATCGGCCTCGCGATCCTGTGTGTCCGCCTACGGAGGAACGACGCGGCGACGTAGCCGGCCGGGAGCGCGATCGCGATCGCGATGACCGAGGTGACCAGGCTTGTCCGGATCCCCTTCTGGATCCCTGCGTCGTTGAAGATGGTGTGGAAGTTGATGAGCGTGAACTGGCTCGGATGGAGCGAGCCGGTCCAGAACTTGGAGACCGCCACGAGGACGAGCCCGATGATCGGCAGCGCGGTTGCGACGATTCCGTAGGTGACGATCGCTGCGGCGCCGACCCTCGAGCTGCGGGCGCCGGAGCGAAACGACTTTCCCCCGTGCGTCACGAAGCGGGCGTGGTCACCGAGCAGGAACCTGTTGAGGACGAGGACCGCGAGACCGAAGAGCAGGAGCGGTGAGCCGAGCGCTGCCGCGACGTTGTACTGCGGGGGGATCTGCTGCGTCGCGAAGAACATCTGGGTCGTCAGCACGTTGATGTTGTGCGCACGGCCCAGCAGCAGCGGCCCCGTGAACTGCCCGAGCCCGAGCAGGAGCCCGACGCCGGTGCCGTAGACGAGCGCGGGACGTAGCAGCGGCAGCGTCACACGGAAGAACACCCCGACCGGGGACGAGCCGCTCACCTCCGCCGCCTCGAGCAGCTCCCCGCTGATGTTCTCGAGCCCCGCGCTGACGAAGAGGTAGATGAAGGCCGTGAGCGCGAGCCCGAGGATGATGACGATCCAGGGGATCGAGTAGATGTCGACGGGGCCGTTGTACTGGTGGCTCCACCAGGGCAGGTGTCGCAGCAGCTGATTGAGGTACCCGGGGTGTGGCGAGAAGAGAAACGTCCACCCGAGGACGCTCGCGACTGCGGGCACGACGATCGGCAGGATCGGGATGATCCGGAGCAGTCGCAGCCGAGGTGAGAGCGTCGTCGCAGCCCACGCCAGGCCTGTCCCGAATACGAGGGCTATCGCGAGCGACCCGAGCGCGAGCTCGACCGTCGTAGCGACGGTCTTCCAGATGCCGGGTGCGCTGAACGCGTCGCTGTATGCACGGCCGCCGTGCTCGAGGGCGAGGACCTGCAGCCGGACCAGCGGGACGACTGTGAGGTAGCCCAGCGCGCCGATGAACAGGAACAGCGTGAGCCGGGGAACGACGCGATCCAACGGGAGGAGCCGCGGACGCGAGGTCATGTGGCTGTGAGCCGCGTCGATCACGTCGAAAGCAGCGTGCACGCGCTGACCCCTGGGGCGCCGTAGACATGGGTGAGGGCGACCTTCGGCCGGCCGGGGACCTGCCGGTCGCCGGCGTCGCCTCTGAGCTGGAGGACGCTCTCGTAGATCTGGCGGAGGCCCGACGCCCCGACCGGCTCGCCGTTCGCGATGCAGCCGCCGTCGGTGTTGATCGGGAGCCTGCCGTCGATCTCCGTCGCCCCGGACGCGATCAGCGCCTCCTGCTCGCCGTCCTCGCAAAGCCCGGTCTCCGCCATGTGCATCACCTCGGCGCCGCTCTCGGTGTCCTGGAGCTGGGCGACGTCGACGTCCCCGGGTCCGACGCCTGCGCCATCCAGCGCCGCCTTCGCCGCCTCGACGGTCGGACTGGGAGCGCGCTCGGCGGCAAGCCACGGGCTGAAGACCTCGAACGAGCCGAACCGCCTCGATCGCACGACCGTCGATCGTATGTACACGGGCCGCTGGGTGTAGCGGGAGGCGAGCTCGGCGCGGCAGACGACCAGGGCGACTCCGCCCTCGCCCGGCGAGCAGAACATGTACTGCGTCAACGGGTGGCTGATCATCTTCGAGCCTTCGATCTCCTCCTCGGTGAGCGGCGTCCGGCGCCAGGCATTCGGATTGCGGGAGCCGTTCCGGTACGCCTTGGCGGCGACCTTGGCGAGCGTCCGGGGCGCGATCTCGTGGTCGTGGAGATAGCGCTGGATCTTCATCGCGAAGAACTGTGTGGTCAGCATCAAGCCGGTCTCGCCGTACCAGTCGCCGAGCCCCCAGTCTGCGGGATCGGGATCGAAGGCGCCGCGCCGATGCTTGTCGAAGCCGACGACGACGCCGAGCTCGTGCGCGCCCGACCCGATCAGCGAGCACGCGATGCTCAGCGAGCTTCCTCCGGTGGCACAGGCGTTCTCGACGTTGAAGAACGGCAGGCCCGTCAGCCCGAGGACGTTGACCATCGTGTCGGCGTTGCCCGCGTCCTGGCTTCCGCCCGTGGCGAATTGGACGTCATTCCAGGAGAGCCCGACGTCCTGCAGGGCGTTCCGCACCGCGACTGCGCCCAGCGCCAGCCCCGACACGCCCTCGTGCCGTCCGAAGCGGGAGATCCCGATGCCGACGATCGCGACGCCGGTGCCGGGCGAGCTCACCGGCCGTTCTCCACGGGGCTGAAGGCGTATGTGAGCACCTCGGTGCCGTCGTCCTCCTGGTACAGGGGTATCACGACGAGCTCCATCTCGGCACCGACGGCGAGGCGCTTCGGGTCGTTCACGGTCAGGCGCGCCTCCACCATCAGCTCGCCGTGCAGGTCGACGTAGCCGACGCCGAAGGGCTCGAACGTGTCGACCGTATCGTCACCCTTGTACGGGGGCGACTTCGGCCGGAAGCCCTGGATCGTCCACGTGTAGAGAGAGCCGGTACGAGGCAGGAGCACCTCCGACATCGCCGACGACGTACAGCGGGGGCAGTTCTGCTGGGCGGGGAACGTCTGGGCGCCGCAATCGCCGCACCTGGAGCCGATCAGCTGCGGCTCGTCGGCCGGCCAGGTGAAGAGCTTCTCGGCAATCGGCCGGGCCGTCAGACCGGTGGTCTGCGTCATGCTGCGCCTCCTCGACCGCGCTCTGGCGGCCGGCTAGTTGACGTCGACTTCGGAGTCGAGATTCTTACTGAACCGACTTCGGTTCGTCAAGGCCGATCGCGTTTTTCCACAGCCTCGTCAGCTGGCTGACGGCCCGGTCGAGCTCGAAATCCTCGCCGCCGATGAGCCAGTTGCGGGCGAAGCCGCCGACCATGGCGGTGAGCGCGTTCGCGGCGTAGTGGGGGTCGAGATGCGGGTCGACCTTGCCGGTGCGCTGGAGGTTGCGCATCGTGCGCTCGGCACGGTTGACGAACTGCAGCTGGCCCGCACGCAGGAGCGCGGCGAGATCGTCGCTGAACGTCGCCACCTCCTCCCACGTCCGGAGCAGCCGCGCGTGACGCGCATACGCTTCGAAGTAGGAGCGGTTCGCCCGCTCGATCCGCGCGACTGGATCGCCGCCGTCCTCCGAGCGCTCGCCGCCTTCGCCCATGAGCTCGACGAGCAGGCCCTTCACCACTTCGTGAAACACCTCTTCCTTGGACGAGAAGTAGGTGTAGAAGCTTCCGTGAGCCATCCCCGCGAGCCTCGAGATGTCGGTGATCCGTGCGTTCTGGAAGCCGTCGCGCTCGAAGACCGTTCGTGCCGCGACGACGAGCGCGGCGCGCGAGCGACGGCCCCTGCTCGTCAGCTCGGTGGTCACGCGGACGCTCATATCTCGAGCGATCGGCCGACGATCTCTTTCATGATCTCCGTTGTGCCGCCGTAGATGCTCATCACGCGGCCGTCGCGCCACGCGCGGGCGATCGGGAACTCCTCCATGTAGCCGTAGCCGCCGTGCAGCTGGAGGCAGGCGTCGAGGACGCGCTTGTTCAGCTCCGTTGTCCACCACTTCGTCATCGCGGCTTCGACCGGCGTCAGCTCGCCGGCGTTCCGGGCCTCCACCTGCCGGTCGGCCGCCAGCTGCGCCAACTCGAGCTCGGTCCACATCTCGGCGAGCGTGAAGCGCGTGTGCTGGAACGACGCGATCGGCCGCCCGAACGCCTGCCGCTCCTTGCAGTACTGGAGCGTCCAGTCGAACGCCGTGCGAGCGTGCGCGACGGCGCTGACAGTGATCGAGAGCCGCTCCTGGGCAAGCTTGTCGACGAGGTGTTGGAAGCCCTTGCCCTCCTCGCCGATCAGGTTCTCGACCGGCACCCGGACGTCGCGGAAGAACAGCTCCGTGGTGTCCTGCGCGTGCTGGCCGATCTTCTCGAGCGACCGGCCGCGTTCGAACCCTTCCATGCCGGCTTCGACGACGAGGAGCGTCATGCCGCTGTGACGCTCGTCCGGATCGGTCTTGCACGCGACGATGACGAGCTCGCTGTTGATCCCGTTCGTGATGAAGGTCTTCGACCCGTTGAGGACGTACTCGTTGCCATCGCGGATCGCGGAGGTCTTGATCGCCGCGAGGTCGGAGCCGGTGCCCGGCTCGGTCATCGCAATCGCCGCGATCAGCTCGCCGGAGCACATGCCCGGCAGCCAGCGGGCCTTCTGCTCGTCGTTTCCCAGCGTGAGGATGTACGGGAGGCAGAGGTCGTTGTGCGTGAGCAGCCCGATCCCGCTGGCGAGCACCCCGGCGCGGTTGATCTCCTCCGCCTGGATCGCGTTGAAGCGGAAGTCGTCCGTGCCCGCCCCGCCGTACTCGTCGGGCGCCGCCATGCACAGGAAGCCCATCTCCCCGGCCCGGCGGTAGAACCCGCGGTCGACGATCCGCTCCTGCTCCCACCGCTCGTGATGCGGGACCATCTCCTTGGCGACGAACACCCGGAAGCTCTCTCGGAACAGCTCGTGCGTTGCGTCGTAGAGCGTCCGTTTCACGGCGGGGACTCTAGAATGATCTCGACATCGACGTCAAGAAATCCCGTGCTGGGCTGCCTTCAGGCGGCCGCGTGCTCCGCGATGAGCTCGGGTGCGCAGCCGAGGATCGCGAGCTCGCGGTTGACGTAAAAGCGGCCCACCTCGTCGAGGTCGAGGCCGTCGTCCGGGTCGTACCAGTGCCAGATGCTGTTGTAGAGCCAGAGCAACGCACGCGTGAGCAGCCGAGCGTCGTTTTCCGGCAGCATGCCCTGCTGCATCCCGCGGGCGAGGAAGGCAACCCACGCGAACTCCAGGTCATGGATCTGCGATCGTGCACTCGCGCGAGCGGCCTCTTCGCGCGGAAGCGCCCGTGGTGCGGCCAGGCGGCCGATCTCGGCGACCAGCACCCGCAGCTGCATGACCTCGCGCCCGGTGAGGTCGAACTGGTCGTTGAGCACTGCGAGCAGCGCGTCCGACCAGTCGTCCTCGGCGGCGGTGATCCGGTCGAAGCGCTCGCGGAAGTCCGCCACGGCGCCGGCCATGATCTCGAACAGGCAATGCTGCTTCGACTCGAAGTAGTGGTAGAGGGCGGTCGAACCGATCCCGACAGCCGCCGCCACGTCGGCCCACTTCGTGTCCTCGTAGCCGTAACGGCCGAAGCAGTCGATCGCTACGTCGATGATCTGCTCACGCTTGACGCCCGGCTTCGGTCTCGGCGCTCGCGGCCTGCGATCTCCGCCGGCTCGGCTCATCGGAGCGCCCACTGGACGTGCTGGGGCTGAAGGAACTCCCGGACGCCCCACTCGCCGCATTCGCGGCCGATGCCGCTGGCCTTGAACCCGCCGAAGGGGGCGTCCGGGCGGAAGGCGCCGCCGCCGTTGATGCACACGGTTCCGGCGCGGAGTCGTTTCGCGACCGCGATGGCCGTGACGACGGCGTTCCGATCATCGAATCTCATGCCGGCGATTCCTCGGTTCACCTGGTTCCGATAGATCGCCATACCTTACTTCATTTCAGTCACCTCGCGCGAGCCTCCAACACCGGGTGCCGGGCTCGGCTCGAAGGCGTGCCGCTCGCTGCCCGTTCGTGGCGTCCGAGCGCTAAGGGCGGGCTCGTGACGGGCGAACACCAAACTGAGGTAAGGTAAGGCCGTGCCGACACCGCGCGTGACGCTCGAGTGGATCCGACGGGCGGGCTTGATGGCCGCTACGGTGCGTTCCGTCGCTGCCGCCTAGGCCGGAGGGCGAGTGAAAGCCGTTCGGCTCGTTTCGTGGCAGGCCGAGCCGCAGCTGTGCGACGTCGAGGTGCCCGAGCCGGGGCCGGGTGGGGTCCTGGTGCGTGTCGAGGCGACCGGGCTCTGCCACTCCGACCTGCACGTGATGGATTGGCCCGCTGGGACGCTCGGGTGGGAGTTGCCGGTGACGCTCGGCCACGAAGTCGCCGGGACCGTCGCGGCCCTCGGCCCGGGAGCCGCCGGTGTCGAGGAAGGTGATGCCGTCCTCGTCTACGGGCCGTGGGGCTGCGGCGTCTGCCGCCAATGCGTGCGCGGCGCGGAGAACATCTGCGAGCGCGGCCGGGAGCTGCGGGGCAGCGGCTGCGGGCTCGGCTTCGACGGTGGGCTCGCCGAGTACGTGCTCGTCCCGTCTTCCCGGCTGCTGGTACCGCGAGGCGACCTCGACGCCGCCCACGCCGCACCGCTGACCGACGCGGCACTCACTCCGTACCACGCGCTCAAGCGCGAGCTGTGGCGTCTCCATCCAGGCGCCTCGGTCGTCGTCATCGGTGTCGGCGGCCTGGGGCACGTCGCGGTGCAGTTGATTCGCGAGCTGTCGCCGGCGCGGATCGTTGCGATCGACCTGCGGAAAGAGTCGCGCCGGCTCGCGCTCGATGCCGGCGCGCACGCCGCGCTCGACGCCCGAGAGCTCCGCACGGAGGATGTCCGGGCCGAGACGGGTCCTGTTGGAGCTGCGCTCGTGCTCGACTTCGTCGGCTCGGACGACACCGTACGTCTCGCCGCCTCGGTGCTCGCGGCAGGCGGGCACGTCAGCATCGTCGGCTCCGGCGGGAGCTCGTTTCCGACCGCGATCGGAACCGTGCCGCTCGAATGGTCGGCCGGACGGCCGCGCTGGGGAACGCTGCCGGAGCTTCACGAGGTAGTCGCGCTGGCGCGTGCCGGCCGGCTCGAGATCGAGGTCGAGCGGCTGCGACTGGACGAGACGATCGAGGGCTACCGGCGACTCCGCCGCGGGGATGTCGCGGGCCGGGCGGTGGTCGTGCTTTGACCCTCGCGCCCGAGGTCGTCGGCATCCCGATCCCGCTCGAGTTTCTCGGCAGCGTCAACGTGTGGCTGCTGATGGGCGAGCCGCTGACGCTCGTCGACACGGGTCCGGCGAACGACGAGGCGCTCGGCGCGCTCGAGCAGGAGCTCGCCGGGCACGGGATCTCGCTCGAAGACATCGAGCTCGTGCTGATCACGCACCACCACCTCGATCACTCGGGTCTCGCGACGGCGATCAAGGAGCGCTCGGGCGCGCAGATTGCCTCGCATCGGACGACGGCTCAGTGGGGGCGCCGCTACCACGAGCACACCGCGGCCGAAAGGCAGTTCACGCTGGCGCTGATGGCGTCCCACGGAGTGCCCCAGAACGTCATCGCCGACAGCGAGGAGTTCTTCGCGCGTATTGTCGAGTGGAGCCGTCCGTTCGAGACCGACCGGGTTCTCGCCGACGGAGACACCATCCGCGCCGGGGATCGTACGCTTCGCACCGTCTTCCGGCCCGGCCACAGCACGACCGACACGCTCTTCGTCGACGACACCTTCGACGACGTCTTCGTCGGCGACCACCTCCTCGCCAACATCACCTCCGGTGTGGAGCTGATGCCGACGGAGCTGCCGGGCGACGAGCGCCGGCGGGCGCTGATGGAGTACCTCGGCAACCTCCGCAAGACCCAGGCGATGCAGATCAGCACGTGCTACCCGGGGCACGGCCCGACGATCGACGACCACCGACCGCTGATCGACGAGCGGATCGCCTTCCACTCGGAGCGCCTCGACCGGATCGCCGAGCTCGTCCGCTCCGGGTACGTGACCGCCTTCGAGATCGCGCGGCAGCTCTGGTCGACCGAGGTCGCGGAGACCCAACCCGTACTCGTCACGTGGGAGGTGCTCGGCCACCTCGACGTCCTCGTCAACCGCGGCACGATCAGGGAGGAGACGGAGTCGGACGGACGCCGCTTGTACCGCGTCCGCTCCTGAGACCGCGTCAGCGGATCGTCCAGCCGCCGTCCACGGCGATCACCTGCCCGGTGCAGTAGGACGACGCGTCGGATGCGAGAAAGAGCAGGACGCCGTCGAGCTCGTCCTCGCGGCCCGGCCGCCCCATCGGGCACTGGCGCTGGAGCCAGCGGAGCGAGCGCTCGTCGTCGAGCAGCTCGGTGTTCATCTCCGTGGCAAACCAGCCCGGGGCGATCGCATTGACCCGCACCCCGTGCGGCGCCCACTGATTCGCGAGGTCGCGCGTCAACCCGTTCAGCGCGCTCTTCGACGCGGCGTAGGGGGCGTCGGGAACGGGCGTCGACGCCACCGAACCGAACATCGAGCTCACGTTGATCACGGAACCCGAGCCGCGGGCGACCATGTGGGCGCCGACCGCCTGGGTCAGCGCGAACACCGCTTCAACGTTGACGCGCATCACCGAGACGAATGCCTCGAGCGTCGCCTGCCGCTCCGGGCCGCCGGAGGCGACGCCGGCGTTGTTCACGCAGATGTCGATGCGGCCGTCGAGCGCGAGCGCGGCTTCGACGAGGCGCGCGCGGTCGTCCGGGTCGACGACGTCGCAGCGAACCGGGACGATCCCCGGCCGTGAGTCCGCGAGCTCCTCCAGCCGCTCGATGCGGCGAGCACAGGCGACGACCCGCGCGCCGGCGTCGGCGAGCACGGTCGCAAAGCGGGCGCCGAGGCCGCTCGAGGCACCGGTCACGATCGCGACGCGGTCTTGGAGAGGGGCTGGTGGCGAGTTCACCGTCGCTATGGTATATACTCACCCGACTTCAGTTCAACAGAGTACGAAGGAGGGATGCGCGATGGCTGGTGTGATCGAGACCGAGCCTATCCAGTACGAGGTCGATGGGCACGTCGCCCGAATCTGGCTCAATCGCCCGCACAAGCTCAACTCGGTCAGCCAGCAGCTCCTCCAGGAGCTCGACGAGGCGCGCATCCGGGCCGAGGACGACGACGACGTCCGGGTGATGGTCATCCGCGGCCGCGGGGGCACCTTCTGCTCCGGCTTCGACCTCGACGAGCTCCAGGGCGACTTCATCGGCAAGTCCGCTTCGTACGAGATCGCCATACGCTCCGCCCGCATCTGCGATGCGATCTTCAAGTCGCCGAAGCCGTCCGTCGCCGTGCTCGAGGGCCACACGACCGCCGGCGGCTTCGAGATCATGATCAACTGCGACTTCGCGATCGCCGACGAGAGCGCCAAGATCGGCGACTTCCACATGCGGCGCGCGCTCTTCGGGGGTGCGGGGCCGATCTACCGCCTGCCGCGGATCCTGGGCGAACGGAAGGCGAAGGAGCTCATGCTGACGGGCAAGCTGCTGACCGGGCGCGAGGCGTACGAGTTCGGGCTGGTGAATGCGTGCGCGCCCGCAGAGGAGCTCGACGCGTGCGTCGACGACTTCGTCGCGAATCTCGTCGACAAGAGCCCGTTCCAGACGGCGCTCACGAAGATGTGCGTCAATCGCGGCCTCGACGCGGACAGCGAGACGCTGATGCTCGTCGAGCGGCTCGCCGTCGGCGTCACGCTGAACTCGAGCGACGCGGCCGAAGGTGTCGCAGCGTTCCTCGGCAAGCGTGACCCCGTCTGGACCGGGAACTGAGCCGGCGCAAACCGAAGGTCAGGTAAGGAGGAGGAGCCGACGTGGCGTGGGATTTTTCCACCGAGCCGGAGTTCGAGGAGCACCTTGCGTGGATGCGGGAGCTTGTGCGCGAGGAGATCTGGCCGATCGAGACGATCGAGGAGGAGCTGGACCAGGCGGCGCTCGAGCGCATCTTCACGCCGCTCGCGGACCAGGTGAAGGAGCGCGGCCTCTGGGCGGCACATCTGCCGCCCGAGCTCGGCGGGCAGGGCTTCGGGCAGCTGAAGCTCGGTCTCATGCACGAGATCCTCGGAACCTCGACCTATGCGCCGTACGCCTTCGGCTGTCAGCAGCCGGACTCGGGCAACGGTGAGATCCTCGCGCTCGCGGGGACGCCCGAGCAGAAGGAGCGATGGTTGCACCCGCTGCTCGCAGGCGAGCTGAAGTCCGCTTTCTCGATGACCGAGCCCGGGACACCCGGCTCGGACCCGACCCAGCTCGCCACGCGGGCCGTGCGGGACGACGACGGCTACGTGATCAACGGGCACAAGTGGTACAGCTCGAACGGCTCGATCGCAGACTTCCTGATCGTGATGGCGGTGACCGACCCCGACGCGCCGCCCCATCGGCGCGCTTCGATGTTCGTCGTCCCCGTTTCCACCCCCGGTGTCGACCTCGTCCGCGATGTCGGGACGATGGAGCATCCCTCGTCGCGCTTCGGCGTGCTCGGTGGCCATACCGACATCGTCTACGACGACGTTCGCGTCGGGCACGATGCGCTCCTCGGCGAGGAGGGCGAAGGCTTCGTGATCGCGCAGCACCGGCTCGTCCCGGGGCGCATCCACCACTGCATGCGCTGGCTCGGGATCGCGCAGCGCGCCTTCGACATGATGTGCGAGCGCTCGCTGTACCGGCCGGTCCGCGGTGGACTGCTCAGAGACAAGCAGACCGTCCAGAACTGGATCGCAGACTCGTCGATCCAGATCCAGGCCGCGCGGCTGTTGACGTTGCATGCGGCGTGGAAGATCGACACGCAGGGCTCGACCGCTGCGCGCGTGGACGTCTCGCGCATCAAGGTCTTCGGCGCGCAGATGTTGTACGACGTCGTCGACCGCGCGCTCCAGCTTCACGGCGGGCTCGGCTTTTCCACAGACATGCCGCTCGAAGCGATGTACCGCTTCGCGCGCCACGCTCGCTTCGTCGACGGCGCCGACGAGGTGCACCGCGAGTCGATCGCCCGGCAGGTCCTCAAGCGCTACGAGGCGCCGGCAGACGGCGTGCCGACGGAGTACGTGCCCGCACGCCGTGAGCGCGCGCGACGGAAGTTCGCCGAGCTCCTCGACGCCGTCGCGCTCGACGAGCCGGGCGTCGTCGCATCGTGAGCGTAGGCTTGACGGAGCTCATCGCTGGCGTAGGCTCGACGGAGCCGGTCAGGAGCGCAGGCGCCGGCTCTGCCGGCGCCGGAGCGGGCAGAGAGCGGAGGCGCCGGCTTTGCCGGCGCCGGGAGCGGGCATGAGGCTCGACGGCAAGGTGGCCGTCGTCACCGGCGGGGGCTCCGGCATCGGCGAGGCGATCTGTCTGCGTCTCGGCCGCGAAGGCGCTCGCGTCGCCGTTCTCGACGTCGACGAGGACGCCGCCAGGTTGACCGCGGACCTTGCAGGCGGCATCGCCGTGCGGACAGACGTGAGCGACAGCACTTCCGTCGATCGGGCGCTCGCCGGCGTCGAGACGGCGCTCGGACCGGTCGACGTCTGGGTCAACAACGCCGGCATCCCCTCCGCCGCGCAGGCCGAGCGCGTGATCCCGCGCGCCGAGCAGCAGCTGGTCGAAGCGGCGCACGGCGGGATTACGACGCCGCTCGACGCAGTCATCCGGCTTCCGGACGAGGAGTGGCGGCGGATGCTCGCCGTTCACCTCGACGGCACCTTCTTCGGCACGCGCGCTGCCGCACGCTCGATGGCGCCGCGGCAGAGCGGCGTCATCGTGAACATGGCATCGGTCTGCGGCATCGAGGGCTGCGCGGGGTATCCGCACTACTCGGCGGCCAAGGCCGGGATCCTCGGGTTCACGCGCGCGGTTGCCAAGGAGCTGGCCGTGCAGGGCATCCGCGTGAACGCGATCGCGCCGGGCTACATCGATGCCCCGACGGCGGGCCTGCAGGGCCAGACGGTCCGAGCGGCGCTGCGGCTGCAGACACCGCTCGGGCGCTTCGGGCGTCCCGAGGAGATCGCCGGGACCGTCGCCTTTCTCGCGAGCGACGACGCCGGCTTCTTCGTGGGCGCGACGCTCAACGCGAACGGCGGCTACGTCACCACCTAGAGAAGGAGGAGCATGGAAGGTCGCGACGTCATGATCGTCGAGGCGGTCCGCACGCCGATCGGCCGCGGGCATCCGGAGAAGGGCTACTACCGGAATGTCCACCCGAACGAGTTGCTCGGCGCGGCATTCGTCGAGGTGCTGAGGCGCGTCGGCGTCGACGGGAGCGAGGTCGAAGACGTCGTCACCGGCTGCGTCCAGCAGTACGGCGAGCAGTCGACGAACATCGGCCGCAACGCGTGGCTGCAGGCAGGCCTTCCGATTGAGACGCCTGCGACGACCGTCGACCGGCAATGCGGGTCGTCGCAGCAGGCCGTCAATTTCGCCGCGGCGCTGATCGCGAGCGGCGTGCACGACGTCGTCATCGGCGGCGGCGTCGAGCACATGGGCCGCATCCCGCTTTCGGTCGGCACGCGACTCTACGACGAACTGGGTTCGCCGTTCCCGCCGGCGCTGCTCGAGCGGTACAACATCGTCCACCAGGGTCTGAGCGCGGAGCTGATCGCCGAGCGCTGGGGCGTCTCCCGCAGCGACAGCGACGAGATCGCGCTCCGCTCGCAGCAGCGCGCGGCACGCGCGACCGCGGAGGGGCGCTTCGATCGCGAGATCCTTCCGTTCCCTGTCGACGGCGACGTCTGCACGAGCGACCAGGGCATCCGGCCCGACACGACGCTCGAGGCGCTTGCTGCGTTGAAGCCTGCGTTCAAGGAAGACGGCACGATCACCGCCGGCAATGCCTCCCAGGTCTCGGACGGCGCGTCGGCAGTCCTGCTCATGTCGCGGCAGAAGGCGGACGAGCTCGGCGTGAGGCCGCGGGCGCGCATCGTCGACCAGACGACGGTCGGCGTCGATCCCGTCCTGATGCTGACGGGTCCGATCCCCGCGACGCGCAAGATCCTCGAGCGAAACGGCATGACGCTCGGCGACATCGACCTGATCGAGATCAACGAGGCGTTCGCCTCGGTCGTCGCGGCCTGGGAGCGCGAGCTCGAGCCCGACGTCGACCGGGTGAACGTGAACGGCGGCGCAATCGCCCTCGGCCACCCGCTCGGCTCCACCGGGGGGCGACTGCTGACGACGCTCTTGCACGAGCTGGAGCGCTCGGGCGGCGAGCGGGGCCTCGTCACGATGTGCTGCGGCGGCGGCCTCGGCACTGCGACGCTGATCGAGAGGATCTGATGGCCCTCCTCGGCGGCAAGGTCGCGATCGTCACTGGAGCCGGCCGCGGGATCGGGCGGGAGCACGCACTGGCGCTCGCGCGGGCCGGCGCCCACGTCGTGGTCAACGATCTCGGCGCGTCGCTGACCGGCGAAGGGGCCGATGCGTCGCCGGCCCACTCGGTCGTCGCGGAGATCGAGGGACTCGGCTCGCGGGCCGTGGCCGACGGCGAGAACGTCGCCGACTTCGAGGGCGCCCGCCGCCTCGTCGGGCACGCGCTGGACGAGTTCGGCCGCCTCGACATCCTCGTCAACAACGCCGGGATCCTCCGCGACCGCATGCTCGTCAACATGGAAGAGGCGGACTGGGACGCGGTGATCAACGTCCACCTGAAGGGGCACTTCGCACCGACGCGGCACGCGGCCGCACACTGGCGCGACCGCGCGAAGGCGGGAGAGCAGGTGCGTGCACGCGTAATCAACACGTCCAGCCCGACCGGCGTCTTCGGCAACGTCGGCCAGACGAACTACGGCGCGGCGAAGGCTGCGATCGCGAACTTCACGGTCGTAGCGTCGCAGGAGCTCGGCCGCTACGGCGTGACCGTGAACTGCATCGCGCCGAACGCGCGCACGCGCATGACCGAGTCTGCCTTCGAGCTGCCGGCGAACGGAGGCGGCTTCGACCCGCTCGCGCCCGCGAACAACACCGCGATCGTCGTCGCCCTCTGCGCCGACGAGGCGCAGGGGATCACGGGCCAGGTCTTCCACATCTTCGGCGGGGCGGTGAACATGCTGCAGCCGTGGGCCCCCGGCGAGCCGTTCGTCCGGGACGCCGGCTGGCAGGCGGAGGAGCTGCTCGACGAGCTGCTCGCGCGGCTTCCCGAGGGCGCGGCTCCGGTCGGCATGATCGAGATGCTCGAGCGGGTCGGCGGCACGTACACGCCGAGATAGGCCTCAGTAGATCGCCTCGGGCAGGCGCATGCCATACATGGTCTCGAGAGCGAGCGCGGGCACGGGATGGCCGAGCGAGGCGACCTGCGTCGCAGCCTGGCGGTAGTGCTGCGCGGCATGAAGACGCTGCGCCTCGAGGAGCTCGACCCAGGTGAGCTCGCCGCGCGGCGCTCGCACAGCGCGCGCAGGATCGGCGCGGAACGCC
>JBGQKY010000047.1:0-16454 GCA_041499745.1 Gaiellaceae bacterium
CCACTGGAGATCCTCGATCTGTCCGGGATCGACGTCGTGCCGGGCGAGCAGGCCGTTCAAGACCTGGGCCGAGAGATCGTCGCCGCGGATGTGCGAGAGGGTGCCGTTTCTCTTGCCGATCGGGCTGCGAACGGCGTCGATGATGAGCGCGTCGGTGCGGCTGGACATGAGCACACTGTAGCCGCCGGGCTTGACCTGCGCAGCTGCCGCACCTGAGAATCCCCCAATGCTGCGTAAGGACGCGAAGGTCGCGCTGATCTCGAAGGCACCGCTCTTTGCCGATTGCTCGAAGCGCGAGCTCCGGGAGATCGCCGGGATCGCCGACGAGCTCGCCGTTCCTGCGGGCACGACGCTCACGAAGGAGGGCGCGAGCGGCAAGGAGTTCGTCGTGATCGTGGAGGGCGGAGCCGAGGTGCGCCGCCGCGGCCGTAAGGTGAACACGCTCGGAGCCGGCGACTTCCTCGGCGAGATCGCGCTGATCGCCGGCACCCCGCGCACGGCCACGGTCAAGACGACGGAGCCGACGCGCGTGCTCATCTTGACGGCACAGGCGTTCCGGGCGCTCATACGCCGGGTGCCCTCGATCCAGCTCAAGGTGCTCGAGGCGCTCGCGCGGCGGATGCCGGACGAGTTCGGCTAGGCCGCGCGCGGACGCGCGCGCGCCGCAGCCTGACACGAGGGGCAGCCCTCCGGGAGAATCCGCGTCGACATCGACGCGATCTTCCCCGTGCTCTTCGGCAGTCCCCACTCTAGACTTGCCACATGGCCGCGACGGCAACCCAGCGGGGACTCCTGATCGACGGCGAGTGGATCGAGACCGGCGACTGGATCGAGGTCCGCTCCCCCTACTCGGGCGACGTCGTCGGGCGAGTCGCGAAGGGCGGCGCCGGCGAGGCGCGCCGCGCGCTCGACGCGGCGGAGCGCGCGCTCTCGGAGCCGCTGCCGGCGCACAAGCGCGCCGAGATCCTCGTCAAGGTGGCGGGGCTGATCGGCCGCCGCCACGAGGAGGTGGCGCGCACGATCTGCGATGAGGCCGGCAAGCCGATCAAGACGGCGCGCGTCGAGGCGTCCCGCGCGATGTCGACCTACACCTTCGCTGCCGTCGAGGCACGCAAGCTCACGGGCGAGATGATCCCGATGGACGCCGCGCAGGCCGGAGAAGGCAAGCTCGCCTTCACCGTTCGCAAGCCGATCGGCATCGTCGGCGCGATCTCCCCGTTCAACTTTCCCTGCAATCTCGTGGCGCACAAGCTCGCACCTGCGCTCGCCGCCGGCTGCCCCGTCGTCCTGAAGCCGGCCTCGGCCACGCCGCTCTCGGCACTGCTCCTCGCGGAGCTCGAGGTGGAGGCGGGGCTGCCTGCGGGCTGGCTCAACGTGCTCGTCGGGCCTGCGGCGGAGATCGGCGATGTACTCGTCGAGGACGAGCGCGTGAAGCTCATCACCTTCACCGGCTCGGGCGAGGTCGGGTGGAATCTCCAGGAGCGCGCGCCGCGCAAGCGCGTGAAGCTCGAGCTGGGCAACTCGACGCCGGTGATCGTCGATGCCGGCGCGAATGTCGAGACAGCCGCCGCGAAGCTCGCCGGAAACGCGTTCGCATTCGCCGGGCAGAGCTGCATCTCAGTGCAGCGCATCTACGTCGAGCGCTCGATCTACGACGCGTTCGTGAAGGCGTTCGTGCCGAAGGTCGAGGCGCTGAAGGTCGGCGACCCGGCCGACGACGACACCGACGTCGGCCCGGTGATCGACGAAGACGCGCGCATTCGCATTCGCGAATGGATCGAAGAGGCCAAGCGCCGGGGGGCGAAGGAGCTGACCGGCGGTGAGGAAGGCGGCCTCATCAAGCCGACGGTGCTCGCCGGCGTCGCCGACTCCGAGAAGGTCAGCTGCGAGGAGGTGTTCGGGCCGCTCGTCATCGTGAATCCCTTCGACTCGATCGACGAGGCGATCGATCGCGCGAACGGGACGCGTTTCGGGCTCCAGGCGGGGATCTTCACCTCCTCCCTCGACACGGCGCTCCGGGCGGCCGACCGGCTCGAGTTCGGCGGCGTCGTCGTGAACGAGGCGCCGACCTTCCGCAGCGACCAGATGCCCTACGGCGGGATCAAGGCCTCCGGCAACACGAAGGAAGGGCCCGCGTACGCGGTCAGGGAGATGACCGAGGAACGGCTCGTGGTCATCCAGCGGTAGAGGCCGCTCGATTCGCCGCGAGCAGCCCGCCCAGCCGGGACCGGCGTTAGCATCGCTTCAATGCGCTTCCGCCGCGGGCCTGCGACCGAAGAGGCACCCGCACCGGCGCCCACCAACCGTGCGGTCCGGCGCGCCCTGCCGCCTGCCGGCCAGCTCCGCCGCGAGCGGCGGCTGCTCCTGCTCGCGCGGGAGGAGAGGCTCCGAGACCTCGGCGGCCTCATGCTCGAGATGTACCGGCGCGACCAGTTCCGCCAGGATCTGCTCGTCGACCGCTGCGTCGAGCTCCAGCAGCTCGAGGAGCGGCTGGCCGAGCTCGACGCCCTGCTCGCTGCCGCCGTGTCGCGCGGCCGCACGCGCCCTTCGGCCCTGTGCGTGTGCGGGGCGCCCATCTTCTGGGGCTCGAAGTTCTGCGCGCAGTGCGGCCGGCCCGTCGTCGCGGCGCCGCAACAGCCGGTCGAACAACCATGAGCGTCGGCCAGCGACGGCCCGACTACTGCCCGAAGTGCGGCGTCGCCTACGAGCCGCTTCAGGAGTACTGCCTCGAATGCGGCGCACGACTCCCGACGAACCAAGGCGTCGTCGGCGTCCTCGCCTCGAGCTGGCAGCGGCGCCTCGCGTGGTACCCGGGCGACTGGGTGTGGTCTGTCCTCCTCTTCCTCGTGCTCACCGTCGTCGCGACTGCGCTCGCCGTCGCCGCCGGTGCCGCCAGGAGAGCGCAGACGCCGACGTTCCTCGCGACCGACGACACCGTCACGGTCGGCCCCGGGGCGCCGATCGGATCGGTGCCGGTTACGACCCGCCCGAGTACGCTGCCGGTCGCTCCGGCGCCGACGATCACGAACGGTCCGCTCCCGACGGCGCCGGGCGCACCCTCGACCGGCGCGACCACGACCCCGAACCCGAACGCACTCGCCTCTTGGCCGGCCGGCAAGAGCGGCTACACAGACGTGCTCGAGTCGCTCCCGGTCGGCGCCGGCCGGACCGCCGCGGCCGCCAGGGCCCGCAAGGCGAAGGCCCACGGGCTCGCGGACGTCGGCGTCCTCGTCTCGTCGCAGTACTCGAGCCTCCACCCCGGCTACTTCGTCGTCTTCTCGGGGATCTACGCGACCCAGGCCGAGGCGAGCGCGGGAATCGCCGCCGCCCATGCCAAAGGCTTCCCGGACGCCTATCAGACCCGCGTCACCCGGTAGACGCCAACTCGGTGTAAACCGCCGGGCCTTGGGGCATGGCTCACCCGGCGGCCGGAACCCCTGTTCGCAACAAAGGCAACAAGCACCGCCAGTTTGTGACACGGCCGGGAACGTGTAGGATCGGCGTCTGGAGAGGGAGCGGCAGAGTCTTAACCCGCTGTTAACAAAGCGTTCGCGGCAACTTCAGAGGAGCTGACAAGACTGTGGTCGAAGAGCGAACCCTCCAGTTGCAACACTGCATGTATCAATACTCGCGGGCGATTTACCGGACGATCAAGGACATGATCGACCCGTACGGCGACCGCGATTCGCAGATCGAGTCCCGCCGCGCCGTCCTCATGGCCTGCGAGACGACGATGGAGCGGCTTGCGAAGGACCCGCTCTACTTCGCCAAGCCCGACCGGGCGCTCTTCCAGGACATCCGCCGCTACTTCCCGATCACCTGCCAGGCGGAGGTCGCCTGGGCCGTGACGCAGGGGATCCAGGCGGCGACGCAGTTCATCCAGGACCAGATCGAGGCCGGCGCACTCGACGGCGGGGTCGCCCGCTGCCGCGCGACGACGCGCAAGGGGAAGCCGTGCCAACGCACCCCCCTGCCGGACCGCGACTACTGCCCGTCGCACCAGCACCTCGAAGCGAAAGCCGCGGCCTAGCTTCTCCACAGCTTTTTCACGGTTTTTCCCGGCAACGATCCACAAGCGACCCGTGTAGTGTGATTCAGGGGTGTCGCACGACACGGACAAGCTGATCCGCCAGCTCTCGCTGGTGGCCTACCTGATGGCGGAGCGCCGTCCGATCACCGCGCGCGACGTCAAGTCGAACGTCGAGGGCTACTCGGAGATGTCGGACGAGGCGTTCGCACGGCGCTTCTACTCGGACCGTGCGGAGCTGCTCTCGCTCGGCGTCCCGCTCCAGTCTCAGCGGGACGAGTTCACGGGCGAGGAGCTGTACACGCTCCGCAGCGAGCAGTACTTCCTCCCCCAGCTCGAGCTCGAGAACGAGGAGCTCGCGGCGCTCCAGACAGCGCTTTACCTGCTCGAGGGCAAGTTCGCCTACGCCGAGCCGCTGCGGCTCGCGCTCCAGAACCTCGCGCTCGGCCGCCCCGGGTTCGCGGAGCCGCCGAGCGACACCGCGTTGCGCGTCGAGGTGCTCGACCCGGACTACTCGCCCGAGATGCCGGGACGCCTCGCCAAGCTCGAGGGCGCGATCTCGAAGCAGCGTACGGTCAAGTTCGACTACTGGTCGATCTCCCGCGACAAGCACGCAGAGCGGGCGCTCAACCCGTATGCGCTGTTCAACGACCGCGGCAAGTGGTACGTGGTCGGTCTCGATCTCGACCGCAACGCGCTGCGCACCTTCCGGGTCTCGCGCATCGAAGGCGACATCAAGTTCGCGACGCGTCGCGAGCGCGACTTCCGAATCCCGTCCGACTTCGACGTCAGCGAGTTCCGGGGCAGGCCCGAGTGGCAGATCGGCGACCTCGTCGGCGAGGCGCGCATCGAGGTGCGTGGAGATACGGCCTGGTGGGTGCAGCGCGCGTACGGGAGCACGGGTCGCCTCGAGGACGACGTCTTCATCACCGAGTACTCGTCGATCCCACAGCTCTCGTCGTGGGTGCTGCGGCAGGACGGGCGCGCGGTGCCGCTCGAGCCCGAGGAGCTTCGCCGAGACGTCGCAGCAGCGCTCCGCCGCGTGCGCGACAACCACGACGGCGCTCCTTCCGTGCCGGGTCGCGAGAAGCCGCAGCTCGTGGTCGAGACGACAGGCGAGCGCCCGGCCGGTCCGGTCGCGCCGGAGCGGTTCGGAGTGCTCCAGGCGCTCCTCGCGTACCTGCTCGCCGAGTGCGGTGAGGGCATGGACGCGAAGATTCCTGTCGGGGAGCTGCTCGAGCGCTTCCCGTCAATCCCCGCCGAGGAGCTCGAGGAGCACCTCTCGCTCCTGAACCTCGTCAACTTCGGTGGCGGCTGCTACACGATCTACGCCAAGCTCGAGGACGGCGCGGTGCATGTCGACAAGGAGCTCTGGGGGGACACGTTCCGCTCCGCCCCGCGCCTGACACCGCTCGAGGCGCGCGCAATCCGGCTCGCGCTCGAGTACGTCGGCCCGATGATCGCGGCGGACGCGCACACGCCGCTCGCGCGCGTGCGGAAGAAGCTCGAGGAGACGTTCGGCGTGTTCGAGCTCGCGCACACGCCGGAGACGGACGACGAGCTGGCCGAGGAGGACCTCATCCACACGCTCGCGCGCGGCATGGACGAGCGGCGCCTCGTCGAGATCGAGTACCAGAAGGAAGTCGAGGCGCAGCCTTCGAGCCGACTCGTCGAGGCGTACCGGTTCGAGCGCGCGCTTCCATTCTGGTACGTGCACACGTGGGACCGCACGAGCGACGGCGAGCGGTCGTTCCGGCTCGACCGGATGCGCAGCGCGAAGCTCCAGCGCGAGAAGTTCGAGCTGCGTGAGGGCTTCGAGCCGACGCGGCTCCGCGGCGCGAAGACGGCGCGCGTGCTGTACACACCGGAGATCGCGCGCTACGAGATCGAGCGCGGCGCCCGACGCCTGGTGGGCGGCGGCGCGCTGCGCGAGATCCCCGTCGGCAGCGATGCGTGGCTCGAGAGCGAAATCCTCTCCAAGCGCGGCGAGGCGATCGTGCTCGAGCCCGCGGAGCTGCGCTTGCGAATCGCCGCCCGGGCCCGCGTGCTCGCGAAGGAGCTCGGCGTGGAACGGCTCCGCGTCAAGGCCTAGCCGCCTCCGGACCATCGAGCCGCGCGAGCGCCCACAGGGCGTGCTCGCGCAACAGCTCGTCCTCGTCGTCCGCATAGCGCTGCACGGCCGCCCGCTCCGCATCGCCGCCGACGTTCCCCGCTGCGACGAGGGCGTTCCGCCGCAGCCAGCGCCCGTCGTTGCGCGGCACGAACAGCCGGTCATAGCGGAGGCGCAGGTCGGCCGCGTCCGCCTCGAGCCACTCGACGAGCGAGACGTGCGGCTCGGCGCCGTCAGGGAGCGGGTCGCCCGCGCGCCGCTTCTCGACGCCGCGGTTCCACGGGCAGACGTCCTGGCAGATGTCGCAGCCGTACACCTGAGGGCCGAGGTGCGCTCGGTAGCTCTCTGGCATCGGCGCCGGCGCCTGCGTCCAGTACGACAGGCAGCGTGTCGAGTCGAGCGTGCCGGGCTCGTCGAGCGCTCGGGTCGGACAGGCGTCGATGCAGAGGCGGCACTCGCCGCAGTCGAGAGCGAGCGGCGGCGTCGGCTGGAGCTCGACATCTGTGACGAGGGTGCCCAGCACGACCCAGGAGCCGTGTCGCCGCGTGATCAGAAGCGTGTTCTTTCCGTAGAAGCCGACGCCGCTGCGTGCCGCCGCCTCGCGGTCGACGTGCTGGTTCGCGTCGACGAGCACGCGGTACGAGCCGCCGAGCCGGCACCCGAGCTCGCCGAGCCTCTCGCGGAGCCGCTCGTACGCGTCGTCCCAGGTGTAGCGCGGGAGCCGGCCGCTGCCGGCGGGCCGGTCCGGCTCCGGGGCGTAGTAGCAGAGCGCCGCCGAGACGACCGTGCGCGCGCCGGGGAGCAGCGTCTCGGGATGGCACGACTCCTCCGGGTGCGCCATCGTGAACTTCATGTCGGCGAAGAGTCCGCGTGCCCGGCGCTCGCGGATGTGCCGCTCGGTATCGACGTACGGCGTGGCGGGAGACGCCCCGACGACGTCGAGACCGAGCTCCGCGCCGAGCTCCCTGAGGTCGACCCCCCGCACACCGATAGTGTGCCGCCCGTGCTCGCGGTCCGTATCCATGAAGACGGCGGCCCCGAAGTGCTCCGGCTCGAGGAGGTCCCGGACCCGGTGCCCGGCCCGGGCGAGGTGTTGATCCGCCTCCGAGCCTCCGCGCTGAACCATCTCGACATCTGGATCCGCAAGGGCCTGCCCTCGGTGCCCAAGCCGCGGATCCTCGGCGCGGACGGCGCCGGGATCGTCGAGGCGCTCGGTGAGGGGGTCGCAGGCTTCGAGCCCGGCGAGCGCGTGGTGATCAACCCAGGCGTCGAGGCCGCCGACGGGGCGATCCACGTGGTCGGCGAGCACGGCGACGGCACGAACGCGCAGCTGATCGCGGTACCGGCGACGAACGTCTACCCGATTCCCGACGGGCTCTCGTTCGAGGAGGCGGCGGCGTTCCCGCTGGTCTTCGAGACGGCGTACCGGATGCTCGTGACCCGGGCCCGCGTCCAGCCGGAGGAGTGGGTGCTCCTCTGGGGCATCGGCAGCGGCGTCTCGACGGCCGGCCTCGCGATCGCGAAGGCGCTCGGGGCGCGAACGATCGTGACCTCCTCGAGCGACGCGAAGCTCGCACGTGCGCGCGAGCTCGGTGCCGACGTGACGGTGAACCACGCGACCGGCGACGTGAAGGCGGCGGTGAAGGAGGCGACGGGCGGGCACGGAGCCGACATCGTCGTCGAGCATGTGGGCGAGGCGACGTGGCGGCTCTCGCTCGACGTCGCCGCGCGGGAGGGACGGATCACCGTGTGCGGCGCGACGAGTGGCCCGAACCCACCTGCGGCGCTGCACCGCGTCTGGTGGAAGCAGCTGACGATCCTCGGCTCGACGATGGGCACGAAGGCCGACTTCGAGGGCGCATACGCGCTCGTCGCCGAGGGACGCGCCCGCCCCGTCGTCGACGAGGTGGTGCCGCTCGCCGAGATCCGGGCAGCGCACGCGCGGCTCGAGGCCGGCGAGCAGCTCGGCAAGATCGTGCTCAGCGTGCCGGAGTAACGGCGAGTGTACTAGCCGAAGCCGAGGATGAACTTCGCATCCTCGGACATGCGGTCGGGCGTCCACGGCGGATCGAAAGTCAGCTCGAGCTCGACCTCCTCCACCCCGGGCACCTCGAGCGTCGCGCGCTCCATGTCGCCCGCGATGAGCGGCCCCGCGGGGCAGCCCATCGACGTCAGGCTGTAGAGCACCTTCGCCTTCGGGCCCTCCAGCTCGACCTCGTAGACGAGCCCGAGGTCGACGACGTCCATCCCGAGCTCGGGATCTTCGACCTGGCTGAGCGCCTCGAGAACTTCTTCCTTGCTCGGCATGCGAGCAGTGTACTTGCGCCGGCCTAGAAGCCGAGGAACCGCACTTCCTCGCGCCGCTCGCGGGCGAAGAAGTGGATCCCGTCGACGAAGCGCACCCAGTTGCAGCGTGTGCACATGAGCAGCGAGTGCGTGCGTGCGCTGTCGGCGAGAAAACGCACACCGCGGAGCAGGTCGCCGTTCGAGACGCCGGTCGCCGCCACGATGATCTCGCCGGGCGCCAGATCCTCGATGCCGAAGACGCGGGTGTAGTCTTCGATTCCGATCGCCCGCAACTCCTCGATCTCGCTTCGCGAGGTCGGCCAGAACTGCGCCTGAAGCTCGCCGCCGAGGCAGCGAAGCGCGGCCGCAGAGAGCACGGCCTGCCGGGTACCGCCGATGCCGATCGCGAGGTGGTCGTTCGTGCCGCGGATCGCCGCCGAGATCGCCGCCGTCACGTCGCCGTCCTGGATGAGCTTGATGCGCGCACCCGAGCCGCGGATCTCCTCGATCAGGTCGTGGTGGCGCGGCCGGTCGAGGACGATGGTCGTGACGTCGTTGACGCGCCGGCCGAAGG
Organism: Gaiellaceae bacterium; assembly: GCA_041499745.1. Classification (GTDB taxonomy): domain Bacteria; phylum Actinomycetota; class Thermoleophilia; order Gaiellales; family Gaiellaceae; genus Palsa-739. Next base: position 8,998 of record JBGQKY010000047.1, read on the forward strand.
CCTCGGCGATCGCCTGCACGTTCTCGGCGATCGGGCGCAGGAGGTCGATCGACCCCCGGGCCCGCGGTCCGACGGCGAGCTTGCGCATGTACATGTCCGGCAACGTCATCAGCCGGCCCGGCTCGCCGACGGCGATCATCGACATCGCGCCGTTGCCGCCGCGCGCGACGACGCCCCGGCCTTCGAGCGGGTCGAGCGCGAGATCGACCTCGGGTCCGCCCGCACCGAGGATCGCACCCGGCGCGAGGCCGTCCTCCTCGCCGCCCGAGCCGAAGACGACGCGCCCGCGCATCGGCAGGAAGTCGAGCGAGATGCGCATCCCGTCGGCTGCCGACTCCTCCGCCCCCTCCTGGTCGGCCCGCCCGAGCCACCGCGCCGACCGGAGCGCCGCATGCTCCGTCGCCCGCAGGTACGACTGGCACTGGCAGGGCTTGTCCTGGAGGCCGAGCGTCGGTTCGAGCTGCTCCTCGACTTCCGTGTCCGTCACACCGTCTCCCGCATGCGCTCCGCCGCCGAGAGGACGAACTCGGCTACGGCGGCGGTCGCGCGGTCGGCGGACTCGTTCTCGATCACCGGGACTCCCTCGCGCTCGGCGCGCTCGACAATGTAGCGCTGCAGCCGCCGGATCTCGCCGAAGCGGTCGAGGTACTTCGCCATCGGCCGGTCGGCACCCGCCTCGCGTGAGAAGAAGTGCTGCGCGTGCGCCGTCTCGTCCGAGATCTGGAGCACGCACGCGGTGACGAGCGCGCTCTCGAGCTGCGACGGCAGCAGACCCGGCACGAGGTGCACGCCTTCGAGCACCATCGACCAGCCCTCCTGGAGCGCACGCTCCATCGACGCGCGGACGCCGACGAGCACCTGGCGCGACTGCTCGAGGAACCCCGCGACGAGCGGATCGTCCGCGTCGGGCTGGGCGATCGCCGCCTCGAAGCTCGAGTAGTGGATCGACGGCATGAACTCGTGCGAGAAGAACGCACGCATCGTCTGCCGGATGAAGTCGGTCGACGTCACCCGCGTGATCCCGAGCCTGTAGGCGATCTCGGTCGCCACCGTCGACTTGCCCGTCCCGGTCGCACCGCCCACGAGGATGATGATCGGGAGGTCGAGCTCCCGCAGCTCCTGGTAGCGCCGCAGCTGCCGGAGCGCTTCGCGCCCCTCCGCCTCGCCGAGAGTCTCGATGGCGAGAGACTCGAGCCGGTCCAGCTCGACGATGTCGCTCGCGCGCGACGCGAGGTCGTCCCCGACGCGGCGTGCCAGCGAGTAGGCGCGATCAGGAGCGACGCCCACAGCCATCAGCGCCCGCGCCATCAGGCCGCGCGAGTACGGCAGCCCGTGCTCGCCGCCAAGCGGGAGCGGCATGATCCGCCTCGGCTGGGTCATGTACGCACCTCCAGGGGCACGAGCCCGAGGATCGCCTCGTCGAGTCCGGGCGCGACGACGTCGTTGTCGGCGAGCACGACCCGGGCGCCGCGCGCGAGCGCGTGCTCCGCCACGGTGTCGATCGCACCAGCTTTGAGCTCGACGAGGTACGTGTCGGCGTCGATGCGGGTGAGCTCGCTGGCGAGCAGATCGCGGCGCGCGAGGTTGCGTGACACGTGAACGACGTCAGCGTCGAGGTGATCGACCGGAGCCGGCCCGGTGGTGAAGACCGCGACCCGGCCGTCGATCGGCCCGAGCGGCCGAAGCCGCAGCGAGAAGCGAAGCGCGCCTGGCAGGTCGGTCAGCGAGAGGACGACGTCGCTCACGAGCGCCCGGTAGAGGTTCAGCCCCGAGAGGTCATGCGCGACGAGCACGCGTGCCGACGTCGCGATCGGCGGGATCGCGGCGCCGCTCCCGTCGAAGACGACGACGTCCGGCTCGAGCGATGCCGCGAGCCGCGCCCCTTCGAGAACGTTCGAGGCGAACGGCGCTCCCGCCATGCCCCCGCCCGCCCGCCAGCAGCCGATCGTCGGCACGCCGGCGAACGCCGCCGTCTCGAGATGGTCCGACGCTGCGTGCCGTCCCGCGCGCGACAGTGCGACGAGGTCCTCGACGCTCGGTGGGGCTGCGACGAGCTCCGGCTCCGCCGGCCCGCCGCGTCCCATCGCCACGACGACGACGCTGCGGTCGCGCGCGAGCAACCGCGCGATGTGGCCGGTCACGGCCGTCTTGCCGACTCGCTTGCCCGTGCCGATCACCGCGAGCGACGGCCGGTCGAACGGATGGAACGGTGGCGGGTCGAAGCGGAAGTCCGCGCCGACGTACGGGATGCCGGCAGCGAGAATGCGCGAGGCGAGCTGGAGCCTGCGCTCGAGGTCGAGCACGGGCTCGTCGGAGAGGTCGACGACGATCTCGACGTCACCGACGTCGTCGAGGATCGGGACGCCGTAGTCCGGCTCGCCGCGAAGCTTCTCGGTGCCGCCGGCCAGCAACACACCGACGAACTCGTATGGGAGCTCCGCGAGCGCCCCGCGCACCACGTCCGGATAGTGCTCGCCGTCGACGACTGCCACTGCCCTCACCGGTTCGATCTCACCTCTCCTTCGATCCGCGCCGTGTACTTCTCGTACGTCTTCGTCTCGGTGGAGAACTGAATGATGCGCTCCTGCCCGTGAAACGGATACTTTCGCCAAACGTCGACATGCGTCCCGTCGACCTCGACGACGTTGTAACAGGGCCTCCCATGTCCCCTGAGGCGCGCGGAGGAAACGGTACCGGCATTCACGACGAAGAGGTCCTCGAGACGCCAGGCGTAGGGAACGTGCTTGTGTCCGGACAGGACGAGGTCGACCCCCGCCCGCTGGAGGCACTCGAGCGCGTCGCCCGCGTCGTTGACGATGTTCCGCTCGCGCCCCGTGCCCGGCACCGGAAGCAGGTGGTGGTGTACGACGAAGACGCGGAGGTCGGCGGGATCGCCGAATTGCTCCTCGATCCAGCCGTACCGTCCCCGGCCGATCTGCCCGTTGTCGAGGTCGGGCTCCGTCGAGTCGACAGCCACGAACGTGACGCCGTTCACGCGCAACACGGAGTTGCGGTCGCCGAACAGCTCCTCGAAGTGCACGTAGCCGACGTTGCGCGAGTCGTGGTTCCCCGGGATCACGATCCTCGACTGGCAGTCGATCGTGTCGACGTACCGCTTCGCAAGCAAGTACTCGTCCTTGAACCCGTGTGAGGTCAGATCCCCCGAGATCACGACGACGTCCGGCTCGAGCTCGTTCGTCTCCGCGATCGCGCGCTCGAGCAGGTTCGGCAGGAAGAACTGCTGCCCGCAGTGGAGATCGGACAGCTGGACGATCGTGAAGAGCTGCCCTGTGCCCCCGGTCTCCATGCCCGGAGCCTAGAAGATCCAGTGCACCGGGTAGTAGAGCGCGGCGGAGACGAGGCCCGCGGCCGGAAGGGTCAGCAGCCAGGCGGCGGCGATGTTGCCCGCGAGGCCCCAGCGCACGGCCGAGAAGCGGCGCGTCGCCCCGGCCCCCATGACGGATCCGGTCACGACGTGGGTCGTGGAGATCGGGAAGCCGAACTGCGTGCCGGCGTAGAGGGTCGTCCCGGCCGAGAGTTGTGCGGCGAAGCCGTGCTCGGGCTGCATTTTGTAGATGCGCTGTCCGAGCGTCCGGATGATCCGCCAGCCGCCCGCATACGTGCCTGCCGCGATCGTGAGGCCGGCCGCAATCTTGACCCAGACCGGAACGTAGAACTCCGAGATGTTGCCGTGGGTGTAGAGAACGAGCGCGATCACCCCCATCGTCTTCTGCGCGTCGTTCGCGCGTGAGTGAACGCAACCCACGTACCCGATGCGAGCTGGCCGTACCGAAAGCCTCGATGCGCGACGCCGGGTGAGAGGTTGAAGAAGAGCCGGTAGATGATGACCATGAGCAGAAACGCGCCCGCGAAGCCGACGAGCGGCGAGATCGCGCCGGGGACGACGACCTTCTCCCAGACGCCGTGCCACTGCACGCCCCTGTACCCGGACTGGACGAGCGCCGCTCCGACGAGTCCTCCGATCAGTGCATGCGTCGAGCTCGAGGGCAGGCCGAGCCGCCAGGTGACGAGGTTCCAGGCGATCGCCCCGACCAGGGCCGCGAGCACCGTCTGCTCGGTCGCGAGCCCGGTGTCGATGATCCCCTTACCGACGGTCGTCGCGAACGCGCCCGCGAGATTCGCGGCCGCCGCGATCACGACGGCCGCGCGGGGCGACAGCGCGCGGGTGCCGACCCAGGTCGCGACGTAGTTCGCGGTGTCGTGGAAGCCGTTCGTGAAGTCGAAGCCCACCGCGACGCCGACGACGACAACGAGCAGCAGGTTGCTGCTCAACGGTTCTTGACGAGAATCGCTTCGAGGACGTCCGCAGCGTTCTCGCAGGCGTCGACCGCGTCCTCGAGCTGCTCGTGGATGTCCTTCCAGCGGACGAGGTCGATCGCGTCGGAGCCGCCGCTGAAGAGATCGGAGATCGCGGCGCGGGCGATGTCGTCACCCTCGTCCTCGAGCTCTCGCAGCTCGATCAGCTGCCGCTTGGAGTCCTTGAAGCCCTCGAGCCTGCTGATCGCCTCGGAGAGCTTCGTCGCCGCACGCTGGATGACCCTCGCCTGCTCGAGCGCCTGCGGGCGGATCTCGCGGACTCCGTAGCCCACGAGCATCTCCGCCGAGTCGTCGACGAAGTCGCAGATGTCATCGAGCACGGTCGCGAGCCGGTACAGGTCGTCACGGTCGAACGGCGTCACGAACGTCCGGTTGATCAGGTCGATGAGGTCGTGGGTCGTCCGGTCGCCGGCGTGCTCGAGCTCCTTGATGTCGCGCATCCGGTCGTCGGCCCCCTCGGGAAAGCCCTCCAGGAGCTCGATCAGGCACTTGGAGATCTCGACCGTGTTGGCCGCAGCGCGATTGAAGAGAACGAAGAACTCGCGCTTCTGCGGCACCAGGGAGATGCGGGCCATGGGCGGTTGTTTACCAGCTGGCGGGAGTCGGGACTTCGAGAAGTGGATTGCGCCGCCCGTCCAACGTCCGACCCCGCAGCTACCGTTGTCGTAGATGGGGCTCGATATCCCTGATTTTCGGGTGTATCAGGGCACCGAGCCGCCTCGCTTTGCCAGCCGGGCAGAGTTGGAGTGCGCGAAGGTGCTCGATTATTACGGCGTCCCCTGGCTCTACGAGCCGCGCACGTTCGTGCTCGAGGAGGATGAGGACGGCCGGGTGCTGGAGGCGTTCGCACCGGACTTCTACCTTCCCGAGCAGGATCTCTACATCGAGCTCACCGTCATGAAGCAGTCGCTCGTGACGCGCAAGAACCGCAAGCTCCGCAAGCTGCGCGCGCGGTATCCGGACGTCAAGATCAAGCTCTTCTACAAGCGGGACCTCGAACGGCTGGCGCAGCACTTCCGCCTCGATCTCGCGTCTTAATGCCCGAGCGGGCACGTGATCCTCGCATCGGCGAGGTCTACCTGTCGGCAGACGCGCTGGCCACGCGCATCCGCGAGCTCGGCGCTGAGATCGTCCGCGACTACGAGGGCCTCGAGCCGCTGCTCGTCGGCTCGCTGAAGGCAAGCCTCGTGTTCCTTGCCGATCTCTCCCGCGCGATGCCGATCCTGCACGCGATCGACCTGATCGAGCTCGCAGGCTACGGCAGCGCCCAGATGGGCGGCCACGAGCAGATCCGAGTCCTGAAGGATCTGGACGCCGACATCCGCGGCCGCGACGTCGTGATCGTCGAGGACGTCGTCGACACGGGGCTGACGCTCAACTACCTCGTCCGCACGTTCGAGTTGCGCGAGCCGCGTTCGGTCGCCGCGGTGACGCTCCTCGACCGGCCGTACCGCCGGCTCGTGGACGACCTGCCGGTGCGCTACGTCGGCTTCGTCGTGCCCGACGAGCTCTTCGTCGGCTTCGGATTCGACCTCGACGAGAAGTGGCGCCAGCTCCCCGACCTCCACCTCGTGAAGGAAATTTAGACTAGTCTAACTTTCGTGAGGATCGACCGTGCCGAGAGCGTCGACGCCGGCGAGCGCGTGCTCCGCGGCACATCCCGCTTCCGGCTCCTCCCCTTCCTCGGCCCGGCGTTCATCGCAGCGGTCGCCTACGTCGACCCGGGCAACTTCGCGACGAACATCGCCGGCGGGTCGAAGTTCGGGTACACGCTCGTCTGGGTCATCGTCGCCTCGAACCTGATGGCGATGCTCATCCAGATGCTCTCGGCGAAGCTCGGCATCGCGACCGGGCGGAACCTCGCCGAGGTCTGCCGCGACGAGTTCTCCCGCCGGACGACCATCGCCCTCTGGCTCCAGGCGGAGGCGATCGCGATCGCCACCGACCTCGCCGAGTTCCTGGGGGCGGCAATCGGGATGCACCTGCTCTTCGGGATCGGCCTCTTGAGCGCGGCGTTCGTGACCGCCGTCGCAGCGTTCCTCATCCTCGGCCTCCAGCGGTTCGGCTTCCGCCCGTTCGAGGCGGTGATTGCCGGAATGGTGCTCGCGATCGGCGCCTGCTACGTGATCGAGCTCTTCAAGTCGCGGCCCGATCTCGCGCAGGTCGGCAAGCACGCCGTGCTGCCGCAGTTCCAGGGCACCGAGTCGGTGCTGCTCGCGGTCGGGATCCTCGGGGCCACCGTGATGCCGCACGTGATCTGGCTGCACTCGGCCCTCATGCAGGACCGCATCCGGCCGCAGAACGAGGAGCAGAAGCGAAAGCTGATGCGCTACACCCGAATCGACGTGATGATCGCCATGGCGATCGCCGGGCTGATCAACATGGCGATGCTCGTGATGGCGGCGAGCACGTTCTTCGACAAGGGGCTGCGCGACGTCGCGTCACTCGAGATCGCGCACAAGACGCTCGAGCCGTTGCTCGGCCACGCGTCGAGCGCGCTCTTTGCGATTGCGCTGCTCGTGTCGGGCCTCTCGAGCTCAGCGATCGGGACGCTTGCGGGGCAGGTCGTCATGCAGGGCTTCATCCGGCGCCAGATCCCGATCTTCGTCAGGCGGGCCGTCACGATGGCGCCGGCCTTCATCGTCCTCGGCGCCTTCTCCGACCTCGACCCCTCGCGCGTGCTCGTGATCAGCCAGGTGATCCTCTCCTTCGGGATCCCGTTCGCCCTCGTCCCGCTCGTGCGCTTCACGTCCCGGAGGGACGTGATGGGAACGCTCGTGAACGCCCGGCAGACGACCGTCGCGGCGATCGTCGTCGCCGCGCTCATCATCGGCCTGAACGTCTTCTTGCTCGTCCAGACGTTCAGCCCGTAACTCCACGGCGGCCAGGGACGTTTACTGATTGTAATTCAGGAACCATCTGGTCGTCTTCGGACGACGCCGGCCGTCTCCCCCCGGGACGGCCGGTTCCTTTGGTCCACCTAGTGCGGCCTCTCGTAACGTTCGACCCGAAACAGCGGCAACTGGAGGCCGCACTAGCGGCCGCTCCGCGGCCGTGTGGTTTGGTGGCGGGACGGGAGTCCGCCGGAACGCAAGCCGGCGCGGCCGATCAACCGGCCG
>JBGQKY010000048.1:0-16337 GCA_041499745.1 Gaiellaceae bacterium
CGGCGGTCGCGGCACGCCGCACCTCGCCGTCGGCGATCTCGGATGCGAAGCGGGCGAGCAGCGGCTCGTCACCCTCGACGAGCGCTGCGACCGGCACCATCGCCCCGATCCGCACGACGCCGCCGTCCGTGCGGAGCTCGTCGAGCCCGCTTCGGTGCAACAGGAGTGCACGCGCCGGCCGCAGCATGCCCGCTGCGAACTGCGGCATCAGAATCGTGCCGCCGGCGAACACGGTGACGCCGTCGCCGTCGCCGAAGAGCTCCATCGCTTCGTCGGCGGACCTGGGAACGAGCGTCTCCGCAGCCATGGTCGAACTCTATGTCTGGTCCGGGGGCGCGCGTCAAACGGCTGTCCTTTCCCCGCTACGCTCCGAGCGTGCTGTTTGCCTCCATCGATGAGCTCGAGTCGGCGCTCGCCAAGGCGTCGTACCTGCCCGATCGGGGGCTCGCCACCGCCCTCTACCTCTCGCTCAAGCTCGAAAAGCCGCTGCTGCTCGAGGGAGAGGCCGGCGTCGGGAAGACCGAAGCGGCGAAGGCGACCGCGCAGGCGCTCGGCGCTCGGCTGATCCGACTCCAGTGCTACGAGGGCCTCGACATCGCGCACGCCGTCTACGAGTGGAACTACGCGCGGCAGCTGCTGCACATCCGCGCCGCCCAGGAGGGAACGGTCGACGAGTCGGAGCTCTTCGGCCCTGACTTCCTGATCCGGCGCCCACTGCTCGAGGCGATCGAGGCCGACGAGCCCGTGCTGCTGCTGATCGACGAGATCGACCGCGCCGACGAGGAGTTCGAGGCGTTCCTGCTCGAGGTGCTCTCGGACTTCCAGATCACCGTACCCGAGCTCGGCACGATCGCGGCCAGGCAGCGCCCGTACGTGATCCTCACCTCGAACCGCACGCGCGAGCTGCACGACGCGCTGAAACGGCGCTGCCTCTTCCACTGGATCGGCCACCCCACCCTCGAGCGGGAGATCGAGATCGTGAAGCTGCGCGTGCCGGGCGTACCGGAGCGGCTCGCCGCCGAGGCGGCGGCGTTCGTCGCGGAGCTGCGCGCCCTCGACCTCCAGAAGCCGCCCGGGCTCGCGGAGACGATCGACTGGGCGCAGGCGCTCACGGCGCTCGGCACGCAGGAGCTCGACGTCGAGAACGTCCACGCCACGCTCGGCGCCGTGCTCAAGTACCACGAGGACCTGCTCTCGGTCCGCGACGAGACGCTCGCCGGACTCGTCGCCATTGCCCGTGCACGGTAGGGCCGTTGTCCGGCACATCGTCACCTTCGGCCGCGTGCTGCGCGAGGCCGGTCTCGAGGTCGGGCCGGGCCGCGTCGCCGACGCGCTGAAAGGCCTCGACGCAGTCGAGCTCGCTCGGCAGGACGACGTCTACTGGACGCTGCGCCAGACGCTTGTCTCGCGGCGCGAGGACATCGAGCCGTTCAACCGCGCCTTCGACGCCTGGTTCCTCGGCGCCGCGGTGCAACCCGAGCTCGCGGCGAAGCCCGCGCCGCCGCATGGCGAGCGCCGCAAGGGCGCGCCGCCGGGACCCGGGCCCGAGGTCGACGGCGGCGAGACGAGCCTCGGGGATTGGAGCGAGGACGAGCTCCTGCGGACCAAGGACTTCGCGGCGATGACGCCGGAGGAGTTCGCGCGCGCGAGAAGGCTCATCCAGGCGATCGCGGTCGGACGGCCGCGGCGGCGCACGAGACGCCTTCGCCCCGACTCGAAGGGGCACGCGCTCGACGTGCGCAGGCTCGTACGTGCGTCACTTGCAACCGGTGGCGACCCGGTCGAGCGTGCGTTGCGCAGCCGGGCGGATGCTCCCCGTAAGCTCGTGATGATCCTCGACGTATCCGGCTCGATGGAGGCGTACGCAAGGGCACTCCTGCTCTACCTGCACGCGGCGCGCGGCTCGGGGCGCGGCGTCGAGACGTTTGTGTTCGGCACCCGCCTGACACGGTTGACGCGGGAGCTCGGCGCCCGGTCTCCCGAGACCGCGTTCGAGGCGGCCGCCGCACGGGTGCAGGACTGGTCCGGCGGCACCCGCATCGGCGACTCGCTCAAGGCGTACAACGACGAGTGGGGGCGGCGCGGGCTGACACGAGGCGCCGTCCTCGTGCTCCTCTCCGACGGCTGCGAGCGCGGCGACGCGGAGCTCGTCGGCACCCAGATGGAGCGGCTCGCGCGGCAGGCATTCGCGGTCGTCTGGGTGAACCCGCTCAAGGGGCACGCCGACTACGAGCCGCTCGCGGGCGGCATGCGCGCCGCGCTGCCGCACGTCGACCGCTTCCTTGCAGGCCACGACGTCGCGAGCCTCGAGAGCCTCGGCAAGGTCCTCGCGGGCATCGAGCGGAGGCATGCGGCGTAACGGAGATCTAAGCCGAGGTGCTCGCGTGAGAACCTACTGAGTCAGACCCAAGGCGGTCATTGGTGGCATGGCGTCGGTGCGCGGAGGCCAGACCGCGCTCTGGCCGGAGCGCAAGAGCGGCCCCGCCACGCGTGCCTTGCCCCGGGCGAAAGTGCGCAGCACTTTCGCCCGTAGACCTGTTAGGTTCGGCGGACGTTTCCCGAAGGGAGGGCGTATGGCGGTCGCAGTTCATTCCGAGAAGCTGCGCGTGCTCGTCGACGAGAACGCGGAGGTCGAGCAGATCGCGACGGGCTTCACGTTCACCGAAGGCCCGATCTGGATGGCGGACGGGTCGCTCCATTTCAGCGACATGCCCGGGGACAAGCGCCGCCGGTGGCATCCGGATGAGGGCGTCACGGTGCTCCGCGATCCGAGCAACAAGTGCAACGGCATGACGCTGGACAACGACGGCAACCTGATCGTCTGCGAGCACGTCACGAGCTCGGTCGTGCGCGAGTCGCCCGGCGGCACGCGCGAGACGCTCGTGACGCACTGGGGCGACAGGGAGCTGAACAGCCCCAACGACGTGATCGTCGCCCGCGACGGCTCGATCATCTTCACCGACCCCACCTACGGGCGCATGCCGGGATTCGGGCTCGAGCGCGAGCAGGACCTCGACTTCCAGGGCGTGTATCGGATCCCCGCGGGCGGCGGCGACCTCCAGCTGCTGGTCGACGACTTCGGCCAGCCGAACGGTCTCTGCTTCTCGACCGACGAGTCGTTGCTCTACATCAACGACACCGAGCGGGCCCACATCCGCGTCTTCGACGTCGGCGCGGATCACCAGCTGTCGAACGGCCGCGTGTTCGCCGAGAACATCGGCACCGCCGATATCGCGAAGGGCGACCTTGTCGACGGCATGAAGCTCGACGAGCTCGGCAACGTCTACGTCACAGGGCCCGAGGGCGTCCTGGTCTTCTCCCCGGAAGGCGAGCATCTCGGCACGATCAAGGTCCCCGAACCGGTCGGGAACCTGAACTGGGGCGGCGACGACTGGCAGACCCTGTACATCCCGGCCTCGGCGTCGGTCTACCGCGTGCCCCTGAAGGTCGCGGGCAACCGGCTCGGCTACATGAACTAGGAGGCAGAGTTGGACCGGATCGATCCGAAGTCGGCGGCGATGATCATCCAGGACCTCCAGAACGACGTGATCATCGAGGGCGGCGCGTTCGCCGACTCGGGGGCCCCCGCGCACGCGAAGAGCCAGAACGTCGTCGAGAACGTCAAGGGGCTTGCCGACGCCGCGCGCAAGGCCGGCGTGCCGGTGATCCACGTCTGGTACATCGTCGAGCCGGGCGCGCCCGGGCTGAAGCAGAATGCGCCGCTCTTCCAGGGTGTCAAGGACGCGAATGCCCTGGTGCGAGGCACCTGGGGCGCGGCACCAGCCGACGGCCTCGAGCCGCAGGATGGCGACCACGTCGTCGAGAAGATGCGGATGAACGGCTTCTACAATACGAGGCTCGACATCCTGCTGCGCGGGCTCGGCGTCGAGACGCTGATCATCACCGGCGCCTGGACGAACATGTCGATCGAGCACACGGCGCGCCATGCCGCCGACGCCGGCTACCAGGCCGTCGTCGCCTCGGACGGCACCTCGACGGTCGACGACGATTGGCAGAACGCCGCCCTGAGCTACGCGATGACGAACGTCGCCACCGTGGGCACCTGCGCGGAGATCGCGGGCGCCTTAAAGGGGTGAGGCTCGACCCCCAGACGACCGTCCTCGTCGTCATCGACCTCCAGAACGACACGGCCGGGCGACGGCGGACGAGGTGAGCCCGGCGCTTCGCGCTCCCTAGAATGGCCGCGATGGCCATCTCGGTCGGGATTCCGCTGCTGGAGCTCGAGTCGGATTCCGGCGAGACCTTCCCGGTCTCCGACCCGGCGACCGGCGAGACGATCGCCGAGGTGCCGCGGATGGGCCCGGCCGAGACGCGCCGGGCGATCGAGCGTGCGGAGGCGGCGCTGCCGCGCTGGCGATCGCTGCTCGCGAAGGATCGCGCCCGGATCCTCCGACGCTGGGCCGACCTGATGCTGGAGCACGAAGAGGAGCTCGCGCACCTGCTCACGACCGAACAGGGCAAGCCGATCGCGGAGTCACGCGTCGAGGTGCAGTACGCCGCGTCGTTCTACGAGTGGTTCGGCGAAGAGGCGAAGCGCGTCTACGGCGACACGATTCCGACCTACGCCCTCGACCGCCGTATCGTCGTGACCAAGGACTCGATCGGCGTCACCGCCGGGATCACGCCCTGGAACTTCCCGGCCGCGATGCCGACGCGCAAGTCGGCGCCCGCGCTCGCTGCGGGCTGCACGATGGTGCTGAAGCCCGCCGAGCAGACGCCGCTGTCGGCGATGGCGATCGCGCACCTCGGCCTCGAGGCCGGGCTGCCGGAGGGCGTCTTCCAGCTCGTGACCGGAGACGCGGCGGACGCGCCGGCGATCGGCGCTGAGCTCACGGGCAACCCGATCGTCCGCAAGCTCGGGTTCACCGGCTCGACGGAGGTCGGGAAGCTCCTGATGGCGCAGTGCGCAAAGCAGGTCACGAAGGTCTCGCTCGAGCTCGGCGGCAACGCCCCGTTCATCGTCTTCGACGACGCCGACATCGACGCAGCGGTCGCCGGCGCGCTGATCTGCAAGTTCCGCAACAGCGGCCAGACGTGCATCTCGGCGAACCGGATCCTCGTCCAGGACGGCATCTACAAGGAGTTCGTCTCGCGCGTCGTCGAAGCGGTGTCGAAGCTGAAGGTCGGCAACGGACTCGAGCCGGAGACGAACGTGGGCCCGCTGATCGAGCAGTCCGCGATCGACAAGGTGCAGCGCCACGTCGGCGACGCCCTCCAGCGCGGCGGCGAGCTCCAGCTCGGCGGCGAGGGTCTCGGCGGCCTCTTCTGGCAGCCGACGGTCATCACCGGCGTCACCGCCGACGCCGCGATGTCGTGCGAGGAGACGTTCGGCCCCGTCGCCGGCATCGCCCGCTTCGCGACGGAGCAGGAGGCGATCCGCGAGGCGAACGACACGCCTTACGGTCTCGCCGCGTACTACTACACGCGCGACAACGGCCGCATCTGGCGGCTCTCGGAAGCGCTCGAATACGGCATCCACGGGATCAACACGGGGCTCATCTCCTCCGAGGTCGTCCCGTTCGGCGGCGTCAAGGAGTCGGGCATCGGCCGCGAAGGCTCGAAGTACGGCATCGAGGAGTGGCTCGAGATCAAGTACCTCTGCATCGGCGGAGTGGAGCCATGATCGTCGAGCAGCGCGACTACCACGTCATCACCGGCAGGCTCAACGAGCTCGTGCGCCTGTACGAGACCGAGGGCATCGAGCTCCAGCAGAGCCACCTCGGCAACTTGCTCGGAGTCTTCACAACCGACATCGGCGAACTCTCCACGTACACGAGCATGTGGGGCTACGAGAGCTTCGACGAGCGCGAGAAGCGTCGCGCGAAACTGCAGGCCGACGACGCGTGGAAGGCCTTCCTCGGGAAGATCCAGCCGCTGATCCACACCCAGTCGAACCGCATCCTGATCCCGACCTCGTTCTCCCCGATCCGCTGATGGGCTCGCTGGAAGGGAGGGTCGCGGTCGTCACCGGCGCGGCGCAGGGCATCGGCCGTGCGATCGCCGACGGGCTCGCGGCGGAGGGCGCTCGCATCGTCGTCGCCGACCTGCGGGACGCGGAGGACGCGGCGACGTGTTATGACGGCGGCGTGGCCGTCACGGCCGACGTCTCGAAGGAGGACGACGTCCGGCGCCTCGTCGACGAGACAGTCGCCCAGTGCGGCGGTGTCGACATCCTCGTGAACAACGCCGGCCTCTACGCGTCGCTCGAGATGCGCCCGTTCGACCAGATCCCGTTGGACGAGTGGCGCCATGTGATGGACGTCAACGTCGCGTCCATGTTCCTCATGTGCCGGGCGCTCGTCCCGGTGATGCGCGAGCGCGGCGGCGGCCGGATCGTGAACATCTCGTCGGGCACGCCGTTCCGCGGCGTTCCCTTCCTGCTGCACTACGTCACCTCTAAGGGCGCGATCGTCGCCTTCACGCGCGCGCTCGCGAAGGAGCTCGGCAAGGACAAGGTGCTCGTCAACTGCGTCGCGCCCGGCTTCACGATGTCGGCCGGCGTGCAGGCGCATCCCGAGGTGATCGAGAAGCTGCGCGACGTCTCCGTCGCGGCGCGCACGCTTCAGCGCGACCAGCTGCCCGAGGACGTCGTCGGCGCGGTCGTCTACTTCTGCGGGCCAGGCTCCGACTTCGTCACCGGGCAGACGATCGTGATCGACGGCGGCCAGACGTTCCATTGATCCTCCGCCTGTCCCAGCATTCCGACGGCGTCACGACCGAGGACGGCGATCGCGTCGTCTACGACCTCACGCACGACGAGGCCCACTTCGGCGCCGCCCGCGTCGAGGGGCATGCGCTCGTGTGGGAGCTGACCGAGCGGCCCGAAGGCGAGTGGCTGCTGCGCTGCGACCGCGTCGACTTCCCGCCGGGTAGCGTCGCGCACCTGCACACACACCCGGGCCCGGGCCTGCGCGTGCTGCTCGAAGGGCGGATCCGCATCGACACGCAGGGCGAGTCGCACGAGTACGGCCCGTTCGAGTGGTGGTACGAGACCGGTCCCGACCCCGTCTTCGCAGCCGCCTCCGACACGGAGCCGACGGCGTTCGTGCGTGTGCTCGTGCTGCCGGCGGAGTGGGCAGGCAAGCGGACGATCACCTACGTCGATCCGGCCGACGAGGACAGGCCGAAGCTGCAGCGCGCCCGCGTCTATCTCGAACAGAATCTGTGAGCCGACACGGCGGCAAGCTCCTCGTCGACCAGCTCTCCGTCCACGGGGCGGACACCGTCTTCATCGTCCCGGGCGAGAGCTTCGTGGCGGTGCTCGACGGCTTCTACGAATCGCCGATCCGCCTGATCACGTGCCGCCACGAGGCCGGGGCCGCCAACATGGCCGACGCCTACGGGAAGCTCACCGGACGCCCGGGTATCTGCATCGTCACGCGCGGACCCGGGGCCACGCACGCATCCGTCGGCGTGCACACCGCGTTCCAGGACTCGACGCCGCTGATCCTGCTCGTCGGCCAGGTCGCCTCGGACCAGGAGGAGCGCGAGGCCTTCCAGGAGGTCGACTACCGGCGGATGTTCGGGCAGATGGCCAAGTGGGTCGCGCAGATCGACCGCACCGATCGCATCCCCGAGTATCTCTCGCGTGCGTTCACCACCGCATGTGCGGGACGCCCCGGTCCGGTCGTGCTCGCGCTCCCCGAGGACATGCTCGCGAGCGAGACCGACGCCGCTGACGCGGAGCCGTTCCACGTCGTCCAGGCGCATCCGGGCGTCGAGCAGATCGAGAGCCTGCGCGAGCTGCTCGCCCGAGCCGAGCGGCCGTTCGTCCTTCTCGGCGGCGCGGGCTGGACATCGCGCACCTCCAAGGACATGCGGACGTTTCTCGAGGCGAACGAGTTGCCCGCGGGAGCCGCGTTCCGCCGCCAGGACTCGCTCGACAACGACTCTCCGAGCTACGCCGGCGACGTCGGCGTCGGGATCAACCCGCGACTCGCTGCGCGCGTCCGCGAGGCCGACCTGCTGCTCGTCGTCGGGCCGCGGCTCGGCGAGATGACGACGTCGGGCTACACGCTCGTCGGCCCGCAGACGCTCGTGCATGTGCATCCGGGCGCCGAGGAGCTCGGCCGCGTCTACCACCCCGCGCTGCCGGTTCTCTCCGGCATGGAGCAGTTCGCCTGCGCCGTGCGAGACCTTCGCGTCGAGCCGCGCTGGCGCGAGTGGACCGCGGCTGCGCGCGCCGACTACGAGGGGTGGCAGCGGCACGATCCGATGCCTGGCCCACTCGACCTCGGCGACTGCATCGCGCACCTCCGCGCGCGGGTGCCCGACGCGATCGTCACAAACGGCGCCGGCAACTACACGGTTTGGGTCCACCGCTTCTGGCGCTGGCACGACTATCCGACTCAGCTCGCGCCGACGAGCGGCGCGATGGGGTACGGCGTTCCCGCAGCCGTCGCCGCCAAGGCGCTCTTGCCGGAACGAACGGTGATCTGCTTCACCGGCGACGGCGACTTCCTGATGAGCGGGCAGGAGCTCGCGACAGCGGTGCAGTACGAGCTGCCGATCATCGTGCTCGTCGTCAACAATGGCATGTACGGGACGATCCGCATGCACCAGGAGCGCCAGTACCCCGGGCGGGTGGTCGGAACCGATCTCGTCAACCCGGACTTCGCCGCGTACGCGCGCGCGTTCGGCGTGCGCGGTGAGACGGTGACCGAGACGGCGCAGTTCGCCGACGCGCTCGAGCGCGCCCTCGGCGCGGGCACGTCGGCGCTGATCGAGCTGCGTATCGATCCCGAAGCGATCAATCCGCGAACGACCCTGAGCCGGATCCGGGCGGAGGCGCTGAAATGAGCGAGCGCGAGGAGATCCGCGTCCCGGAGCTGGCCGAGCCGATCAGCCATTTCACCGACGCGGTGCGCGCCGGGAACCTGCTCTTCGTGTCCGGCTTCATCCCGGTGGACGGCGAGGGCCGGCTTGTCGGCGGCGACGACGTCGTGGCGCAGGTGCGGCAGGTCTTCGCGAATCTCGCCGCGGTGCTGGGTGCGGCCGGCGCGACGTTCGCCGACGTCGTGAGGGTGACCGTCTACCTGACGGACATCGCCGACCGCGCACGCATCAACCCCGTGCGGCAGGAGATCTTCGGCGACACGCGGCCGGCGAGCACGCTCGTCGAGGTGAGCGCACTCGTCGTCCCCGGCGCCAAGGTCGAGATCGACGCCGTGGCCCTGCTCCATGACTGACGACGTCTGGAACGCCGTCATCACGGAGGTCGAGCCGCGCGAGCCGCTGCCGGGGCCGCTGCGTGGGAAGCGCCTGCTCGTCAAGGACCTGTTCGACACCGCGGGGATCCGTACGACGTACGGCTCGAAGATCTACGCGGATCACGTGCCGACGCGGACAGCACCGGCGGTCGAGCGCCTCGTCGCGGCCGGAGCCGTCGTCGTCGGCAAGGCCAACCTGCACGAGTTCGCCTGGGGCGTGACGAGCCAGAACCCGTGGTACGGAACGGTCGAGAATCCACGCCACCCCGGGAGGACGACGGGCGGCTCCTCGGGGGGCAACGCCGCGGCGCTCGCCGCCGGCCTCTGCGATCTCGGCCTCGGCACGGACACGGGCTGCTCGATTCGCCTCCCGTGCTCTTGCTGCGACCTCGTCGGCCTCAAGCCGAGCTGGGGCCGAATCCCGACCGAAGGCGTCTTTCCGCTCTGCCCGAGCTTCGACACGGTGGGCCCGATGGCGCACACGGTTGCCGACGTTGCGCTCGCGTGGTCGGTGCTCGCGGCCGCACCCGCCCCCGAGCCGCGCCTGGCCGGCCTCACCGTCGGGCTGCTGACGAAACCACCCTCGGTCGGCGGCCCCGCGCTGCCGGAGAACCGAAGGGCCGAGCAGTACGTCGAGCGGCTCGAGCAACTCGGCGCGCGCGTGGTACCGGCAGAGATCCCGGAGCCCGCCGACGACACGTGGCCGCTGTTCTTCCACGAGGCTGCCGAGTCGCACCGCGCGACATTCCCGGAGCGCGCGGCCGACTACGGCGAGAACGTTCGCGGCAAGCTCGAGCACGCTCGTACCATCGAGCCCGCGGCGGTCGCGCGGGCGCGGGACGCCGTTCGCAGCTGGCGAACATACCGGCCATCCGTCGACCTCTACGTCGCACCGGTGCTCGGAGTCGACCTCCCGCCGGTCGACTGCGACGAGCTCGACGTGCGCATTCCGATGACGGCGTTCCTGCGGCCGTTCAACATCCTCGGCTGGGCGGGGCTCGCGATCGGCGACCTCCAGCTCGTCGCGCCGCGCGACGAGGTCGTCCTCGCCGCGGGCCTCGCCTGGGAGCGAGGTTAAGGAGTGATGTCCTGGATCGAGCGGGCGGGCGGCAGCGTCAGGTCGACTTCGGCACCGAAGTCCGAGAAACGCCCGTCCAGCGTGATCTGTGTGCCGCCCGCCGTGGTGTAGGAGACGAGCACGCGCTGAACGCGGCCGGCGTCGTCGAGCCAGAAGCTCGCCGGGAACGCCTTGGCCGGATAGTCGTTGCGAAGGGCCTCCGCGATGCTGCGACGTTCCGCCGCCGGCGCGCGGGCGACCACGCGCGCCGGATGGACGAGGCCACGGAACTGCGTCACGTGCTCGTTTGCCACCGTGATGCTGCCCGACAGCGTCGCGCCCTCGACACCGTCGGGCAGGTGGACGAGTACGCGCACGTGCGCGAGCTCGTCGGGCGCACTGCTGCGCTCCTTCGCAGAGAGGCGGCGCGAGTCGAGCTTCGTCCACGGCTTCACGGACAGGTCGTTCAGCGCTGCCTCGACGTTCGCGTTCGTGTACGTGTAGGGGCCGTCGAAGATGAGCTCCTGGGGCACGCCGCCGCCGGGAACGAGCTTGTAGATGTGTGCCCGCCGCTCGGCGAACGAGAGCGTGCCCGTCTCGCTGGAGCTGACCGCGGAGCCGCTGATCTTCACGTCGATCAGGAGCGTGAACCGCACCGTGCCCTCGGCGATGGTCGTGCTCCGCGCTGCTGCCGGGTCCGGAGCCTTGGACGAGCCGCCGCCGCAGGCCGAGAGCGCCGCCACGAGTAGCAGGAGCACGGGCACGCGGCGCACGGCCGCCATTGTGCCCGGCAGACGAGCCCGGCTAGAGATGGATCGTCACGGCCCCCCGCGGCCGCGGCCGCTGCTCGGAGCGGAGGACGTCGACGAAGGCAGCCGCCGTCCGCGACAACTCGCTCCGCGCATACACGGCAACCTCGCGGATGAGCGGCGGGACGAGCCGCAGCACCGAGCCTTCGATGCCCGGAAGCACGATGTTGTCCGGCACGAGCGCCGGACCGATTCCCGCCGACGCGAGCCTCGCAGCACCCTCCGCCTGCGAGGTCCTGACCGTCCCGCGCGGGCTGAACCCGGCGCGGCCGCAAACCTCCGCGAGGACTCCTGCAAGACCGTGGTCCGGGTGGTAGAGCACCCACTCGCGGTCTGCGAGCTCTTCGAGCCGCACCGTCGTCTGCGAGGCCAGCGGGTCGCCCGGCGGGGCGACGACCACGAATTCCTCCCACGCGACCTGCTCCAGCGGGCCTTTCCACGTCCGGAGCGGCAGCGGGCCGATTGCGAAGTCGGCGACCCCCTGGTCGACCGCCTCCTCGAGCAGTGAGCGGTGCTTGAACTCCTGGAGCCTGATGCCGACGTCCGGATAGCGCTCGTGCCAGAGGCGGATGTAACGGGGCATCAGGCCGACGGCCATCGAGAGCACCGTCGCGATCTCGAGCTCACCCGCCTCGAGGGCGAGCGCGGCGCGCGCGGCCCGCCGTCCGCGCTCGACTGCACGCACCGCCGCACGTGCTTCCGGCAGCAGCGTGCGCCCGGCCGGTGTGAGCGCGATGCCGCCGGGCAGGCGCTCGAGCACGGCTCCGTCGATGTCCGCCTCGAGCGCGCGGATGTGCTGGGACAGCGAGGGCTGGGTGATGCCGACTCGCCGGGCGGCGCGCGTGAACGACCCTTCCTCGACCACCGCGACGAAGCACGCGAGTTGCCGGATGTTCATAGGCAGATCCTATAACCCCGACTGTCAATGGCTGTTTGCACTATGAATCGCAATGGAGAAGACTCCGCCGCAGTGCGCGCGACGCGGATCAACCACGTCAGCATTGCGGCGCTCGACCTGGAGACGTCGACACGGTTCTACGAGGATCTCTTCGGGATGGAGCGAATTCCCACGCCGAGGTTCGAGGTGCCGGTGCAATGGCTGCGCGTCGGTGACATGCAGCTTCATCTCTTCCTCGACGACAGGCCGGCACCCGTCCGGCATCACCTCGGGATCACCGTCGACGACTTCGACGCCGCCTACCGGGCCGTGAAGGCCTACAGATCCGACACGTGGGGCTGGCAGCTCGTCGAGCTGCCCTCCCGCCAGGTGCAGCTCTACTTTCGCGACCCGGCCGGCAACCTGATCGAGCTGAACTGGCGGGACGCCGACACGCTCGACCGTTCGCGCTACCCCGAGCTCCGCCGGCTCGCGGATCACATCGAGCAGGGGCCGGACGCCGACCAAGCTCTCCTCTACCTCTCCACCGCCTGATGGACGCGAGCGTCTGATGGACTCGAGCCTGCGGCGGCCGGCTCCTGCGCTGAAGCGCCGCGCCCACCTGAGCGCCACGCAGCTGCGGATCCTCCGCATCGTCGGGTGGATCCTGTTCGGCGCGGTCTTCCTCTTCCCCCTTCTCTGGGTGCTCTTCCTTGCGCCGACGACCGGCAAGTTCGCGACGACGTTCGGCTCCGCCGTCCACGACCCGAAGGACTTCGTGATCACCGTCCTGAACGGCGTCACGGCGGCGGGCCTCTACTTCGTGGTGGCGAGCGGGTTCACGCTCATCTTCGGCCTGATGCGCGTCGTCAACATGGCGCACGGCGCGTTCTTCCTCTTCGGCGGCTACGTGGCACTCAGGCTGCAGCGCAACCTCGTCGGCGAAGGCAGCGTGTTCGGGCTCACCAGCAGCCAGGTCAGCCTCACGAACTGGGTGGTGCCGGCGCTCGCCGGTACCGCGGCGATTGCCGGCATGGGGCTACTGATGCAGCAGCTGTTCCTCCGCTGGAATCAGGGGCAGGACCTGCGCCAGGCGCTGATCACGATCGCGATCTCGATCATCCTCGCCGACCAGATGCTCGCCCACTTCGGCGGCGTCGCCGAGGACATCGCCTGGCCGCGGACGTTCGACAAGTTCGTCAACGTCCGCGTCGCCGGGATCCAGTACACCCTGACGCGGCTCGTCATCCTCGCGATCGCGATCGGCATCGGCGGCTTGCTCTGGCTGTGGTTGAAGCGCACGCGTACCGGCATGGTCATCCGCGCAGGTGTCGACGACCGCGCAATGGTCTCCGCGCTCGGGATCAACATCCAGCTGACCTTCGCGATCGCCTTCGTCGTCGGCTCCGGGCTCGCGGGCCTCGGCGGGGTGATCGGCGGCTCGTTCGCAGGCCTCGCACCCGGCGTCGACGCCACCTGGCTGCTCTACTCACTCGTCGTCGTGATCATCGGAGGGATGGGGTCTCTCGGCGGAGCCGCCATCGGCGCGCTCCTGCTCGGCTTGACGAGCAACTTCTCGGCGGCATACCTGCCGTCGGACTACACGTACTACTCGATCATCTTCACGTTCGTGCTCGTCGCGGTCGTGCTCGCCGTCCGGCCGCTCGGTCTGTTCGGGAGGCCGGCGTGAGAGCTGCGGTCACCCCGGATCGCGTCGTTGGCGTCGTCGCTCTGGTGCTCGCAGCGATCGCGCCGGCGATCGTCTCGACGTACTGGGTCAGCGTGCTCTTGACGCAGATGCTCTTCCTCGGAATCGTCGCTGCCAGCCTGATCTTCCTGTCCGCATACGGCGGCATGGTCTCGCTCGCGCAGGTGGCGGTGTACGGCATCGCCGGCTTCGTGCTCGGCAACGCCACGACGACCGGCAACACGAAGGGCCTCAATCTCGGCTGGAACCCGTGGCTCGGGGTCGTCGTCGGCCTCGCGTTCGCAGTTGCCGTGGGGCTGCTCTTCGGCGCGCTCGCAAGCCGCAGTACCGGGATCTACTTCCTGATGATCACGCTCACGTACTCGGTGATCGCGAATCTGTTCTTCGGTCAGGTGACCACCGTCTCCGGTTTTGGAGGGATCAGCGGCATCCCCACGCCAAAGGTCGTCGGCACGGACGCGCACCCGAACAGGCTCTACTACATCTCGCTGGCCGTCGCGCTCGCGATCTACGCGTTGCTACGCTACATCGTGCGCACGCCGTTCGGGCTCACATTGCAGGGTCTTCGCGACGACCCGGTGCGAATGGCCTCGCTCGGCTACAACGTCGTCCTCCACCGGACGGTCGCATTCGGGTTCGCTTCACTCGTCGCCGCGATCGGCGGTGTGCTCTTCGTCTGGTGGAACGGCCACATCGACCCCGCCTCGATCGACCTGAGCGCGACGATCGACGTGCTGGTGATCGCCGTCATCGGCGGCCTTTACCGGCTCGAAGGGGCATGGGCCGGCGCACTCTTCTTCGTGATCATCAACAACTACTCGCAGCGCATCGGCTTCATCGGCCCGCGCTTCCACACGTTGATCGGGGCGATCTTCCTCGTCATCGTGCTCGTTTCGCCCGGCGGCCTGATGGGCCTCTGGGAGCGCACGCTCAACGTTTTCCCCGGGCGTCGCCGTGACCCTCTCGATCGGACGCCGATCGAGCTGGGACAGGCCGAGCCCAGCGTCTGAAAGGAGGCTCGCAGCAGCGGCGGCAGACCGATCGCACGTAGTGGATTCGCCCGGTTCGACGAGGAACCCACAAGGCTCGAAGGAGGTCAACGAATGAGTATCGGCAAGCGAAGGCGGAAGCTGATTCCCTTCGCGGTGATCGCGGCACTGGCAGCCGCATTTGCCGCGTCGGCAGCCACCGCCAGGACGACGGCGAGCACGATCAAGGTCGCCGTTCTGTCCGACTGCCAGGGCGCCTTCGGGGCGTTCGACAACCAGGACCTCGCAGGCGTCGTTGCTGCGATGTCCGAGTACGCAGGTGCCAAGCCGAAGAATCCGAACAAGCCTCGCGACGGCTGGACCGGCGGCTCGGTCAACGGCCATCCGCTCAAGCTGGTCGGGATCGGATGCTCTAACGACCGCGCAGACACGGCGATCAAAGAGACCAAGCGCCTGATGGAGCAGTTGGGCGCGGACGTCCTGATCGGCCCGCTGTCCGGTGACGAGTCGATCGCGGTCGCCAACTACGCAAAGCAGCATCCCACGAAGACGTTCGTCGACGGCTCCGCCGGCGCGCAGGACACGACGCTGAAGGTGCGGGCGCCGAACTTCTTCCGCTTCAACGGCGACGGTGCGATGTGGAACGCCGGTCTCGGCGACCTCGCCTACAACAAGCTGGGTTGGAAGACGGCGGCAGTCGTCGCCGACGACTACAGCTTCGCGTGGACGTCCGCGGCGGGCTTCATCGCGGAGTTCTGCGCTGTTGGCGGCAAGGTCACGAAGCGGGTCTTCCCGCCGCTGAACACCACCGACTACTCGTCGTATGCACAGCAGATGCCGACGAACGTCGACGGCACCTTCGTCGCGGTCGGCGGCGCAGGCCTCATACCGTTCCTGAAGGCCTATGAGGCGGCTCACGGCCCGATCGACGGGAAGAAGTTCATCGGCAACCTGTTCTGGGGCACCCCGGGTCAGTTCGAGCAACTCTCGACCCGCGTGACGGGCGCCTACGTCGGCGGTGCCGGCACGGCCGGCGATCTCGCCACCCCCGCTGCGAAGAAGTACGCGAACAACGTGATCGGCAAGTGGTTCAAGACGATCCCGCCGTTCGGCGCCGCGGCGCCGCAGGCGGCATCGACGTTCACGTACGGCTTCTTCATCAACACGTGGGGCCTGATCAAGGGCCTGCAGGCCGTGGGCGGCGACATCTCGGGCGGCCAGAAGAGCCTCCAGGCCGCGATCAAGAAGGTCGTGCTGCCGACGGCCTACGGGACGATTCACCTGGACAAGTACAACCAGGGAATCATCCCCGTCTATTACCAGCAGCTGTACCAGAAGGGCGGCAAGCTGGCCGTCAAGACGGTGGGCTACATCCCGAACGTCGACCAGACGTTCGGCGGCACGTTCTCCGCGACTACGAAGGCGCCGGGACGCACGTCTCCGGCATGCGTGAAGCGGAGCCTGCCGTGGATCGGCAAGACGCAACACCCGAAGGTAACCGGCTAGGAGCCGGGTGACCGAAGTAGCACGAGCCGAGTACGCCGAGCCGATCCTCCGCCTGCGGGGGATCGGTCGGCGCTTCGGCGGCCTCCACGCCGTGGGGGGCGGCGACCCCGACGTCCCGCCCCGCGCGAGGCGGGGGGGTGTACGGGCGCACCGCGCCGGCC
>JBGQKY010000049.1:0-16332 GCA_041499745.1 Gaiellaceae bacterium
CTCCCGTGAGATCCTGATGCGGAGCCAGCCCGGACGGTCGGCCGCGAACCGGAGGTAGCTGCTGTCGTTCGCCCCTGTCCAGCCGTCGGGGTAGATGCCAGTGCATTCCGCGCGCAGCCGGTTCGGCTTCGTGAGCTGGATGAGCCGCCACTGGGTCAGCCTGTCGGCGCCGCCACGGTAGAAGTGGCGCTTCCGGAACGTCCCGGCAAAATCGACGCACGGCCAGTCCTCGACCGCGTAGTCGTACTCGGGACCGGGCGCCGCGGGGTCATGCGTCCAGTAGAGGACTCCCGTCGGCGTGATGTTCGGGGTGCCGGCCGGCCCGGGGCCGACCAGTGTCGCGTCGAGGCTGCTGACGCTGACGATCGAGCGGTTCCAGAACTCGAGCAGCCACTCGGGGTTCTGGTCGCGGACGCCCTGCGCGAGGTAGAGCGTCTTCTTTCCGCCCGCGACGTCGTCGACCCACGTGAACGGGTGCCGGAGCGTCCGCTCGAGCTCGCGGCTGATCGAGACGTTCCCGGCCGCGGCCGCGATCTGGCCGGTGATGTTCCAGGCGAGGAGGCCGACGCCGAGGACGACGGCGAGCGCCGTGCTGAGCGTCCGCCGGCCACGCAGGAAGGTCAGAGCGAGCACGAGCGCGAGCCCGACGGCGAGCAGCGCGAGGAGCCGCCACTGCGCCTCGGCCGGGGTCCACTCGAAGAAGCGGTTCGCCTGCTCGAGGATCGCCAGACCGAGCGCGTCCGAATAGAGCTGGCGGTCCATGAAGAACGGCGTGCCGACGACGAGATAGAAGCCGTACGCCGCCGCCGCCCCGAGCGCGACCAGGTTCACACGGCGCCGGTCGAGCAGGAAGGCCGTCCCGAGGAAGAGGAGCGGGGCGATGTAGATGAGGTTCCGCTCCTCGACCCGCGTCTCGAAGTTCATCGACAGGTAGGCGGCCTTCATCGCCGTGTAGAGACCGAAGACGATGAGCCCCGCTAGGGCGACACACCGGACCATGCGCAGCTCGCGCGTCCGCTCCTCGCCGCGCACCGGCACGAGGCCGGCGAGTCCGCCGACGAGCGGGATCACGCCGAGCCCGATCGCGAGCGCGCCGGCCGCCCAGTCCCCGTAGACGAAGGCCCGGTGCTTCGTCCAGTTGTAGGCGGTGACCTGGATCCACTGGTCGGAGTGCCAGCTCGCGAAGCCGCTCACGGCGAACACGACGCCGGCGACGAGCGTGAAGAAGCCGAGGTAGTCGCCCGGCGTCCACGAGCGGCGCCGCTCTCGCGACCACTCGCTCGACCACACGGCGAAGAGCGTCGAGAAGAGGAGCATGATCGGGATGACCACGAGCTCGCCGCGAACGAGTGGGGCGACGATCGTTGCCGCGCCGGCGCCGACGATCCAGCCGCGGCGCTTCGTGACGAGCGCCTTCGCAATCAGCAGGAAGCAGAGCGCCGCGTATGGGTACGCGAGCGTCTCCGGCACGATCCACGACGAGTACGCGAGCGCCGGAGTCGCCGCCGCGCCGGTCGCCGCGAAGAGCGCCCAGCCGCGGCCGACGACCATCCGAGCGAGGAAGTACGTAGGAAAGAGCACCGATGCCATCACGAAGACGTCGAGGTACTTCACTCCGGAGTACGCCGTCGCGACGTCCTGGATGAGCCACACGGGCGCGGTGAGGAAGGTGTAGAGCGATCCGAACGAGTGCGGCTCGCCGCGCCGGGCCGCTCGCCCCGTTGCGGCGATCGAGCGCGACAGCTGCGTCAGCTCGAGCTCGTCGGTGAAGAGCCACGGCGTGACGCGCTTCCACGCCTCGAAGAGGTAGACGATGCAGAGCCAGACGTAGATGCTCGCAAGCGGGGCCGCAGCGAGCAGGCGGTCGGCGAGCGTCGTAGTCGGCCGCGAGAGTGTGTCAGTGCGGCGCGGAGTTGCGACGGCGCTCACTCGACCGCCGCGCCGAGGACGGCCGCGGGGTCGAGATCCATCTGCCGCCGGACGAACCGGCACGAGTTGCCGGCGCGCCGGCACGCCTCGACGACTGCGTCCAGGCCTTCTCGGCGCGCGTCGGGGATCGTCACGAGGACCGTGTCGGGGGACAGGCGCCCGATCGCCCAGCCGATCTCGTCGAGGCTCGCCACGACAGGCACGCCCTGGATGCGGCGGCGGCGGAACGAGGTCGAGTCGTCCACGAACCCGACCACGCGAACGCCGGGCGTCTCGCGCAGCTCGCGCAGCAGGCTCCTCCCGCTCCGGCCCGCGCCGACGAGAAGCGTCCGCTCCTGGTCCGACCGACGGATGACGCTTCGGATCGCGTGTGTGACGCCGCGCTCCCAGAAGCGGGCGATGCCGATCAGCAGCGAGCAGAGGAGCGCGTCGATCAGGAACGTGCCGCGCGGGAAGCCGTTCCACGTCACCGTCCCCCAGATGAAGAGGAAGGCAGCGGCTTCGGAGAGCCCGACTGCCGCGAAGATGCTCGCCGCGTCGCGCGCGCCCGCGTAGCGCCAAACGCCGCGGTAGAGGCCGAAGAGCATGAAGAAGACGTAGCGCGCGACGAGGATCGCCGGCAGCGAGAGGTTGAACACGTGCCGCTGCCAGGGCACGCCGGTTCCCTCGTTGCGGATGATGAATGCGATCGTGAACGAGGCGCTGATCAGCGCGAAGTCCACGACGACCTCGACGAAGCGTCGCCGGTGCACGAGGAGCGAGCGGACGAACGAGGTGGCGCCGTCCGGCTCCGGCGTGCGCTCGACGTCTGCGAGATAGCTGCCGAACTGGAGTAGAAAGGCGAACGTGATCAGCACGCCCGCGAGCGTGATGCGCTGGTCGTCGAGTACCTCGTAAGCGAGGCTCGTGAAGCCGAGGGCGGCGGAGACGACGCCGAGGAGCACCACCGCGCGCTTGTCCGACAGCCCCTGATAGACGAGCCGGTGAGATGAGTGGTCGCGGCCGCCGTGCGTGACCGGTCTCCCTTCGAGCAGGCGCACGACGGTCACGAGCGTCGTGTCGAGGATCGGCACGGCGAGCACGAGGATCGGAAGCAGGAGGGTCGCGACCGTCGAGCCGGCGACCGTCCAGCTCGCGGCGAGCCCGAGCGACGCGAGCGTGAACCCGAGGACCTGGCTGCCGCTGTCACCCATGAAGACGGCGGCCGGGCCGCGCAGGCGCAGGTTGTACGGCAGGAAGCCGAGGCACGCGAAGAAGACGCCGAGCGACAGCGTCGCGACGAGGTGGTTCGGGTGGGCCGTGAAGGCGTCGATCGCGAAGAACCCGCATGCGATCGCGGCGAGGGTCGCCGCGAGCCCGTCCATGTTGTCGAGCAGATTGAACGCGTTCGTCATCCCGATCAGCCAGAGCACGCCGATCACGGTCGCCGCGACGTCGTTGCTGACGATCTCGACGCGGATGCCGGACGCGAGCACGAGGGCCGCCGCGGCCCCCTGCGCACCGATCTTCGTGACCGGGGAGAGGTGGAAGACGTCGTCGAGGAGGCCTGCGAGGAAGAGGATCGCGCAGCCGCCGAGGATGCCGCCGAGCTCGGCGGAGGCGGGGACGATCCCGGCCGCGAGCGCGATGCCCGCGGCCGCGAGCAGCCCGGCCATGATCCCGCTGCCTCCGAGGAGGGGCGTGGAGCGCGTGTGCCACCGGTCCTCGCGGGGTGCGGCGACGACGTGGCGCGCCGCAGGCGTGTGCAGCAGCGCCCGAATCGTCAGAAAGCTTGCCGGGAGCGCGGCAAGGGCAGCCACGGCAACCGTCACGGCGTCAGCGTAACGGAGGGCTGTAAGAACGGTGTTTGGGGGCGGGCCGCCGGCGTGCTCTGCACGGTAGGTTGACCGCCGGATGCAGCTCCTCGAGATTCTCCGCTGTCCGTTCTGCCAAAGCGAGCTCCGACCCGACGGGGACGGCCTCGCCTGCTCCGGCTGTGGCCGTACGTTCGACCGCGCCCCCGACGGGATTCCGCTGATGCTCCACCGCGAGCTGCCCGGCGCGCCCGAGAAGCTTCGCGAGGCGGCGGGCTGGCTCGAGAAGGCCCGGGCCGAAGGCTGGTACGAGCCGGACGACACGGTCGACGCCGTCCTCCCGTTCGTCAACCGCGAGCTCGGCTGGAACGACTCGAACTGGCTCGCGAACGGCCACTCGTTCCAGGTTCTGCTCGACCGCTACATCGCCGGGCAGCGCGGGTTGCGCGTGCTCGAGGTGGGCGCGGCGAAGGCGTGGGCGTCGCGCTTCTGGCTCGAGCGCGACTGCGACTACGTGGCCACGGACATCCTCGTCGACGAGAACATCGGACTGGGCCGCGGCGCGTTCTACGGCGACTTTGGGCGCGTGCAGGCCGACGGCGAGAACCTCCCGTTCGGCGACGAGACGTTCGACGTCACGTACGGCGTCGCGACCCTCCACCACGCGCTCGACCTGCCGAAGATGGTTCGCGAGATGGCGCGGGTTACGAAGCACGGCGGCATCGTCGCGGGGCTGAACGAGGGCACGCGCGGGCTCGGGCGAAGCGCCGACAATCCCGACCAGGCCGGCGAGAAGGAGCTCGGCATCAACGAGCACGTGCACACCGTGTGGGCGTACTTCGCAGCGTTCGCGCGGGCAGGTGTCACGGTCCGGCGGCTGGAGCGCTCCGACGGCTGGCCGCCCGTTCCCTTCGGCTACTTCCTCTCGCGCGTACCGAAGGTGGGCATGACCCTCGGCACGCTCGCGCACCTGAGCGCGGGCCGGTACGCGGGCGTCTCGATCTACGGACGCAGGCGATGAACACCTACGCCGACGTAGTCCGCTACCGCGAGCTGCTCGGGAACCTGTTCCGGCGCGACCTCCAGGCGAAGTACCGCGGCTCCGTGCTCGGCGTGCTCTGGACGGTCGCAAACCCGGTGATGCTCATGGGCGTCTACCTGCTCGTGTTCGGCGTCGTCTGGAAGTCGCCGTTCTCGGAGGGCGGGCACTATCCGCTGTTCCTGCTTACGGGGCTCGCGCTCTGGACGTTCTTCGCCGCGGCCGTGCAGTCGTCCACACGCTCGATGCTCGACAACGCGAATCTCATCCGCAAGACGCGGTTTCCGCGCCAGCTCGTGCCGCTCTCCGTCGTCTTCGCGCACCTCGTCAGCTTCGGCGTGATGCTCCTCGTGCTGCTCGTCGTGAACTTCGTGGCGCTGTCGCGTGTGCGCGCGACGGAGTGGCTCGCAATTCCGCTCTGTGCCCTCTTCGTCGGCCTCGTGTGCGGCATCGCGCTCGCCGCCGCGTCCCTCAACGTCCTGTTCCGCGACGTCGAGTTCATCGTCGCCGCATTGCTGGTGCCGTTGTTCTTCCTCACGCCGATTCTCTACCCGCTGACGGGTGCGACTCTGGCCAAGCATCAGATCGCGCTCGACGTCATCCACTGGGCAAATCCGCTTGCGCCCGCGACCGAGGCGGTGCGCGCGCCGCTCTTCGGCGGAACGCTCCCGTACTGGGGCGACGCGCTCTACCTCGTCGTTGCGTGCGCGGTCGCGCTCGTGCTCGGCGCGCTCGTGTTCACGAGCGTCGACGACCAGATCGCGATCGAAGTCTGATCACGAGGCGGCCGTCGTACATGTACGGCTCGTCGCCCTCGGGGCGGTAGGCGGGCAGCCCCGCGACCTCCGCGTTCGGCTCGAGGCCCGGCAGGAGCGACGGGCAGACGAGCGGATGCGGGAAGCGGGGGTGGCGTCCCCCGCCCGGCGCGTACTCCGGCAGGCGCCGCGCGTCGATCGCACCGCCGACGGCCGAGTAGCCCTCGCGATGCAGCTCCCGCGCACGCTCGAGCCAGTCCTCGTCGGGCTCGGCGCCGAAGACGCGCGCACCGCTCGCGTCGCGCGGCGTCACGTCGACTTCCTCTTCGTACGGCGTTACGCCGAGCTCGGCGAGCCAGAAGCGATGCTCCTCGACGAGGTCGACGGCGAGCCGGTACCGGCCCGGCGGGATCGGCGCGCGCAGCGCAAGCGTCTGGCGCAGCGTCGCGCCCGGGTCGACGGTGCGCTCGAGCGGCGTTCGGAGCCCGTCCCAGACGATCGGGTTTCCGCGCTCGTCGAGCCAGTGGTAGGCGAGGAAGAGGCCGTCCTCGGCGCCCCGTGTCCGCCACGGCGCGGTGCCGGCGTTCTCGACCTCCACCGTCACGTGCTGGAGCGAGCCGGCCTCGACCGGGGCGCGCTCGAGCGTCCGCCAGCGTGCAACGAGGGGGCCCATGACCGGGGTTAGTCTAGGCGCGTGACGGGACCGCTTCTCGTGCGCGCCGCGCGGCGCGAGCCGGTCGAGCGCACGCCCGTGTGGTTCATGCGCCAGGCCGGACGGTCGCTGCCGGAGTACCGCGCGATCCGCGAGCGCCACTCGTTCTTCGAGGTCGCAGGCACGCCGGAGCTCTGCGCCGAGGTGACCCTTCAGCCGGTGCGGCGCCACGGAGTCGATGCCGCGGTGCTCTTCGCCGACATCATGTCGCCGGTTCTCGGCATGGGCATCCACGTCGAGCTCGTCGAGGGCGTAGGCCCGGTGACAGAGCGGCCGATCGCCTCGGCGGCGGACGTCGATCGTCTCGCCGTGACCGAGCCCGATCCCGCGATCCTCGAGGCGGTGCGCCTGGTCCGCGCAGAGCTCGAGCCGGAGCAGGCGCTCGTCGGCTTCTGCGGCGGTCCGTTCACAGTGGCGGGCTACCTCGTCGAGGGAAGGCCGAGCCGCGACTTCGCGCGGACGAAGGCGCTGATGTACGGCGAGCCCGGCGTCTGGCACGCGCTGCTCGACCGGCTCACGGAGCAGTTCTCGCGCTATGTCGCCGCGCAGGTGGACGCCGGCGCCGACGTGATTCAGGTCTTCGACTCGTGGGTCGGCGCTCTCTCGCCGTCGGACTACCGCGAGTTCGTCGCGCCGTACTCCGCACGCTTGCTCGCTGCGGTCGACGTTCCGACGATTCACTTCGGCACCGGCGTCACCGAGGAATTGCTCGCTGGGCTCGCGCGCGCCGGCGGCGACGTGATCGGGCTCGACTGGCGTCTGCCGCTCGACAGCGGCTGGAGCGTCGTCGGCGACGAGCGAAGCGTCCAGGGCAACCTCGATCCCGCGGTCCTGCTCGGCCCCTGGGAGCGTGTCGAGGGCGCGGCACTCGACGTGCTCGCGCGCGCCGGCGGACGTCCCGGCCACATCTTCAACCTGGGCCACGGCGTCCTGCCGGGGACAGATCCGAATGTGCTGACCCGTCTTACAGCGCTCGTCCAGGAGCGCACCGTGAAGGCCCGTGTCTAGGGAGGCAGTCGTCCTGATGGCGTACGGCTCCCCGGAGCGGCTCGCCGACGTTGCGGCCTACTACGCCGACATCCGCGGCGGCCGGCCGATTGCGCCCGAGCACCTCGCCGATCTCGTCGAACGCTACCGCCGGCTCGGGATCGAGGACTCCTCGCCGCTGAACGCGATCACCGAAGAGACGCGCTCGGCGCTCGAGTGCGAGCTCGGCCTGCCCGTCTTCACGGGCATGAAGCACTGGACGCCGCGGATCGCCGACGCCGCCGGCGCCGTCCTCGACGCGGGGGCCGAGACCGTCGTCGGCCTCGTGCTCGCGCCGCACTACTCGGCGCTCTCGATCAAGGGCTATCGCGACCAGCTCGAGTCCGCGCTCGCCGGCCGCGCCGACCTGCGCTTCGTCGAGAGCTGGCACGACGAGAGCGGCTTCGTCGACCTGCTCGCCGGCAGGATCCGCGGTACCGGCGCGCACGTCGTGTTCACGGCGCACTCGCTTCCGGCCCGGATCCTCGATCAGGGCGACCCCTACCCGGAGCAGCTGCTCGAGACCTCGCGGCTCGTGGCCGAGGCCGCCGGTGTCACCGACTGGTCGTTCTCGTTCCAGAGCGAGTCGCCGACGGGGGAGCCGTGGCTCGGCCCGGACATCCTCGACCACCTCCGATCCCTCGACGCGACGAGCGTGCTCCTCTGCCCGGTCGGCTTCGTCTCGGATCACCTCGAGATCCGCTGGGACCTGGACGTCGAGGCGGCCGAGCTCGCGCGTGAGCTCGGCCTCGAGCTGCGGCGGATCGAGATGCCGAACGCCGATCTGGCGTTCGTGCGAACGCTCGCGGGCATCGTCCGCCGGGCGCTGGCGGTACCGTCAGCGGCGTGAGGCCGGGCCAGATCGTCGTCGAGCACGCCGCGCGCAGCTTCCGCGTGTACCCGCGGGAGAGCCGTGCGCTGAAGGACCTGCTCTTTGCGCGTCGCCATGCCCGCGGTTCGGACGTGTGGGCCCTGCGGGACGTCTCGTTCTCGGTCGAGCCCGGAAGCGCAGTCGGCCTCGTCGGCCGCAACGGCTCCGGCAAGACAACACTCCTGCGCCTCCTCTCCGGAATCGTCAAGCCGACGGCCGGCCGGGTCGCGGTCGGAGGCCGCATCGGCTCGCTGCTGGAGCTCGGCGCAGGCTTCCACCCCGACATGACCGGGCGCGAGAACGTCTATCTCAACGGCTCGATCCACGGTCTCTCGCGGGCGCGGATCCGCGAGAAGCTCGACGAGATCGTCGCGTTTGCCGGGCTCGAGGACTTCATCGACCTGCCGGTGCGCACGTACTCGTCGGGGATGTACATGCGGCTAGGGTTCGCGATCGCCGCGCACATCGAGGCGGAGGTGCTGCTGCTCGACGAGGTGTTCGCCGTCGGTGACGAGGCGTTCCAGCGCAAGTGCTTCGGCAAGATCTTCGAGTTCAAGAACGGGGGAGGGACGATCGTGTTCGTCTCGCACGACGCCGGCGCGGTCGAGCGGCTCTGCGACCGCGCGGTGCTGCTGAAGGACGGTGAGGTCTTCTTCGACGGGCCCACGCACGACGCGATCGTCGCCTACCGGCGGCTGCTCGCCGGTGAGCGCAATCCGGAGGAGCGTGCCGCCGGGCTCAAGGAGTGGGGCGGCGACGTCGCGCGGATCGAGAACGTGCGCCTGCTCGGGTCCGACGGCGACGAGCGCATGCAGTTGCTTGCCGGGGAGCCGTTCTCGATCGCGCTGGAGGTCGTCGCCGATGTGCCGATCCCGCCGCCGCGGCTCGGCTGGGAGCTGCGCGACGACGCGGCGATTCTCGTTGCCGGCGATGCGGTCTCCGGCGGGGAGCTCGGCTGGAGCGCGCAGACGCGGACGCTGCCGCTGCGCTTCGAGGTCGAGCGGCCGCCGTTCGCGGATGGGCGGTTGCACCTGCGAATCGATCTGACCGATGCGGCCGGCGAGACGCACTACCACTCCGTCGACGACGCCCTCGTCTTCGTCGTCTACCCAGCGGACGATTCGCGCGGTCTCGTGCGGCTTGAAGGACGGTGGGCGCATGCCGCCGAAATGGAGCGGGCATGAGTGCCGCTCGCTTTCGGCCCGCTCCCGTGGCTCACAGGCCCAAGGCCGGACCGTGAGCAGCCGTACTTGCCCCGACTGGCCCGACCTGATGGAGATCTCGCCCGAGCTCCAGTTCAAGCACTACACCGTCGCCGAGGCGCAGTTGCCCGCCGACGTGGTGATGAAGCTCACGGATGTCGCGCTCTCCGACGTCGCGATCTGCTGCGACCTCGATCACAACGTCTTCTACGCGGCGCACACCGACTTAAGTCTGGCCGAGGCGCTCACGGCGAGTCATTGGTTCGAAGTGCGCGACTGGGTGGCAGCAGGTCGCCCCGGTCAGGCGCGTTAGATGGCTACGATCGTTCGCATGACCGACGGGGTGGCCCTCACCAGCGGCAGCGCCCGACCGTTGCCGCCTGCACGAGAGATCGTCATCGGCCTCGCACTCTGGGTGCTCATCATCCAGCTCTTCGGCGGCGCGGGCCACCACTTCTCCTTTCGCCCGTGACGCCGGTGTAGGGAGCCTCCGGTGAGCACCGGAAGTGTCGAGGTCACGATCATGATGCCCGTCTTCAACGAGCGCGAGACTGTAGAGCGTGCGATCGAAGGGGTACTGGCGAGCAGCGTCGCCGACACCTTCGAACTGCTCGTCGTCGACGACGGCTCGACGGACGGCACGGGCGAGCTGCTCCGCAACGGTGACTGGCCCGAGCAGGTCCGCCTTCTCTCGCACGATCGCAACCGAGGCAAGGGAGCCGCCGTCCGCACCGCACTCGCCGAGGCGGGCGGAACCTACGCGACCATCATGGACGCGGATCTCGAGTACGACCCCGCGGACATCTCGTTGATCCTCGAGCCGCTCCGGTCCGGCGCGGCGGAGGCCGTGTTCGGCACGCGCGGTTTCAAGGCGCACTCGTCCTACAGCTTCTGGTACGTCGTCGGCAACCACGCCGTGACGCTTCTCGCCGGCGTGATCTACAACAGATGGCTCACGGACATGATGACCGGGCAGAAAGCAATGGGCACCGATCTCTTCCGTTCGCTCGACCTGCGCGAGCGCGGCTTCGCGATCGAGGCCGAGATCACGGCGCGTCTCCTCCGTGCACATGTCAGCATCTACGAGGTGCCGGTCGAGTACCGCGCGCGGAGCCGCGCACAGGGCAAGAAGCTGACCGCACTCGACGGCCTCCGCGTGCTCCGCACGCTGCTCCGTTGCCGCGTCACCTGATACAAGTGAGAAGGCCGGTGGATCGCTGGTTGCTGCTCGTCGTTGCAGCGGTCGCGATCCCCGCACCGCTCGCCGCGCTGCTCGCGCTCACGCAGCTGGTCCCGCACAACGGCTGGTACTGGGCGAACAAAGACACCGCTGTAAGGCCTCTCCACGCGGCTCACGGATCGGCCCGGGCCCGGGACGTGGTGGTACCGGGTCTACGTGACTCCGGGCTCCGCCCTGGGGCTTGCCGCCCAGCCGTGCGTTCGCAGTCTCCGCCGCTGTGCGGGTTGGTCGTCGGGCGCTAACTCACGGGCGTCCTCAAGGGCTCGCCGCGCTCGAGTGCGAGCACGTTGTCCACGACGAGGCGCGTCATCGCGGCGCGCGTCTCCACGGTCGCGCTGCCGATGTGCGGCGTCAGGACGACGTTCGGCAGGCCGAGCAGCGCCTCCGGGACGTGCGGCTCGTGAGCGAAGACGTCGAGGCCGGCGCTGATCCGCCCCGAGACGAGCTCGTCGACGAGCGCGTCCTCGTCGACGATTGCGCCGCGGGCCGTGTTCACAAGCGTCGCGCCGTCGCGCAGGAGGGCGAGGCGCTTGCGCGAGATGACGCCGGCCGTCTCGAGATTGAGCGGAAGGTGCAGCGAGACGACGTCCGACTCCCGCAGTAGATCGTCGAGCTCGCGATAGCCGGGATCGCCTGTGTCGGTGCGCCGGTGGTGGAGGACGCGGATCTCGAATGCGCTCGCACGCTTCGCGACGACCGTGCCGATGCGCCCCATCCCGGCGATCCCGAGCGTCGAGCCGGCGAGGTCGTGCCCGAGGAACGGCCCCTCGGACCACGGCGAGGCCCAGCGTCCCCCTCGCACGAGCAGGTCGCCTTCGACCAGCCGCCGCCGGGTCGCGAGCACGAGTGCGAAGGCGAGATCTGCCGTCGCCGCGTCGAGCACGCCGGGCGTGTTCGTCACCGCGACGCCGCGCGCGCGGCAGGCGTCGACGTCGACCGAGTCGTAGCCGACGCCGTAGTTGGCGACGAGGCGTAGCGAAGGCAGCAGGTCGAGCACCGCGTCGTCGACCCGGTCGCCGGCGACGATCAGCGCCTGGACGTCCTCACGCCGCTCCTCGATCGGCCCGATCTCGACGTCGCCGAGGTCGTCCCAGGCCTCACCGGGCAGCCGCCTCGTGGCCAGCACGCGCACGGCTCGAGTACAGCAGGTTCCACGCGTCTCCGTAGATGAGATCGCGCACGCCGTCCGACTCGAGGAACGAGCGCGGGAAGCCGAGCGACGG
This sequence comes from Gaiellaceae bacterium, assembly GCA_041499745.1. Classification (GTDB taxonomy): domain Bacteria; phylum Actinomycetota; class Thermoleophilia; order Gaiellales; family Gaiellaceae; genus Palsa-739. Next base: position 11,791 of record JBGQKY010000049.1, read on the forward strand.
CGCCCCTGCTTCGTCGAGCTGCGCACGCTGCTCGTCGGAGAGGTTCACATCGAGCGCACCGAGGTTGTCCTCGAGCTGCTCCGCGGAGCGCACGCCGACGATCGGCACGAGCTCGGGAGCGTCGCGGTCGAGGAGCCAGGCGATCGCGGTCTGCGCGGGAGTGCAGCCCACCTCGCCCGCAACCTGCCGCACCGCCGCGAGGACCGCCGCCGAACGTTCCGAGGCGCCGTCTTCGGGCCAGCGGAGCGACTCGACCGGCCGGCCGGTGAGCACGCCGGCGCCGAGCACGCCCCACGGGGTGACGGTGAGCCCAAGCTCCGCCGCCATCGGGAGTACCTCGCGCTCGGGGTCGCGGGAGGCGACGCTGTAGGGGACCTGAACCGCGACGAAGGGCGACCAGCCGCGCAGCTCGGCGATCGCGTTCGCGCGCGAGACGACCCACGACGGCGAGTCCGAGATGCCGACGTAGAGCACCTTCCCGAGCCGCACCTGGTCGTCGAGCGCGCGCACGAACTCCTCGATCGGCGTCGTCGCGTCGCGCATGTGGAGCCAGAGCAGGTCGACGTAATCCGTCTGCAGACGGCGCAGGCTCTGGTCGAGCGAGCGGATGAGGCTCTTGCGGTGGTTGCCGCCGGCGTTCGGATCGGTGCGGTCGACGGTCAGCGTGTACTTCGTCGCGAGCACCCACCGCTCGCGGTCGGCGTGCGTCGCCGCACCGACGATCCGCTCGCTCGAGCCGTCGGTGTAGTTGTTCGAGGTGTCGAGGAAGTTGCCGCCGGCCTCGGCGAAGCGCTCGACGATGCGGTGGCAGTCCGCAGCGTCGGCGCCCCAGCCCCAGTCGGTGCCGAACGTCATCGTGCCGAGGGCGAGCTCCGAGACCCGGAGCCCGCTGCGGCCGAGCAGGCGGTAGCGCATGCCGTCCCCCTTTGTTGCTAGAGTTCGATATTGATCGAATGAACACGACGATATTCGTACACGATGCAATGCCGGCTGCGCAACCGCTGCGAGTCGAGGTCGTGGCCGGCGCCGGCTTCGAGCTGCTGATCGGGCTTTCGGCCCTCACCGGGCCGGAGGGCTCGCTCGAGGGCGCGAGCCCCGGCCTCCGGCGCGCGGTCGAACGGATCGGCGCCCGCTCGGCCGAGCTCTGGCTCCACCTGCTCGGCGTCGCCCTCGCGCACCCTGACGACGTCGTTGCGGGCGTGCGCGCGCTCGACGGCGCAAGCCTCCGCCGCCACCTCGCCGGCGTCTACGTGCCCGCCTGGCGGACGGTCGCCGGCCTCGAAGCGCTCGAGGCGACTGCGGCGGGCGATCCGCGCCTCCTCGACCACGAGCGCTACTACGCGGGTCAGGCCCGCGAGTCGCTCGAGCTGCTGCTCCCGCTGACACCGGCGCAGACGAAGCGGCGCGTGCTTGACGTCCTGACCCGGTACGAGGACGAGCTCTTCGACCGCAGCGTCGTCGCGGAGCTCGAGCGGGATGCGGAGGCGAAGCGGCGGCTCGCCGTCTCTCCTGAGGAGTTGATCGAGATCGCAGCGGGCGGTTACCGGTACGAGCCGGAGCCCGAGCTCGGAACGGTCGCACTCGTCCCGCACCTCGCCGCGCGCCCGTGGCTCCTGCTCTGCCAGCACGAGCGGACGCGGATCATCTGCTACCCGGTCCCCGAGGAGGAGCGCCTCGAAGAGCGGGCCCTTCTGCTCGGGCGAGCACTCGGCGACGAAGGTCGCGTTCGCATGCTGCGCGTGCTCGCCGCGCACGACGCCACGCTCGCCGAGCTCGCGGAGGCCGCGGGCGTCGCGAAGTCGACTGCACACCACCATCTCGGGCAGCTTCGCCGCGCGGGGCTCGTGACGATGCACGGGAACGCGCGCGCCTACTGGTTCACTCTTCGCGCCGAAGGGCTTCACGACGCGCGTCGCCTCCTCGGCGAGCTAGCCGCACCCTAGGGACTACTCTTTTCCCGTGACGACGGTCGTCATCCCGTTCGCGGGCGTGGAGGGCAAGACCCGGCTGCATGCCTCGAGGCGCACGCGCCACGAGCTCTCGCTCGCGATGCTCGGCGACGTGGTCGCGGCCGCGCTCGCGGTCGGCCGCGTGCGGGTCGTGACGCCCGATCCCGACGGGATCGCCCTTGCGCACGGCGCCGGCGCCGACGTCGTGGACGACCCCGGCAGCGGCCAGGGTGCCGCGGTGCTCGCGGCGGTCGCCGAGCTCGAGCCGGGGGCGATCCTCATCCTGAATGCCGACGTGCCCTGCGCCCTGCCCGACGACCTGCGCGCGCTGCTCGCCGCCACGCCCACCGGCGGCGTGGCGCTCGTCGAGGCGCTCGACGGGACGACGAACGCCCTTAGCATTCCCGCGCCCGAGGCGTTCGCCGACCTCTACGGGCGCGACAGCGCAGCGCGCTTTCGCTCGCATGCCGAGGCGCTGGGGCTGGAGGTCGTCGCGGTTACCGTGCCGAACCTCGCCGACGACGTGGACACGCTCGACGATCTCCGCCACCTGCACCTACGGCTGGGTCCCCGCTCGCAGGCCGCGCTCTCGACGCTGCCTATCGAGGTGCGGCCGTGAACCTCGTCGTTCTCTCCGGCGGCGTGGGCGGCGCGCGCTTCGTCCGCGGCGTCGCGGACGCGGCCGACCCCGCGAGGCTGACCGTCGTGGGCAACGTCGGCGACGACCTAGAAGTCCTCGGCATCCACGTCTCGCCCGACCTCGACTCGATCCTCTACGCGCTCACGGATCTGAACGACGAGCAGCGTGGTTGGGGCCGCGCACACGAGACGTGGAACGCGCTGGACACCGTCGCCTCACTCGGCGGGGAGTCGTGGTTCCGCCTGGGCGACCGCGACCTCGGTCTCCATCTCGTCCGCACGGAAGCCCTCCGCGGCGGCGCGACGCTCTCGGCGGTGACGGCGCGGATCGCGCGCGAGCTCGGCGTCGAGTCCCGGCTCCTGCCCGCGACCGACGACCGCCTGCGCACGTGGATCGCGACCGAAGCGGGCGAGTTCACCTTCCAGCAGTGGTTCGTGGCCCGCCGCCACCGGGACGAGGTCGACGGGCTCCGCTTCGAAGGCGCCGAGACGGCGACACCGGCGCCCGGCATCGTCGAGGCGATCGCCGGCGCCGACCTGCTGCTGCTCGCTCCGAGCAATCCGTACGTGTCGATCGCGCCGATCCTCGCCGTGCGTACCGTCCGCGAGGCGATCGCGGCGCGGCGGGTGCCCTGTGTCGCCGTCAGCCCGCTGATCGGCGGCCGGGCCGTGAAGGGCCCTGCGGATCGAATGCTCCGCCGTCTCGCGGGCGGAACCTCACCCGCCCAAGTTGCAAGTTGTTACTTGGGGTTGATCGACTCGCTCGTCGTCGACGAGGCTGACGCACACGACCTCGCCGGGCTCGGGGACGTTCGGCCGATCGTCACCCGCACGCTCATGTCGGACGCGGACGCACGGCGGCGTCTCGCGGAAGTGGCGCTCGGAACGGTGCCCGCGTGAAGGTTGCCGTCGTCGGCGGCACCGGCGACTTCGGGCTCGCGCTCGCGCAGCAGCTCGTCGCGGCGGGGCACGAGGTGGTGATCGGCTCCCGCGACGTCGAGCGCGCGCACGCGAAAGCGGCCGAGGTCGGCGCCCGCGGCGCCGCGAACGAGGACGCCGTCCGCGACGTCGAGCTCGTCGTTCTCGCGGTGAAGGCCGATGCGGCCCTGCATACGGCGGCGTACCTCGCGGACGAGTTCGGATCGACCCCGGTCCTGAGCGTCGCGAGCGAGCTGCGCTTCACGAAGCAGGGCGTCTACCCCGGCGAGCACGGACGGTCGCTCGCAGAGCAGACGCAGGAGCTGCTCCAGGCGCCGGTCGTCGCAGGGCTCCACTCGCTCGCCGCGGTGTCGCTCGCACACGGCAAGGCCGAGGGCGATGCGCTCGTCTGCGGCGACGACGCCGATGCGAAGGAGCTTGCGCTCGCACTCGCCGGGGCAGTCGTCACCGGTCGCGCTCTCGATGCCGGTCCGCTTGCAAGTGCCCGCGCCCTCGAAGGGATGACGGCGGTGATCGTCAACCTGAACAAGCGATACCGCGCGCACGCAGGTGTTGAGATCACCGGCCTGCCGTGACGGCCGGCTTCTCGGTCTTCCCCGTCACGGGGATCCCGGAGTTGCGAGCGGGCGACGACCTTGCGGCGCTGATTGCGGAGCGGGTCGAGCTGAAAGACGACGACGTCGTCGTCGTGGCGCAGAAGGCGATCTCGAAGGTCGAGGGGCGGGTCGTCCGTCTCGACGACGTCGAGCCGTCGGAGCGCGCGATCGAGATCGCCGGCAGCGAGGGAGATCCGCGCCGGATCGAGTGGATCCTGCGCGAGGCGAAGCGTGTCGTCCGCGTGCGCCCGCCGCTCGTCATCTGCGAGACGCGGCACGGCTTCATCTGCGCCTCAGCCGGAATCGACCAGTCGAACACGCCCGAGGAGGGGACGCTGGTGCTGCTGCCGGTCGACCCCGACGCGTCCGCCGCCGCATTGCGTGACGCGCTGCGCGACCGAACCGGGCACGATGTGGGC